>JANRMB010000207.1:0-3166 GCA_033761985.1 Candidatus Sumerlaeia bacterium | reverse complement strand
TGATTGCGCCAATCTTACGTTGGGGATTGTGGGCCGGGGAAACATCGGAAGACCCTTAAGCCAACTGGCTCGCTCACTTGGGATGCGGGTGATTTGCAACGATCCCCCACTTCAGCAATCGGGTGTTGAGGACGAATGGGGGACGCTGGAGGAAGTCTTCGCGGAATCAGACGTTGTAACACTTCACACTCCTTACACCACCAGCGGTCCCCACGCCACGCATCATTTGATACAGCAGCAGCATCTGGAGCTTTTGGGGGACCGAGGATTTTTGATCAACGCTGCGCGAGGGAATGTGCTTCGCAATATTCCGCTGTTCGAATTGCTGAACATGGGTCGTTTGAAAGGTGCAGTTTTGGATTGCTGGGAGAATGAGCCCCGACTTCTCCCCGGACTGCATGAGCTTCTTCTCTTCGGTACACCACACATTGCCGGTTACAGCCACGATGGCAAACTTGAAGGCACTCGGCAAATCGTGGCAGCCTACGCCCGCCATCTGGGTCTGGAGTTACCTTGGAAGCCTGTCCCTATTCCACCAACTCAACCGATGGTGACACTCTCCCCAAAAAGCGATCCGTGGTTGGTTGTTCGCGAGGCGGTACGGCATTCGTATACGATTGCAGACGACGACGCCGCGCTGCGCCGATTCTCCATCGATTTGGCACGAACCAATCCCGAGATGCTGGAAAAACACTTCGATCTGCTCCGGAAGAATTATCCCCTGCGACGGGAGTTTGCTGCTTATACCATTACGGGAATCCCGCACGAATCCGCCGAGGGGAAACTTCTTCACACGATGGGATTTCAATTTTCATGATGAGAACTCGTAACGTATTCGCATCTCTCGCCCTGGTGTTGCTCACTGCAGGTTGTAATCAGGATTCCACACCAATTGCCGAATCGCGTTCGACGGTCGCAGATTCTCAACCGACTTCTCCTGCGTCCCCGTTGGTTTTGCCGAAAGTTGCCCCTCTGGGGCCGGTGGAGCAACGCATCGCCTTTCTAAAGGGAAAACTGCAGGGGGGTACCGCATGGCGTGTGAGCGGCGAATATGCTGCCCTTGAGGTCGGAGTTCCAGGTGATGCGGAATCCTTCCAACTTTTTGTTTCTTCACCCGATCGTTTTTCAGCTACAACGAAGCTCGCCACGCTCACAACAAACGGGGACAGAGGAATGCTGCTGATGCACCCCGAGCAGGCCCATGTAATTCTCCCGGCACGCCGGGCGGCAACACCATCACTTGCAGTCTCGGGTGTCCCCATCGGTCAGGGGTTGTTTCCGTTTGCCGCTGCATTTGATTGGCTCACCCATCCGGAACTGTTGGATTCCGCCACGGCGAATGGTGATGCCCTGCAATTCACCACGCTCTTTGGTGAGAGCGTTCAGGCGCGATTTGCGGAGTCGGGCGAAGTAGCGACGTTTACCGTGCAAATGCCGTTGGGTGAGATTGTGGTGGCGGTGAAGGATTTTGCACCGTTGAAGGAAACGGGTGTGTTTGAGTTGAAGCCACCCGCTGATTCGCAGGATGTTTCCCAACAGTTTATTCAATTTACGGGCGCTGAGCCTTCAAAGGAATTGGTCGGGCAACCGGCTTCAGATTTCACGCTCCGAATGCTTTCGGGAGAAGCGGTTCAGCTCTCCTCTCTCAAGGGCAATGTGGTGTTGCTGGATTTTTGGGCCACGTGGTGTCCCCCCTGTGTAGCAGCGCTCCCCAAGCTTGAAAAATTGCATCACTCCTTGCAAAATGAACCCGTGCAAATCCTTGCCATCAATCTCAACCAAGCAGAGGATTTGGATTCAGTTGTTCCCGCACTCCTGAAGAAGCAGGGAGTCGAGAAACTTCCTGTTTTGCATGATGACTCCGATACCTTGGTGCGCGATTATCGCATCGATGCCCTTCCACATGTGGTGATTATTGATGCGGAGGGAATCATTCGAGAAGTGCATATTGGTCGCGAATTTACGTTGGAGGAATTGCGTGGAACGCTCCTCTCCTATGTCCCCAAAGGGGAATGAATTACTCGAAGATCCAAAGAGTGGAGCTGGCTTCTGTTCCATCATTTTGATTGAGAAAGAATCGAACAAAATTCGCGATAGGGGGCAAACTCTCCTCCGGTTCTGCCTGACTTCCTACCATCAAATCGGCGAATCCGTCCCCATTCCAATCCGCAAGCATCGGTGCTGCGTAGGGCAGGGGCGCTTCTCCTCCTGAGTTAATGACTAGAGGTTGACCAAATGGAATTAGTGCATCGCTTCCGAACCGCCGGAAGAGCGTGACGTTCCCGTTCGCTTCGCCGGTAACAACTTCCTCAAAACCATCCCCATCCACATCTCCGCTGCTAACGATAAGATAACCAGTACCCCGAGTAAATAAACCGAATTGGCTACCGGGGACGCTATTGCCAAAAACGGGTGCCTGAGGTGTCCCCGTGTTCAGGGTTACGGAGGTGGAACCATCACTTGACCCCCAGATCACATCGCGATCGCCATCACCATCCACATCGTTGAACGCGAGAGAGCGCTGGTTTGATAATTGTCTCGGAAGATTGCCGGGATTGGTGGCCTCTGCGGTAAACACAGTGACTTGTGGAGTTCCGGTGTTGCGGAGAAATCTCAAGGCGTATTGCTGCGTATTGTTATCGTATCCCAAGGCGAAGAGATCGAAGTCTCCGTCCCCTTCAATATCTTCTAGGGTGAGCAAAACACCACCGGCAAGATCGCCAAATTCGGCATTGAACCCGGCTTCCTCAGCGGTTTGCTTTTGAAAGTTTGCCGCCTCGGGTGTTCCGATATTTCGAAAAAAGGTAATGATGGGTCGTTCTGTTGCAGCAAACATCTCTTCACTCACGAGCGCATCAACATCCCCGTCCCCATCGAGATCGCCCACTGCAGGAACAACGGGAAAACGCAAGCGGAAGAGCCCGGGAAAATCACCATGGGCTTGACGGAAAAAAACGTCATCCGTGGTGCTGATATTTCGTTCCAACACCACATCGCCGTTGAGGCCCACCACCAAATCGGGACGTCCGTCACCGTTCCAATCCGCAACCGAAGGTGCAACGGAATCCGCGAACAACCTTCCCCGTATCCCAGTGTCCTCCTCGGGATCAAAGACAAATACCGGCACGTTGGTGGACCCCGTGTTCCGATAGAATTCTGTGGCTCC
>JANRMB010000206.1:0-3440 GCA_033761985.1 Candidatus Sumerlaeia bacterium | reverse complement strand
GTCCCTTCCGGAGAAGAAGACATTTCGGAAGCAGATTTGGGGGCGCAGGAACTCACTGCAACCATGCAACCCAGCATGGTAAAAATCCCTAACGCAGTGTGGGACTTACGATTTGAAGAAGAGACGCTGGAAGAAACTTTTCTTCTCCGTTGGTTCACGTTTGGAAGAATCCGTCGCTGGCGAAGCAACTTCCGAAGGCTTTACTGCAACAGGGTACGGGGGAAACTGAAAATCATCCGCCCATACATTATACGTTAGCTCCCGAACCTGTTCCTCAAAGCGCTCCCATTGACCATGGGGAGTTCCGATCATGATCATCGCCAATCCAGCAGGGGAGACAATCCCCTTCCCCATTTTTCTCAAAACATTTTCCGCTTCGGTTTTATCCTGCTGCTTTTGAAGCGGAACCCACGGTGCATACCCTTGAAAGGGCTTCAAAAACTTCTCCAAATCCGTGTTCCCCTGATTCACCTGAAAGACCAGTGTCTCCATCAAGGCGGCAAGTTTGGAGAACTCCACCACTTCGTTCCCCTGAATCCAACCCGCCTCCAGCTGCAGAAATCCCTTCCTGCTCCGTACTTTTACCCGTTTGTGCAACAACTCCAAGCTGTTGACGAACGGCCAAAGATGGGGATTTTGCTGAAAGGCATCCAACGCATTTCTCAACCGGGGTTCGGCTACTTCCAACGGGGTGATCAATGGGTCCCGTTCGCTGGAAACACCGCCTCTCTCCTCAATTTTTTGTTCTGGTTCCCAAAAGTTCCTTCCCCCAAACAGCACAAACCAACCGAAGGGGATCCCCTCACCGCATTCAAAAAGAACGGCTTTCTCCTCACTGTTTCTCTGATCCCGAAAGACAAGTTGGCTGTGACGGGGCATTCTCTCCTCCACAAATATTTCAGGAATTTACAAAGTGTTTTCTAAATTATGGAGCGTGGAAAGCCAAAACGTCAATTCGGAGAATTGGAACGTGTCGGAACCGGAGTTCCCAGCGAAGACTCGGATGAAGAGGATTCCAGGGTGGGAACAGACCCCGAATTCAAAGACAGTTTCGACTCCAGCTTGTGGAGCAACGCCGCCATCAGTGATTTTGAAAACCGATGCAATTGTTCGTACTCCGCCGGAAGAAAACGATTCGAATGCAATTCCACGTGCCGACGACGAATCTCATCCAACTCCGAACGAAGACCCTGAATCACTCCGCGATTCGAGTTTTCCTCTACAACTGCCGATTGGGTAAGTCGTTCCCTGCTCTCTGAAATCACCCCCTCCATCCAATCCACCTCGGTTTCACAAACCGGATGCCGTTCCCAGAAGAACCGCGCCAACTCCTCGTGCGTGTAAATCCTCAACCAAGGGAAGAGCTCCTGTTCTGGCTTGCCTGCACCCAACGGCAACAACTGAAAGTAGCTGAGGGGCTTTGTTCGATCCCCGCACTTCCGAAACGCCGATAAACCATGCTCGAAGGAGGGAATCGGATGTTGCGGAGAATACAAGCTGTCCACCACCACATCGATTTGGGGGAGCAACGTGGTGATTTGACTGAGCGGAACGGCGCGGCCTCCAAATTGGGCGGCCCAACGTCGTGACTTCCCGATGCACGGGCTGATATAGGAGATTTCCTCCGTCCCCGATTCCAGAAAACAATCCAGGAACGGAAACGCCACTTCTTCCAACCCCAAAAACAACACTCGAACGCGCCCAAATTCCTGTTGTTGTTCATTCAATAACGATGAAATCCCAGACTCCAGACCTTCGCGACGATGGATGTTTGTATCCAGCACCACCCGCTCTGAAAGAAGAATTCCCTCCTGTATCAACCGAACCAATTCACGGGCTTCCGGGTAATCGGTCTCCAGCTTCCCCTTCAACTGAATCAGCGTTTTACGGGGACTTTCCATTGCCAGCAGCGCTTGCTCAAGACCCGCCGCGAATCGCAGAAAATGAGTCTCTGCATCAGATCCACTTCGAACTTTGAGCAGATCCTCCTCATTTAGCGGTTGAGCCCCCAGTGATTCAAAGGCTGACCACAACGCCTTGAGTTGATCCGCGGGTTTGTACTTGCAGCTTTTCCGAGCTTCCCAAATCAATAGAGTCCGCGCTCCGAAGAGCAGCAATCCACTCCCCTGAATCACCGGGCAGTTTTCTGCGTGCAAATCAATTTCTTCCTCATGGGCGTAAAGTCTTTTTACGCCCAGTGGAAGTTGGGCAAGAGGGAAAGAAAAGGAATAGATCATCAGATAAGTTGGCGAGTTACAACGTAAAACGGAATTCCAACAATACCGTTCCGGGGCTCATGGATTGTACCGCATTCATTTGGCGATCGAAGAATCCAAACAAGCTTTCCTGGGGTTTGGGGGTGAACACCACCGGGCTTTGTTCATCAAGGCCCAGATTGGTGCGCATGTCGTTCAAGGCTTGTTCAAACGTTCCTTCGGCATCGGCCATGCCGTACTCAATGGCTTGCCGACCGCTGAAAATACGTCCATCGCAATACTGCCGAAGGTGGGCTTCCACTTGTTCATCTGTGATACTGGCTGCGGTAATGGTTGTTCCAGTCGCTTCGGATTCTTTTCTGGCCAAAACCTCCCGAACAACTTCTTTGCGGGAATCCAGTACCACCTCAAAGAACTGCTCGAACACATCCTTGATCATGTCGTTCAGCAATGCTTTTTCGGCTTCGGTCAAGGGGCGTGATCCGGAACCAATATCCTTGAATTCACCGCTCTTGATCACACGGGATTCCAAACCGATTTTGTTGAACAACTGTTCATATCCCATGAGGCTCAAAATCACCCCGATGCTTCCGGTCAGCGTACCCGAGTTGACGTACACTTTGTCCGAAGCCATGGCCACATAATACCCGCCGCTGGCGGCAATGTCTCCCATGCTGGTATACACGGGTCGGCCCGTCGCCCGGAACTGCTCAATTTCATAGAACAAATCCTGCGTGGCACTCACGGCACCACCGGGGCTGTTCACGCGGATAATCATCCCCTTAATTTTGTCGTTCTCGCGCCACTCACGCACCAAATTCCGAAGTCGCTCCGTATCGGCCGTATACATCGGACCCGCGCCAAGGGCGCCATCCACTTCCAACACGGCGATTTTGTCCCCAAAGGCAAACATTCCCCCTCCGGAAGTGCCTCCACCGGAAGTTGCTGAAACCCCGGTGATCAAAGCAATCAGTGAAAACAATCCGAATCCGATGAGAAGGCAAATGCCGATAATCATCGGAAGTGGGCTTCTCTTGATTTGTTTCGGCGCCGGTGCGTTCGGTGGCTGAGCACCAAATCCAGGCTGACCCATCGGCGGAAACCCCTGTTGAGGGGCGTATTGCTGTGCGGGGAACTGCTGGGGCGCATACTGCTGCGGTGGCTGAGCCATCACAAGTGGGCGTTGAGCTCCCGGGAATCCATGCTGAGGAACCCCTCCGCCCG
>JANRMB010000205.1:0-4659 GCA_033761985.1 Candidatus Sumerlaeia bacterium | reverse complement strand
CTTGGCCGAGCCATTCGTCATGGAAAAAGAGCCGAGATAATTCCAGCGTCCTCCAAGGACATCCTGGGCAACCTCCAACGTGCTGACGCCTCCATCGTGATACACCACATATTTGGCGTTTTCGCTCCGGTTGCTGGAGGCAACCCACCAAGCATAAACATCGCACAACTGCCGGCCGTTCAACGTGGGGGTCCAAGTGGAGGTGATGCTTCCGTTGCCGTTGTTGGCGAAACGGGAATTGGTTCCGAAAAATCCGGTACCGGTGGAGCTCCCCCATGTTCCCACTTCCTGATGTCCGGTGGTACCGTTGTCAATGGTCACAGGATTGAAATTAGGCACCTTGGACAACTTGATGGCGTCAGCGATCACGCGTCCGCTGGTGGAAGTTCCCGCGTTCAGCCGAATGGAGTTCCCCGTGGTGTTGAAGTTCCAAACGCCGAGGTAGATCCACTTCCCGCCTTTGGTACGTTGATCCACCGCCACGGTTTGTGTTCCACCGCTGTGAACCACATCCACCTTGGCGCTGCTGGAACGCTGGCTGTCATCCGTCCACCAAAGGGAGACCTCATAAGTACCCGCCTGGGGAAGAGTCAGATTCCAACCAGCGGTGGTGCTGGCGGTTCCACCGGTGGCGTACCGATAGTTGGTGCCGTAGAGATCGTAATCGCCGGTTCCGGTTGTCCAAGTCCCTGTGGTGACAAATCCCGCAGAAGTATTATCGAGGCGTACCGTGGGAGGGCCGCCGGCATCCAGACCGCTTTCCTGAAGAAAGAAATCCATAAACGCCCCAAGAGCCGAGTGGTCGTGGGGGAAGGCATCGGCGGTGTCGGTGGCATTACTGAACGCCGCCACCACGAGCTCCTGGCCGTTCGGTAAACGAACGTAGGCAATATCATTGTGCACGGTGGAGGTCCAACCGGCTTTGTTCAGGTAAACACTCCCGGCGGGAAGTCCCCAGCCCAGTGCCGATTGGGTTCCGTAGGCATCATGATCCAAAAGCTGGCTCATGTAGGCGCTCGCGCCGCCTTCCAGTTTTCCGGTCACGATTTCCAGCATGAGTTCCGCACTCAGGTTGGGCTGCATCTGGTTGCTGCCATAAGTGTTGAACGCTTGAAGCTCAAACTGATCGAGGTTTGAGTTCGAAGGGTACGTTTTGTTGATGATCACTTGATTGCCAAGCAATCCCCGGCCGTTGAGGAAGTTTTCCGTAAACCGCCGTTTGGCCATCCAATCCGCAAACACCCCGGTGCTTGTGTTGGGGGCGCCCGTGATGGCATCAACGACCACACCCGTCTGCACGTTGTCCGAGACTTCAATCATCGGCCGCACGGCGTTGTCCAGATAGGCGTAATGCTGGCCTGTGGCGGCCGCCTTGCTCATGGCTGCTGCCATGAACGGGAGCTTGACCGAACTCGCCGGGTAGGAGAGCGCCGTCCCCTCATACGAGCCGCGCTTCCAGGTTCCATCCTGTTGCTTGACCAATACCGTGGCATGAAGCCTCTTCCCTTGTCGTGAGTTGATGAATCGCGTGCGTGCGTTCGCCACGGCGGTGTTCAAAGTAGCATCATCCGTGATGGTAAAATGCTGGGTACCGGCAAAAACAGAAGTCGCCAGAAACAACGATGCCGCCAGAAGCGTGGCCTTACGGACACTGGAAGCGTTGGAACTCGGGAAGGGGTCTTTCGGCATGGGGAGAATCTCCAAAAAATGATCTCAGCACCAGACAATCACAGCGGATTACGGGAACCGAAATCGCGGCTTGGTGTGTTCAATGGTGAAGGTATTTGGAGACTCGGGGAAGAAATGGACGCGTTGTCAACGAGGTACTTGGCCTATTATCGTCGATAATCCAGAACGTTGGAGGTGGATTTCGCCTATTGGAAATGAGCAAAATCAGGCGCGTTACTCCACAAGAAATATTGTTGATTTCATTCTGCTTACAAGTATAAAGCCAAAGTGAAATAGAACATTTTGTGAGTTCACTTCACTCATTTGGACTGTTGAAGAAGGTCCACAACAAGAGGATTGAACGGTAAACCCAAAAGCCCTTGAACAAAGGTGGGGCCGCCCAACTCATCCACCCACGGGAGAGGTTGATTCCCCACTTTGCGCGCCAAGCGGAGGTAGTACTCCCGGGCGCTGAGGATGATCGCCATGTCACGGGGAGTCAGGGGGACTTCCAAGCCTTCCTCCCGGCAGAATTTTACTAGATCCTTCAACGTGCCCTCCACCAAAACCAGGGAATCGCGCTCTGTTTCGTGGAGAACGGCCATTGTGACTGAGTGATCGGTTCCCGCTTCACCGTGGATGATCACATCACACTGGAACCCATCCAGTAGCTCCGTTACCTGCTTCCATAAATCGCGGGTATTCCAGCGTACTTCCCACTCACGAATCGTTTGAGGGCGAGGACGTTCCTTTAAACCTGCCAGTTCAAACATTCGATTCACGCGTTTCTCAACCCGATCGGTCACAGCCGCCGGGGAAACCACTTGGTTTTGCAGCTCCCTGGGTTGGCGGTGAAACCAACGGTGAATCAGGTTTGGGGTGCTATCGAACCAAATGGGACGTGAGGCAATGGGTGGCAAAGTTTAGATACTCGCTGCGGAGGAGGTTGAAGCTGCGGTTGGGCTTCCTGAAGAGGAGGCGGATTGTTGGGAATTCCCCCGACCGAGCGCAAGGAAATGATCCAGTCCACTCCTTCCGCTCCCGAAATACAACACCACCAGCGAGGCACTCAGCAGAATCAAGTTACGAATGATACTGTGAATCCCCACAGGACCCGAGCCCGCGATGGCTCCGAAGCAACCACAATCCACGTTCATCCCCCGAATCAACACGCTGGCAAGCGCCACGGTGAAAATCACATAAAGAATCGAAGCCCAAAAGGCTGCACCTCGGGCCAGCACCCCATAAATGAGGCAAATGCCGACAAACAATTCCAACCAAGGGAGTAAGTACGCGGAGAAGGGGATCACGAACTCCGGCACCAACTCGAAGCTCTTCATGGAGAGCATCAACTTGGCGGGATCTTGAAGCTTGCCGATGGAGGCGACCAGAAGCGCTCCTCCGGAAAGAAGGCGGGCACTGATGAGAAAGAACTCACTCCAAAACACTCGGTTCATTGAAAGTATCCTTCTTCCGTAGGATGCCCGGCAGCAGTCCAGCTCGGATAACCGAGTTCGTAAATCAGCACGTTGGTGTACCCCAAACTCAGCATCAAGGAGCCCACGGAATGGGAGGCGTGGCAATCGCCCCCGCCACAATACACCACGAAGAGTTGATCGGTGGGGAATGCCTCCAAAAGGGAGGGAATAGGTCCGGTGAAGGATTCTAGAGGCAGGTGAAAGGAGCCTGGAATATGCCCCGCCGTAAACTCCTCTTTGGTGCGTGCATCGAGCAGGATGGCGCTGTTGGTGCTCCACAACTCATGCAGCAGTTCTACGGTAAACTCCGCGTTGCTTTCTTCAGTCGGGGCCGATTCCGGAGTTTTTTCTTCAGTCGCTACTGGTGTTTCCACCACGGGGGTGGATTCCACCGCAACGGTTTCGACCGGCGTTTGCACCTGCGGACGAATCCGATTCAAGATTTCTGAATCCACTGTGGTGCTGGCTTCCTTGGGCATTTCCAAACCGCCGTAGAGCCCGTGAACGAGGGCACAGGAAAAGGAAAGAATCCCCAGCAGAAGAAAAGATCGAATCATCACCATACAACCTCAAAAAAGAAGATGGCCGGGCTGCAACGCGCCCGGCCACAAGGACTGGTTCATTTCAGGAGAAGTTAGGCAGGATTGCCGGCGGAAAGAACAGGCTCTTCTTCCTCATCGGCGGGTTGTTCCGGCTTCACAGAGGTGAAGACAATATTCTTCCCTTCTTCATCCATCTTGGCGAAGACCTGATAGCCTTCGCCGATTTCGTTCGCGATGAGCATCATGGAAAGCGGATCTTCCAAATTGTTTTGCAACACGCGGCGCAACGGGCGGGCACCGTACTCGGGATCGTAGCCCTTCTCCACCAAGTGGAGACGAACTTTTTCGTCCAGCGTCAGGGTGATTTTTTGATCCTGAAGCCGCTTGTTCAACTGCACCATCATGATGTCCACGATGTGATTGATATCATCATGCGTGAGGGAGTGGAAGACGACGATTTCATCCAACCGGTTCAGGAATTCGGGGTTGAAGACTTTCTTCACTTCCACCATCACCTTGGACTTCATGGAGTCATAATCCACGACTTCCTGGGTACTTTGGAAACCAAGACCACCTTTTTTGATGGCGCGGGTTCCGACGTTGGAGGTCAGGATAATGATCGTGTTCCGGAAATCCACCACGTGACCGTAGCTATCGGTCAAACGCCCGTCGTCAAGCACCTGAAGCAGGAGTGAGAAGACATCGGGGTGGGCTTTTTCGATTTCGTCGAGGAGTACCACGGAGTAGGGGCGTTGACGCACTTTCTCCGTCAGTTGGCCGCCTTCCTCGTACCCCACGTATCCGGGGGGCGCTCCGATGAGGCGGGAAACGCTGTACTTCTCCATGTATTCGCTCATGTCGATGCGGATCATGGCATCCTGGGTTCCGAAGAGGAACTCCGCGAGCGTTTTGGCCAGCTCAGTTTTCCCAACGCCTGTGGGGCCGAGGAAAACGAAGGAGCCTGTGGGGCG
>JANRMB010000204.1:0-2180 GCA_033761985.1 Candidatus Sumerlaeia bacterium | reverse complement strand
GATGAAGTGCTCCTGCAGCACGTTCTTCTCAATCTACTGGACAACGCCCTGAAGTATTCCCCTGATAAAAGTGCGATTCAGATTAGTGCTCGGCAAGTTTCCCAAAACGTGGAGTTGGAAGTGCGTGATCACGGAACAGGTTTTGACCAAGGTGAGGAATCGCTCATCTTTCAAAAGTTCAAACGGGGAAGTGCAGCGAAATCCAAAACAGGTGTTGGGTTGGGTCTTGCCATTTGCAAGGCGATCATCGAAGCCCATGGAGGAGAAATTACAGCTCGGAACAATCCCGATGGGGGTGCATCATTTATCATCTCACTCCCTGCACAAGAACCCATCCAATTACCTCAGGAGGAGAGCGAAGCGTGACAAGTGCTGTTTGTATTTTAATAATTGAAGACGAAGCCCCCATTCGTCGATTTCTTCGAGCCAGCCTAGAGGCGCAGCAACATCAACTGGTGGAGGCTACTACCGCCCAAGAGGGGTTATCGTTAGCTGCCACGAACGCACCCGACTTAATTCTTCTTGATCTGGGGCTGCCTGATCTCGACGGTCTTGAAGTTTTAAAGCGCCTAAGAGAATTTATCTCCGTCCCCATTATTATTCTTTCTGCAAGAGGCAAGGAACGCGATAAAATTGATGCTCTTGATTCAGGTGCAGACGATTACCTGACGAAGCCTTTCAGCATCGGAGAGTTATCCGCACGTATCCGTGTTGCACTTCGTCACTCTACAAAAACGGATGAAGTCGGTTCCTTTCAAGTGCAAGCGGGTGACATTCGCATCGATCTTGAAACACGCCGGGTGTTTCGATCCAGCCAAGAGGTACGACTCACACCAAATGAATACAAAATTCTTGCGAAGCTGGCGAAGCATGCTGGAAAAGTTGTAACCCAAAATCAAATGATGACCGAGGTTTGGGGAAGCGTCAAATCTGGTCAGGAACACCATCTCAGAGTGTACATGCACCAACTTCGACTCAAATTGGAAGAGGAACCTGCCAATCCTCGTCATCTCATTACGGAGCCTTGGATTGGTTATCGGCTGAACGTCGAAGACGTACCCTGAGTCGTGTGAGTCACTTCGGCAATTAGGAACTCTTCTGCAAATACGGATTTCCTTCAAAACACCTGCCAACGGGTACTTGCCGTGGGTTCCAGAATCGGGGTGGCGGGTTTCACCGTTATTTGAAACGGCAAGGAAGCATTCCCCAGAATCTGGAAGCGGAGAGCGTAGTTGCGTTCGCCACAAGGAGGGACACTGATAACACCCGGGGCATCCAAAAAGCTTTTTTCCACGGCGGATTGATTTGGTCCTGCCCAAACCGCCTTCGCTGTCTGGGCGTCCACCGTGGCATCACTCGGCATCCCACTAGCCGAAACAACTCCTTTGTAGGCCAAACCAATATCCGCATCGCTTTTGGAAAACAGCACATCCACTCCCTTCGCTGCCGTTGTACTCCGATTCACAAACCGGAAATGCACCCGGTAATCAGTCATGTAATTCCCCACGGTATCCACGGGAGCATATCCCGGACGCAGAATCATGTCGGCGGTTTGCTTCAACAGGGGACAGGGATTGGTTTGAACTCGGGGCAGGCCCATCAGGAAGCTGTATCCCGCGGTGGGGAGAGCGTTGGTATCGATGGTAACCACCTCGCTTCTCCACTGAAAACTCCGAACAATACCACAGGCCCGGCTGAGTTCACATCCTTGAGGTGGTCGAGTGAGATTGAGCGAAGCCTCGCCATTTCCCGCTCCCACGGTCAGGAATTGTTCTGCGAGTGTTTTGTTTTGCGAGACACTCGCGGCTGGAATCGCCACCACAAAAACCTTCAAGTCCACCGGTTGATTCGTGGCACCGGGAGTAACCGTGGCCCGTATTCGCGCAAAGCAGTTTACATTGGCGCTGCGATCGGGGCCATTTGGAAAACCCGGAAACTGTTTGGAGTACGCGATTACGTTTCCTTCTCCCGGTGCCAGGGTGACACTGGAAATCGGTGTGTCCCACTGATCGTTCATCGTCCGTGTTCCCAACGTGCTTTCCATCTCATGCACATTTCCCACAACACCATCTGTCACCATTACCTGACGGGGATTAATCGTCACCGTTTCGTCGCCATCATTGTGAACGTAAACCGTCATGCGGCGCACCTGAGAGCCATCACCCGGCGAACTGATGTGG
>JANRMB010000203.1:0-5262 GCA_033761985.1 Candidatus Sumerlaeia bacterium | reverse complement strand
AATCACCCGCATCAACCTCGATCTCCCCAGTCGGGTGGCCGACAACATGTTCTGGCTGGGTCGGTATGTGGAACGCGCTGAAAGTCAGGTGCGTGTGCTGCGCGTTCTTCTCGAACGGCTCAGCGATGAAACCCACATTTCTGAGGATGCGGAACTCGATGTTCTGCTCCGCTGGATGGCCTCGGAAAACCTCGTCTCCGGTACGCTGATTGAAGCTCGCCGACTCAACCGCGAACCCGAACTGGAAAAAGCGCTGCTGGAATTCATGTTTGGAACCGGAGTCGCCGGAATGCGCACCCTGTGGGAGAACCTGCGCCGAACACTGTGGCTGGTGCGCGACCGCATGAGTGTCGACGCTTGGCGTTTCCTTACTCGGTTGGAGAAGTTCCTTCCCCTGTCCCCCGATGCCAACACTGTCCCCGGTGCCGCCGGTGCCATGGAGTTGTTGAACGAAATCCTGCTCCCGCTTTTGGCGTTCAGTGGTCTCTCGCGCGAGAGCATGACCCGGGGTCCCGGTTGGCGATTCCTCGATATGGGTCGTCGAATCGAGCGCGCCTACAACACCGCCGGTCTTCTTCGGCAAGGGCTCGTCCGTCCCGAAGAGCGCGAGGAACCCGTGCTTCGCCTGTTGCTTCAAGTGGGCGATAGCTCCATGACGTATAGCGCCCGTTATCAGGTGGGAATGCAGGCCCACGCTGTACTCGATCTTCTCCTCACCGATGAAACCAATCCCCGTTCTGTGGCGCACCAACTTCAAACGCTGAGCCACCACGTGGAGGAACTCACCCGAGGCCAGAATCTCCCCCTCCGCACTCCGGAACAAAACCAACTGCTTTCCCTGAACACCGTTGTGATGCTGGCCCAGGTGTCCCCGTTGGTGAACTCCCGATTGGAGGGCAAACGCCGCGATTTGGATCAACTGCTCGATAAACTCCTGAAGGAGCTTCCCACACTCTCCAACATTCTCACCAACCGCTACTTCAGCCACGCCGAGGCCGCCCGCTCCCGCGAGCAGGTCTCCTCCTGATTCTTCCTCCGTCCCCCATGCGTTACCGTATCTCCCACAAAACCATCTATCAGTACACCGAGCAGGTCAGCTTCTGCCAAAACAAGGGGTGCCTCAAGCCCCGCACCACCAACGGCCAAACGGTGGAGTCGTTGGAGTTGCGCATCTCCCCGGCACCGAGCGGCATGGAGGAGTTTCTCGACTTCTACGGCAACGGTGTGGTTCTCTTTACCGTGCAGGAAGCCCACAAAAAACTCGAGGTGGAAATCCGCAGCGAAGTGGTGGCACAGGGGCTCCCAGTCCCCCGCGATACGGTGGAATGGAACGCGGTGATTCCCTGGCTCCGGAGCGACCTGTCCCTCAAAAGTCTCGAGGCTCAGGAATTCCTTTTCGCCTCTCCCTATGTCCCCCTGGGGGACGCCTACCGCGCGTATGCCGCCCCGAGTTTCCCCGCGGGCAAGCCGCTGATTGCCTGTGTGGAGGAATTCAACAAGCGCCTTCACAAAGAGTTTACATACAAACCCCAGATGACCACCATTTCCACCCCCATCAGTGAAGTGTTAAAAACTCGCATGGGAGTTTGCCAGGATTTTGCCCACCTGATGATTGCCTGCCTGCGCAGCTTGGGAATTCCCGCCCGGTACGTTAGCGGCTACCTGCGCACGTTTCCCCCGGCGGGAAAACCCCGGCTCATTGGAGCCGATGCTTCCCACGCGTGGGTCAGCGTCTATGTCCCCGGGGAAGGCTGCTGGGTGGACTTTGATCCCACGAACGGCAAAATACCGGGCGATGAACACATCACCGTCGCTTGGGGACGCGACTACAGCGATGTAAGCCCCCTCAGCGGAATCGTCCTTGGTGGCTCCGGTCAATCGTTGCGCGTCTCGGTGGATGTGGAACCCTTGGGGAATTAGGGTGCTGGGCTCTCCTGTTTTGGCGAAACTCCGGCGAAAAACCACAGCCCCAATCCCACCAGCGCCAGCACCAATAACACCGCGAATCCACGTTTCATCATCATCCCCTTTTCTCGAAAAATTCGTACAAACCGTCTCCACTAAACCGTTCGTTTACCATTCCATTCAAAAGCTTTATCAAATCAACACCGGAATTCCACTTCCCCGTTAAAATTCCCTCGCCCCCACACTCCTTTTTTTTTGAAAAGTTGGTCATCACTGAATGGGTTCTTCCCAACGATTGCCTATGTCCCTTCCTTTCTCCCTCTACACCACGGATAACTTCTACGACGAAATGGTTGCCCCCGATGGCAGCATCCGTCCCCACGCCCAGCGCCTCCACAAACGAATCTTGGAGGTCGGTTGGCCCGAGGTACTTCGCCGACAGAAGGAGTCCGAGGCCTCCCTGCTCAATTCCGGCATTACTTTCACCGTGTACAAGGAACAGCAGGGGATTGAACGCATCTTCCCGTTTGATATCATCCCCCGGATCATCAGCTCCACGGAATGGGAACGGTTGGAACGCGGACTCAAGCAGCGCATTCACGCCCTGAATCTCTTTCTGGCGGATATCTACGCCGATGCCAAAATCCTCAAAGACAAGGTGATTCCCGAACACGTCATCCTTTCCGGCGATGGCTTCCGCAAGGAATGCAAAGGTTTCCGTCCCCCGCACGATATTTGGGTGCAAATTTCCGGCATCGATCTCATCCGAGGAACCGATGGCGAATACTGCATTCTGGAGGACAACCTCCGGACTCCGAGCGGTGTTTCCTACGTTCTTGAAAACCGCAACCTCATGAAGCGTGTTTTCCCCAAGCTCTTTCAATCCACCCGTATCCGCCCCGTGGAAGACTACACCTCACATTTAGTGGAAACGCTCCGTCACCTGGCCCCTGCCGGAGTCGATAATCCCAACATCGTCATTCTCACCCCCGGCATCTACAACTCCGCCTACTTTGAACACTCCTTCCTCGCCCGTGAAATGGGGATCTCCCTCGTCGAAGGCCGCGACTTGGTTGTTGATGATGGCTACGTCAAAGTCCGCACCACCCGGGGTCTTCAGCGCGTGGATGTCATCTACCGCCGCGTGGACGACGACTTCCTCGATCCCACCGTTTTCCGCAAGGATTCCGTTCTCGGTGTCCCCGGCCTCTGGGAAGTCTACCGCAAGGGCCGTGTGGGGCTCGCCAACTCCATCGGCAACGGGGTCGCCGATGACAAAGTTGTCTATTCCTACGTCCCCAAAATGATCAAATACTACCTCGGTGAGGACGCCATCATTCCCAACGTGGAGACGTTCGTTTGCCACGAGGACAAAGAACGCGCCCATGTGCTTGCCAACCTCGATAAGTTCGTGGTGAAAGCCGCCAACCAAAGCGGTGGTTACGGCATGCTCATCGGACCCCACAGCACCAAAGCCGAGCAGGAAGAGTTCCGTCAGAAGATTCTCGCCCACCCCCGTGAGTATATCGCCCAGCCCACCATCTCCCTCTCCCGTGTCCCCACTATCGTCGGGGATCGATTGGAGGGCCGCCACGTCGATCTCCGTCCCTACATTCTCTACGGCAAGGAGACGTTTATCCTCCCCGGTGGCCTCACCCGCGTCGCCCTCAAGAAAGGCTCGCTCGTTGTGAATTCCAGCCAAGGCGGTGGAAGCAAGGACACCTGGGTTCTCGATACCGATTCCGAACCCCTCAACCGATCCACTTCCAGCCAATTTCAATCCCAGGATGGTATCAGCGTATGCTAAGCCGAGTAGCCGACAACATCTATTGGATGGCCCGTTACGTGGAACGCGCGGAAAACGTCGCCCGTATTGCCCAGGTCAACTACCTCCTCACTCTCGATTCCGTCATCGAACAAAAGCAACAATGGGAACCCCTCGTGAGCATCATGGGGGATGAAAAGGCCTTCTACGAACGCTACAAAATCGCCGATGAATCCAACGTTATCCGATTCCTCATCACCGACCGCGACAACTGGAACTCCGTCTTCCGCTGCCTCTGGGCCGCTCGGGAAAACGCTCGGGGCGTGCGCGATCAAATCTCCGACGAAGCCTGGCTGCAGCTCAACAAGCTCTACCTTCATTGCAAAGCCCTCAGCGAAGTCAACGGAACCCCGTCTCAAGAGTTCTTCGATGAAATCCGCAACGGCGCCCACCTCTTCTTCGGTCTCGTCGCCGATACCATGAACCACGATGAATCCTACCGCTGGGTCAACCTGGGCCGTTACTTGGAGCGCGCCGACAAAACCAGCCGCCTCATCGACGTCAAGTATTTCATCCTCCTCCCCGAAGTCACCGACGTCGGTACTCCCATCGATTTGGTGCAGTGGAATGCCGTCCTGAAAAGCGTCAGCGCCTTCCACACCTACCTGCGCATTGAACGCCGCATCGATCCCGAACGCGTCGTCGCCTTCCTGCTCCAGAACCAACAGTTCCCGCGCTCAGTGCTCTACTCCGTGCGCCGCAGCCACCGGGAGTTGCTCACCCTGTTCGGCGATGGACACGAGCTTTCCGCTGATTTCACCCGATTGGAGGAAATGCTCTCCAACCCCGACATCAAGTCCATCCTCAATCGCGGTCTGCACGAATTCATCGATGAAGTCCAACTGCAGTTGAACGACCTCCACGGCGAAATTCACCAGCGGTTTTTTAGTTTGGAGCGAGCCTCGTAATTTTTTTTCTCCCAAATGTCGAAAGGCGATCCACTGAAGCGATTCTCTGGTGAAGGCAATGGATGCCTCCACCATTTCAATCCCTCACGAAGGATAAACCACCATGCAATACATGATCTCCTTTCAGGAAACCGCCGAAGAATTCGCCCGCCGCACCAGTGCTGATGCTCCCGTTTACTGGGCCGCTTGGGGCGCCTACGTACAGGCCCTCAACCAATCCGGTATCGTACGCGGAGGAGCAGGACTTCAACCCCCCGCAACCGCCACCACCATCCGTTCCCGTCATGGGGAACTCCATGTTCAGGATGGCCCCTTTTCGGAAACCAAGGAAATGCTCGCCGGCTTTTTCCTGATTGAAGTCGAGTCTCTGGATCAGGCCATGGAATGGGCCAAAAAGGCTCCCTGCCTTACCACCGGTTCCATCGAGATTCGGCCTGTTCTTCCTCCCATGAATCGATGAAAAGCACCCAACAATTGGAAGAAGCCAAAGCCGCTGCAGAAAAAGCCATCGAAATCAGTCCCGACGACACCCAGGCCAACAACCTGATCGGCATGTACTGGATTAACAAAAACGACGGTGCCAAAGCAAAAGCCCAGTTTGAGCTGGCCATCAAAAAAGAACCG
>JANRMB010000202.1:0-3667 GCA_033761985.1 Candidatus Sumerlaeia bacterium | reverse complement strand
GGCGAGGATACCCGTGAACTCCACCTGCGTGGCAAAGGTATGGTCGGGACCAAAAACATCGAGCGCGGCGGCGGAGGAAAAGAGTTTGGCGTTGGAGGCTGGAACAAAAAGTTTGTGCTCGTTCAGCGAGAACAGCTCCGTACCGGAGGCGGAATCAAGGATTTGAACCCCCACAAAACTGAGGCCCTGAAATTGGGGAAGCTGGAGGGAAGCCTGGATCTGCTGGCGAAACGCATCCGTAAGGGGGGCGGTGGGTTCACTGGCAAAAGCGGTGAACGGTTGGGTGGCCAAGAGGAGCGCAAAAGCCCCTGCAAGAAGGTGATTCATGGTTGGCAGTCCTTTCCCACGTTCAGGAATGCTGCACAAATGCAAGGAATCCAGTACTCCGGGCAACATGGATTTCGGCGATATTAAAGCGTTTCGAGAAAACCTTTCATCAATTGTGCCGTGCTCATCACCTCAAAGTGGCGAGTCAACTCCTGCAGAACGGGAAGAAGAGCATCCTCCTTTTCCGCGAGTGATTTGTTGAACCCTCCGGCCGAGGGGCTTCGCGTTCCGAACACCATGGGTCGGGAGCAATCCACCGCATCGATTCCATGGAGCAACAACACCAGCGGAAGCCCCCGTTCGGCTCGCTGGCGGATTTCCCCAAGGATTCGTTTTGTACCCAGGGCTAATATGCTTGAAGCCGTCAACGGAAGTCCCGCCGCGGTCACGGTGGAAACCGGGAGTTCCACAAACGACGACAACTCCCCCCCCCGGCCCACAGGGCGCACACAATCCCGGGCATCGGGTAGATACGGCACCCGGGGAGCGAGGAAAAACCGCAACTGACCAAACTGCCGCTTCCGGGGATTCCATCGCCGCGCCAAGACGGCATCGGCCAATCGCAACAGCGGGGACAGAGGAGTGGGAAGCACGCTGCAATCATACTGAAAACCCAGATCACGCAAAATCCCGAGCAGCCGTTCATCCACATCATACCCCGGCGAGCGGAAGCCCTTGGCCCGGGGAATGCCGTTGCGTTCCAGAAGGCGTTGCGTGGTTTCAATCTCCGCCCGAATCCGTGCCGAACTGCACCGAGTCAGCCCGATGCGGTGTGTGGTGGAGTGATTACCGATTTCGAAACCGGCAGCGAACAATTCCCGCGCCTGGACGGCCTTTTCAGGATGCGTTAAGTCCCGCCCGACCACAAAAAACTGAGCGGGAAGATTGCATCGCTGAAACCACTCCGCCAGTTGGGGGACACCCTTCTCCCAAACAGGATCCTCAACAAAGCTCCGCTGTTCCGCAATACCATAGCACCGGCGAACGGCCCATAAGCCATCCACATCCACATGCACCACAGCCGACGGGCGATTCATGGGGTTACCTTCCGAAATCGAGGGACGGAGAGAACAGCGAGGATGCTCCACAGTATCACTCCCACAAGGCTCAGAAGCATCCCCAACTGGTAACTCTTTGGTTGATACACCACGGTGACACTCGTGCCTTCACTACTGGTTTGAATGGGTACTTGGCTGATGATGGCGTTGCGGGGAATCAACGGAAGGCCCTCCTCCGTCACCCACCCGGGATACGGTGGTTGGGAAACCAGCAACTCCCCTTGAGGGTCATCTGTCCAGTGGACGGAAAATGCATTCGCCGACTTCCACTGAAACGCTGGTGCATCCGACGAGGCTGTAAAGGCAGGTGATTTACCGTAGGGAATCAGGACCGCATTCCGCCCGGAAATGTAGTCGCCCCCGGTGGTGCTCGGTGGCTCCAGGGCGCTCCATTCCACCCCGGGGAATTCCGAACTCCAAAACGCCAATCGCGCCTCCGGAGCCAGCAACAATTCCGCATGGGTGGTACTGTTGGAGAGGACCTTTGTCACCGATGCGGGGGACACAGGAAGGCTGGTGAGATAACTCTCAATTCCCAGCAACCGAAGCATCACGGGGTCGGGCTCGGGAGAACGGAGATGCCGGTTGAAGAAGAGGAAAAACTCTTTCGTGCGCGTCAGGGGCGCGAGCCCTTCCTCGTAACCATCCACGGAAAAGGAACCCGTGAGAACGTTGAGATTCTCCTGCCGAAACGCGAGGCGCTCCTCCAGGGATTGCTGACGGGTTGCCCACTGAGGATCGATGGAGGCCTGCACCCGAACGTCGTCTTCCAGCGTCAGCCGGAATTGCCGACCCGGATTCTCGTGCACCAGAAGCTCCGCCACTTGCGCTGCCGAGGCTTCCTGCGAGGGGATCACCAAATCGCGGAACGGAGCCGTTTGAGAATGCCACACCAGCTCGCCCACAGCGATGAGCAACACCCCTGCACCGGCTGCAATCTGCTGAGTTCTCTTCCCCTGCAAGGCATAAAGCAGTGACCTCAATCCCGCCGCCGCGCACCAGATCAGCACCAGATTAAAAAACACCGCAAACCGCCCGGGGACACGCATCCCATCCAGCAGGGGAAGAATGTTCGTCAATACTTCCAACGGGGACAGGTAAAGCCACGCCGAGGAACCCGCAGCCTCGGCATCACGGGCCGCCCCGCGGGGGAAGTCTGTAAATTCACCACTCATCAACCGCCCTAGGCTCAGGTTGGCGCTCAACATAAACACCAGACAAAACGCCAGTGCCGCCACCACCAGCACTACCCTACGCCGTTGCGATGCGCGCCACGCCAGCACTCCCCACACACCGGCAAGCACCAGCGGAATCAATCCCAAATACAGCAAGGTTTCCCCGTGGCGAACCGATTCATTCACTCCCTCCACCACATACAATCGGGGGTTCACCAAATGAAGCAAATCCCCCGGAGTAAAGCACCCTTGAAGCGTATAACCATGTTGAAGGGCATACACTTGGCGGTACGCTCGTGGGCTCAGCTCCAACGCGGGAAGGAGTTGTATCGCCACCAGAAGGAGGGAGAGTGTCCCCGCAGCGGCAAGAATCGCCAGCGGTTGAATTCGTTGCTTCAGTGTCCCCGTTCTTAGCAGTATGCACCCCAGCAGCACGCAGCCTTCGGCGATGCGGGTGTAGAGAAAAAACTGCGGATGCCCGGCCAAAAACTGCACCGCTGCCGCCGCGCTCCAAAGCGTGGCAAACCGTATCGGTGCCATGCGGCCGAGCCCGAGTTGCATTACCAATCCAAGGCACCACGGAATCAGCGCCGTGCTGGAAAGTATCACCACGTTATCCGGGGCAAACTGCATCCGGGATTGCAGCGCAAAGACCGCCCCGGCCAACAGTGCTGCCGCGCTTCCGGTGCGCAGCGCAAATCGCGCCGTGTACCAGGCCCCCAACACCCCCATCAGCAAACCATACAGAGCTTCCAGCTTGATAGCCCACGTGGCAGATTGAGTGAGAAACAGGAACAGCAGCGTGGGGGGGTGAAAGACTCCGTGTTGCAGCGTGGCGGAGAAGGGTGTCCCCATGAAGTGAAACGGATTCCAAAGGGGAACCTCGCCGAAGTGTTGGTAACTGGCGAGCGTGAACGCCCGGAGCGGCCACAGCATGCTGGTGGTATCGGCACCGGAGGGAAGCCCCTCGGCACGCCAGAGCGGTGCGTAGAAGCCCAACACCAGCAGCACCAGAAGCAACACCTCCACGGCAATCGCCTTCCAGCGCATTACCTCGGTGGCTTCTCCGTCCCCCTGATTATGCTCCATGAAGAGTTGTTACCTGAT
>JANRMB010000201.1:0-12596 GCA_033761985.1 Candidatus Sumerlaeia bacterium | reverse complement strand
CCCTGTCACCAACAGTGACATGGATGATCTCATCAAGCTGGTCCTCGTTCAGGACTCCCTGGTGGATCTCAAACTGCTCCATGAGTTTTTCCCTGATACTGCGGGGCATCTCGACTTCGCCATCCGGCGTATCATTGGGATGGATGCACGAGCCGTTGAAAGCCTCTTTACGGACTTTGTTCATCAATACGCCAGCCAACTTAATTCCCGGCAGATTCAGTTTCTCAACATGCTGAAAAATCATATTCGGTTGTACGGTGCAATACAAGTTGAGGAACTCTATAAGGCTCCATTTACCGCACTTCACTCCTCCAGTATTGATGGCATTTTTTCCGACGAAAAACAAATCAACTTTCTCTTCGATGTGCTGGATCGCTTCAAACCAGCTCCGAGGTTGTCCAATGAGTGAAACCTTAATCACCTCAGGGAGCGACGGAGCAACCATTCCTGGGAACGCCGAACTCCGCTTCGGCAAAACCTCTTCCCACTTGGGATGGTATTCACGAGGATACCTACCACATGCAGACTTTCCCCACACGCTGCAGTCCATCACGTATCGCCTTGCCGATAGTCTTCCACAGGAAATCCTTCGCCGGGTGGAAAACGAACTCTGCACAGTACCTCCCGATCAAACGGAAGTCGAACGCCGCAAGCGCTTGGAACAATGGCTGGATAAAGGACTTGGCAATTGCGTCCTCAAAGATCCAAAGGTCGCCTCACAGGTGGTGGAAAGTTGGAAATTTTTTGACAATTCCCACTACTCCCTTGTCGCATGGGTTGTGATGCCCAACCATGTGCATTTACTGATTCATCATCGGGAAGGCGAGGAGCTTGGCAAAATCGTGCAAAGCTGGAAACGCTATACCAGTCGCCGAATTAACGAATGGATTCGACAGGGAACTGTTCGAGACACCCACGGCAAGGCCATCCAACAACCTTCAAATGGAGCACTATGGGGGAGAGATTATTGGGATCGATTCATTCGTGATGAGAAACATTACGAAAATGTTGTGAACTACATCCATCAAAACCCTGTTAAAGCCGGGCTTTGTCGGCAACCCGCAGAATGGGCATTCAGCAGTGCACGGTTGTGGGAGGAGAAATTATGCGAAGTGGGCTGTGAAAATATTCCCGAGAAGGAAGATTATAATGGAACGTTCTCACGCGCCGATGCGGAGATCGGCGTTCCCAGGAAAGAGTAAACAAAGTGAATCAACGAGACCGAAATGCCGTGCAGAAACAACCCGAAGCAATTCAATCCGAAATAAAACATTATCACGCGCCGATTCTGAGATCGGCGTTCCCAGGGGAAAGTAAATGATCACCGGACAGCTCAAATCCAAGATCGACAAACTGTGGGAAGAATTCTGGACCGGTGGGATTACCAATCCACTCACGGTTATTGAACAAATCTCCTACCTCATGTTTCTGCGTCTTCTGGACATCCGCGAAAGCAGAAACGAAACCATGCTTCAGCGCCTCAAGGAACGCGGCGGTACCACAAACGCCAAGCTCCTCTTTCGTCTTGAGCAACAACATCTCCGCTGGTCTGTCTTCAAAGAAATGGGAGGCGATCAGATGCTTGAACTCATGCAGCGTAACGCCGGTGCCAAAGGCGGCCTGGGGGACATGGGCATTTTCGAACACATGCGCAAAGTGTGTGATGACACCAACTTTGGTCGTTTCTTTCGAGACGCCCAGTTGATGATTCAAAAGCCATCGCTACTGGTAAATGCCGTGAACATGGTCAGTGAGCTTCCCCTCACCTCGGGAGACACCAAAGGCGATCTCTACGAGTATCTTCTCTCCAAACTCACCACGGCGGGCGTGAACGGCCAGTTTCGCACTCCACGCCATATCATCGACATGATGGTTGCCCTGGTGGAGCCTAAAGTTGGTGAGCGCATCGCCGATCCAGCCTGTGGTACCGCCGGTTTCCTGGTTCGTTCCATGGAGTATATCCTGCGCACCAATACCTCCAAGGAAGGGGAAATCGTTGCTGAGGATGGAAGTGTTCTCTACACGGGCGATCTACTGTCTGAGATGCAGCGGTTCGTTCTGCAAACAGATACCTTTGAAGGGTTCGATTTCGATGCCACCATGCTCCGCCTCTCGGCGATGAATCTACTGCTCCACGGTGTGGAACAACCCCGCATTCGCTATCAGGATACCCTGGGAAACAGCTTCCCGGAGCGTTATCCCGATCAGGCCCAGGAGTACTATGATGTAATTCTGGCAAACCCTCCGTTCAAGGGGTCTCTTGATACCAACGACGTCATGGGGACACTGAAACAAAAAGTCAAAACCACGAAAACCGAGCTCCTGTTTCTGGTGCTGATTCTCCAAATGCTGCAACAGGGTGGGCGGTGCGCCGTGGTCGTTCCCAACGGCGTCCAGTTCGGCTCCTCCGGGGCTCATGTGGACGTGCGAAAACTGCTGGTGGAGGAGAACCAATTGGAAGCCGTCATCGGCCTCCCTTCCGGCGTCTTCAAACCCTACGCAGGCGTCAGCACCGCCGTGCTCGTCTTCACCAAGGGCGGCAAGACCGAGGACGTGTTCTTTTACGATGTGGCGGGCGACGGATTCTCCCTCGACGATAAGCGCCAACCCGACGACGCCAACAACGACCTGCCGGATGTGCTTGCCAAATGGGCCGAGTGGAAGCGCGGCAAGGGGAAGAAGAAATTCACCGACCGCAAAGCCAAGGCGTTCTCCGTTTCGCGGGAAGAAATCAAGGAGCAGAAGTACGACCTCAGCGTCAGCCGCTACAAGGAGCACGTCCACGAGGAACAGTCCTACGAGAAGCCCCAAGATATCATCAAGAAGCTGCGGGAACTTGAGGAACAGATCAGCGCAGACCTGAATGCGTTGGAGGGGATGCTGAAGGGATGAGCAACTGGGCACACACAAAACGAATCAACGCTATTGCTGAAGTATCTGCTGGACAGAGCGCACCGCAGAACTCTGACGCGTTTTCAGATACTGGAATCCCCTTCGTAAGAGCAGGAAGTCTGGACGCTTTGCTCAATGGTTCGAATGAGGATGCCCTTGAGAAGATCAGTCCAGATGCGAAACTGAAGACATCGATGCGCCTGTTTCCGAAGGATACGATTCTCTTCGCAAAGAGCGGTATGTCTGCCACTTTGGGTAGAGTCTATCGCCTAAAGAAGGACTGCTATGTTGTTAGTCACCTCGCTGCGATTATTCCCGACAAAAGAGTTGTATATCCTGCTTACCTTCAGCGTTGGTTTGAGAAGTTCCCACCCTCACATCTAATTCCGAATCAAGCGTATCCGTCAATAAGGCTGTCTTCTATTTCCGGGCTTGAAGTTCCTCTTCCTGACCTCGCCGAGCAGAAGCGCATTGCGGCGATCCTCGACAAGGCCGACGCCATCCGCCGCAAACGCCAGCAAGCCCTCGCCCTCACCGACGACCTTCTGCGCTCCACCTTTTTAGAGATGTTCGGGGACCCGGTGACAAATCCGAAGGGGTGCAAGACTATGGCTTTGGAGAAGATCGCTAAAGTAGAGCGCGGACGATTCTCACCTAGACCGAGAAATGACCCACGGTTTTACGATGGTGATTATCCATTTGTTCAGACTGGTGATATTGCTGCAGCGAAAGGATACCTCAACACATGGCATCAGACGCTCAATGATCAAGGTATTCGTGTGAGCAAAGGATTTGATCCGGGAACGGTATTGGTGGCCATTGTGGGTGCTACAATCGGCGAGACCGCAATTCTTTGCAGCAGAATGTATTGTCCAGATAGCGTGGTGGGAATTTCGCCCCAAAAACTCATCACCCCAGAATACTTGGAATATCTTCTGAGATTCTGGCGGCCGAGGTTTATTGCCAGTGCACCCGAAACTGCACGAGCTAACATAAACCTTCAGACGCTCAAGCCACTGGAGGTAATCATACCCGAAGATAGTAATCTGCAGGTTTTTACGAATTTATACAAGAAGGCTCACGAAAGATTTCGGCACGGCTCCACAACGGAATCTGATTTATTCAACTCCTGCCTTCAGCGGGCATTTCGGGGGGAGCTATGAAAAGCCTCAATTTCGAGTTATTGACCAAAAGCAGATCATCAGCTATTGCAAAAGGAGTTCTATAATGGCCTTATCAAGTGATTCAAATATGAAGCAGGCTCAAGGGGATCAGCCTACTGAGGTGAAAGATAATCAGAGCGGAAGCACGAACTCTGTGCAACGTGAACGCAATAAGAAGTCTACCCCTCGCAAGCCATCCTTTGATGACGCTTCCGGCAAGGCATGGACTTTTCCAAAGCTTTCTCTCGAAGAGTCGATCCGTGTCGCTCAAGCCATAGAAGAGAATAATGCCGGCAACCCGTTGCCCTCGGGTGAGTTGGTAAAAGCTGTTGGCTTCAAGAAGACGAACGATTGGCGTTTTCGCGACCTTCTAAAAGCTGCCATACAATACGGATTGGTGGAAGGTACGCCGACGACCGACATCTCATTGACAGCACTTGGAAACAAGATCGTTGCTCCCAGCGACCCCGGCGAGAGAACTCGAGGATTGGCATCAGCTTTTGAATCGGTTCCAGACTTCAAAAAAGTGCGAGATTTTTACAAAGGCAAGCCGCTGCCTGAGGACGAGTTTTTCACAAACACCTTAGTCCGAGAGTTTAAGATTCCGCGGGAACGAGTGGATAAATTTATAGAAGTATTCACATCTAATATTCAGTACTTAAAGGCCTACAAGGCGTTTCCTGATAAACAAGATATGGCAAGCATAGCCACCTCAATAGATTCGGAAGAAATTGGGGCAGGCCAAGAGCATGAAGCAGCAGGTAGGACACATTTAGACAACTGTTTCGTCATGATGCCTTTCGGGGGGTTCTATGACATTTACTACAAGGAGATATACATGCCTGCCATTAAGGATGCTGGATTTGAACCAGTGAGAGCCGACGATCTTTTTAGCACAGGTATGTTTATCGAACAAATATGGGAGCAGGTAAGGAAAGCCAAAGTTCTTCTCGCGGAACTGACAGGAAAAAATGCGAACGTGTATTATGAGCTCGGGTTGTCTCATGCCATTCAGAAACCCGTAGTATTCGTATCTGGGACTATTGATGATGTTCCCTCAGATCTACGCCATCTGCGAGTAATTACTTATGAAGTTAGGCAGCCAAACTGGGCAATCGAGCTGCGCAAACAGATAACCAGTTATTTGAAGAATGCTAAACAGGACCCCGAGAAATCTATTCCGGCGACTTTCAGAAAGGGACTTCAGTATAACGATGACGATTCAGATGAAAGCTCCTAATTTACGATCATTTCAATCTCGACCTCTGAAGGATATTGAAAATGCACATCTACGTGGTTAGCACAGTCTTCAAGCAGAAAGCCCCAACATGGGAACGTCTCCTCAAGAGTATGGAAGAAAAACGAGACTTTATGTTCCACGGCTACAGGCCGTTGCGCGAGGCGTTGGTTGCCGAGATGGACGAGGAAGGGGCAGGTACCGCAGTCTTGGACGCAGCCTTTGCTGGCCCGCCCAAGTCTAAGCAGGACTCTACTATTCGCACCAAGAGCCGGAGTGCATTGAAGGTCTTCCGCGAAAAGTTCCGTCCGCAGTTGGGGAACTGTCTCCAGAGCTTTGTCGAAAACGGCAAGCAAGAGAACCCTGTCCGGTGGGAGAACCACTGGCTGACGGGAGGGTTTCACTTCTCTGCCGAAGGCCCCGAGGACGAACCGGTTTACATATACGCCTACTGCTCCGAATGGCCAGAGTCCCAGCAGGATGGATTCCTCGAACTGCTCGCTATCTGCGCCGAGAAGCGCTATGAAGCCGACCGCAAAAAGGTCTGGTTTCTCGACCTAACCAACGGTAAGACCATCCATCCGGCGAAGTCCTACAAGAACACCCGGAAAGAACTCATCCAAACCCTCGACCACCTAAGCCGCCTCCGCAAGGCCATCGATATGGGGAACGACGCATAAAAAAGTTAGTCTAATACATAGGGAGATCCTGAAATGAGTAACAAAAAGCAGACAAGCTCCAAGACTGCCTCCAAGGCATCGAAAACGCTTAGCAATCCGAAGTCGAGCCAGCAGGCGAAGTCCGTCGCAGGTAGCGCCCTCACTCAAAAAGATTCTAAGCAAGTAACAGGAAAAACCGCTGCAAGTAATGCCGGGAAAGTCCTATCGAACCCGAAAGCAACCAAGACTGCCAAAAGTATCGCTGCTTCCACATTGTCGCAAACTCCAGCCAAGAAAACGGGAAACGAAAAAAGTAAATGATCACTTCCCTCGAAATCGAGAACTTTAAAGCAATTGGCTCGCCCGGAGTGCGGATCGACATCAAGCCGATCACGCTCCTCTTTGGGCCGAACAGTTCGGGCAAGAGCACCATCATTCAGGCGCTCCACTATCTCCGCCATTTGGTGCTGTATGAAACAAGTGATTTGGACCGCACGGATTCACGCTCTGGCGAATTGGAGCTCGGTGGGTTTCGCCGGTTGGTACACAACCATGATTTGGATCGCGCCATACGAATCCGGATAGAGCATACCAATCGCGCAACGTTTGATTTGGGACTATATGGGTATTATATTGATTCACGTGATGATGAAGAGTCAATTATTTCCTCCGCAGAAAATGTTCTGGAGCACATGCTCAAAACAATTTCCATGGAAGTGGAAGTCCGTTGGTCACATCTCAAGGAAAAATCTTATATCTCAGCCTATCGTGTGATTGTAAACGGGCATCAAATAGCAGAAATAATTGGTGATCCAGACAAGAATTTTATCCGTTTGAAGGCAGGAGGATTTGAAAAAGCCTTCAGTGAATATTGTACTATAAACGATACACGTGAGTTTCTTCAGGACATAGATCACTATGTTGCAGAAGAAATTCCTGTTGGATACACACAGTGGAACGCATTATTTTCAAATTTTGAAAGGCGCGTGATCCCAAATCCCCTTTCTAAAGAGGCGAGCTGGCTCTCTCCACCAGTTGGACAATTAGATTACATGGGTAAGGACGTGGAGCAGGGAGTGTTCTTGGTACTTTCTGCGTTACTTATAGGTCCATCATTGCTAACTTGGGGAGAGTTGAAACATTTTCTGAATATTGGTCCGATTCGCGAAATCCCCCCGCGTGGCTTGGAAGAGATAACCGCAGATGGAGAGCTTTCTTGGAGCAGAGGAATGGCTGCCTGGAATAGTCTTTTAAGGAGTGAACGAACATTTGTAAACGAGGTGAGTGACTGGCTGAGCAAGAAAGAACGCTTGAATGTTGGATATGGGTTATCCATCCAAAAAGTATTGGAAATAACAGACAATACCCTGCTCAACCAAATAATGGAAACCGATGACTACAGCGTTCTCGAGAATATTCGGGAAAAACTCCGATCCACTGCAAAGAAGAAACGCCTAGTCTTTACTCAGGAATCCACTGGTCTTGAATTACATCCATCGGAAGTGGGAATTGGATTGTCGCAAGTCCTTCCTGTTGTGGTGGCGGCTCTTCAAAGGGTGCACAAAATTGTTGCTATCGAACAACCCGAGCTTCATATCCACCCCGCAGTACAAGTTGGATTGGGGGATTTATTTATTTACGCATCTCGTGATGAGCAACCAATTGGAGAAGAAGGAATAGCCTTTGATACCCCAACCATTTTCCTTATCGAAACCCATAGTGAGCATCTGATGTTGCGGTTGCTTCGTCGAATTGAAGAGACAACCGATGAGGCACTTCCCCCGGATGCGTTGCCGCTCACACCCGATCAGGTGAGCGTGAACTTTATCAAAACCGATCCGGAGACGAATCGGCTTCGGCTCTACCCATTACGCATTGATGAACGGGGTGAGTTTATTGATGAGTGGCCGAATGGCTTCTTTGATGAAAGAGGGGATGAGTTGTTTCGATGATTAAGGAGTATGCTGTCGATCCCTCCTTGTTGAATACTTGGGAACGGGTGCGTTATTATTGCGATCAGTTTGGTTGGGAAAAGGGACGCTTGATCTCACGGTTTCCCAAATCTTGGAAAAAATTGGTGTGGCAATCCACTCAACATGCTGAGCCTCGAGCCAGAAAAAGAATCGAAGAGTTCATGAACAAAATGGATTCACGACTTCTTGAACAGAATAGGACCTACCACGGAGAACAACCCTGGCACCATAATGCTGCCGCAGGACACCAGGAAAAACCCTTTGCCGGTGTGGTGACAGATGAGATTCTCACCTGTGGGAATTGTAGAATCACCAACGAGGAATTCTCAGAGAATCACCCGCTTCTTTTCCATGAAAAACATGTGGAAGTGGCTCGCACACCAGATCGTCTGATGAGTATCCTTGCATCAATTCTTTCACAGGCAAAAGTACTCCATCTGATTGATCCCTACTTTGAACCTCAGCCAGATACAAATATTCACGCCCCACATTTTCGTGGAACCAAGTGGACAACCCCGCTGGCTGCGATGATACTACGTGTGCCGGAATCATGCAATATTCGATACCACACTCTTCGAGGAACAAACCGTGGATCGAGAATACCCTTGGGCGATGACGATGCCAATGATGCGGCGCGGTGGAGAAATTCCTTGGAAGATTTGCCACATGTGCTACCGCATGGACGTAGATTGAGTGTTCACCGATGGCAGGAAAAGCCAAATGGGGAAGATTTTCACGCGAGGTATATTCTCACGGATAAATGCGCGATATGGGTGGACCCCGGCTTGGATGCTTCTCCCAGTTCAGCAAATAGCACAACGAAGTTGACTTTGCTCAGTGAGGCGGATCGTATTCGTATCATGGCTAAATTCACTCACCCCTCATCAACCTATACTCACCTGAGTGAAATGCAGGTCGTTGGAATCGGCGATTGCCTCCCGCGAAACCTTTCCAATCCGATGCTCTGATAACTTCCGACAAGCACCCCCAACGAAAGAGCACCCGAAGATTCGGTGCTCAATATAATGGTGAAGTGGAACTTTCCGCGTGCTCTTTTCCAACTCTGCGTGGTGCGATTTAGCGTGGAAACCTTGGCGATTGGAAAAACGCCACCGCGGAGGGTGGCGCTCCCGGAGCTTTCGTGGAGGGCGCTTCTCCCTATCCTTTCCATCCTTGCTATTGATGTTTTTTCCTACCTCCTGACCCCCAAAAAGTTCAGTCGTTTCTCCCCAACCCCATCCTGTTTATCCTGTTCATCCTTGTGAATCTTATCGACCTAGAGGGTCGTGCTCCTATCGCTTTTCCTTGTGAGGCACCCCACTAAACGAAAGAGCACCCGAAGATCCGGGTGCTCAGTGGAATGGTGAAGTTGAACCTTCCGGGTGCTCTTTCCCTACTCTGCGGGATGGGGGGTGTCAGGTGATGGGCTACCGGTCAATCGGCTCACACTGCTTCGGCCCGTTCCGCAAACCGTTTGTGGAGGTCCGCCCAGGATGCTTTCAGGTGCTGGACGCATTTGACGATGTCTTCCTGCACTTCGGATTCCTTGCGGTTTTGGATCATGGCGATTTCGAAGAGTTCGAAGCCTTCGATTTTGTTGAGGAAGAAGGCCGAGCGAGCTTTTTTGTGGAAGCCGCCCAAGTTTTTGAGGATCATGCGATACTCTTCTTTTTCGGTGAGGGGGTTGGCTTCATGGGAGAGATCCTCGTCCACAAGGATGTCTTCCATTTTCAAGGCCTCGTACGGACGGTTGAACTCGCTTTCCTCGACTTCGGGTGCGGAGGTGCCCCATTGCTCCTGAAAGGGGGCGCGTTCTTCGAGCGAGATGGTGGGCCGTTCGGCGGCGGCTTTGATTTCTTTTTCCAGAATGACGTCGATCTCTTGAAACAGGGCGCGTTCCAGAATCACGGGATCGGTCATGAGGTTTTTGTCGGACTCCATCATGGAGAGGATGGCCTGATCCACCAGATCGTCGGCATCGAGGGCGTTTTCGGGGAGTTCACCGGCGGCCACGGTACTGTTCAGGTGTTCCTGAGCGTAGTTGTGGAGGTGCCCCAGGATGGGTCGAAGTCGGGCGAAGAGGGGGTGGGCCTCCAGTTGATTGGCAACCGAGGGGGGATTTTCAGCGCTTTGGGAGAGTGACGGCTCATCGTAGAGGTCTTCGGCAAAGTCCCGGAAATTGCGGCGTTCAATCATCCGCTTGCGTTGAAGGTATTCGGCCCGGAGTTTGGCGACGGATCGGCGCAACTCTTTCTTGATTGCCACTTCGCCATCTGCGATCAAAGCATGGAGGTCCGTTCCAGTTTTGTGTACGACCACGGGGTGATCGGGAAGCTGGATGGAGAGCGTGAGATGGTAGAGATTGGCGGAGGAAAACTTGTTATCGGTCGTGAGTCTTGCCCGCAGAGTTCTGGGGGTGTCGTCATGGCGACCCAGCCTTTTTTTGATGTGTGGCATCACATGGTGTAGGTGGCGTTCGACTGCTTTGTGAACTTTGGAGTCGAGTCCGGGGGTAGAGAGAAGTAGATTCATAAGCGCCTTCCTTAGGAGCAAAGTGTGGGAGTAGAACTTATAGTGGGTACCTCCGTGGGTGTGTTTGATGAACTTTTTGTTAGCACTCCCACCGGGCGAGTGCAAAGAAAATCGACTTGTGATGGAAACCTTTTTTCGCCCGTTTTGGGGATCAGAATATCATGAAATCCCAATATTTCCGTGATCCCTTCCGCTGGGCGGTTGCCGTGGTTTTCTTCGCCTTCGTCATGGTTTGGGGGTGGAGTCAGCTTCGTTTTCATACGCACGTTGGCAGGGTGGATCGGGTGATTCAATCGGGTGAGGCACCGGCATTCACGGCTCTGAAACCGCCGCTGCCGCTCTCCCCGCAGGAGAATCGCCTTGGGCGGTTTCTTCTGGAGGAGTTGTTTCCGCCGTCGTTTGTGGAAGCCGAAGAGGCGTACATTCGTGCGCTGCACAGCGACCCCCTTTCCTCGTTGGCGTGGCTCCGATTGGCGGAGGTGTATCTCTACAAGGGCGACACCACACGAGCACGCCTGGCGTTGCTGCGGAGTGATACGCTCGATCCGCGCTACCCCCGGGAACGCCTGGAAGCCATCCGGTTGTGGGTGTTGCTTGGTGAGCCGGAAAAGGCCCTGGAACTGGGGTCGCGCATGGCCTCGCTGGGGGGGGTGAATCCTCGTCTTGCCCTGAAGGAACTGGTGGAGGCGCGCTTCCCGTTCGAGGACATTTCCCAACACCTGAATTTTGAGGAGCGGACTCCTTCCGAGTTGAGGCAGATATTCCTCTACTTGCGGGAGGAACAGCCCCGAAAATTTGCGGAGGCGGTGCAATACCTTCCGGAGTCGAAGCTGCAGGATGCCGGATTATTGACTTCTTTGGCGCGGTTCGCCGTGGAGTTGAATGAGGCTCCGGTCGCCCGCGATTTGTGGTTCCGACAAAATCCCCAACCCGTGGTATTAGCCTCCCGGCTGATGATTCCTGATCCGTTGTTGCTCGCCACTCCTTTTCGGGAGCGGTTCCCTCTGGGATGGAACAATCCCGACGAGGAGAAACGGTTGCTGCGTTGGCGAACCATGGTGGAGCCCGATGCCTCGGGGTTATTGGGGACCGCTCTGGTGTGGGAGTGGACCCCACGGGATTTGGAACGCGTTGCGATTCCACTCGGGCGGTTTCTGTTGGAACCGGGGGAGAAAAGGGCCGTTCATGCCCTGCTTTCCGTGGAGGGGCTCTCGGCGGGTTCGCTCCAGTTTGAGTGGGAGTTCAAGGGGGAGTATCGCTACTCACAGGGGGACGAAATCGCTTCCGGAATCCCACTGCTGGCCTCCTTTAACGTCCCGGAGCGGTCGGAGGCATCCCTGGTGCAGCTCAATCTCTGGATCACCCCGAAAACTCTGGAGAGTAACTCGCGTCGGTTGCGGGTGGCGTTGTATGGGTTGGCCGAGAACCCTTCGGCGTTTGAAGGTAAAGGGTATGAACCTTCTGGTGCGGTGAATACTCTGTCGGAAAGGGGGGAGTAATCCGATGAGTTTCTTCTCCTCTTCCACTTCCGGTGAAAGCTTTTGGCAGGTTGTTGGTCAGCGTGTCGCTCTGTGCGGGGTGATTCTGCTGTTGGTATTGTGCTTTCTAACGCATGGTGGCGTGGGGCATGATTCATGGCGGGGGATTCAGTTTGGGATCTGTGGGCTGTTGGGGGCTTGGGCGATGGTGCAATATCTGCTGGGGCGACTGGAGGAACTCCCGCGCCTTTGCTGGGGAGTGCTCGCGTTGTTTTTGGCGATTACGGTCTTTACGGGCCTACAGTTGCTTCCCCTGCCGCGCATTTTGGTGATGGCGGTTTCCCCCCCTTGGGCGGAGAGCATCCGGGAAATGGAAGCCCTGGGTATTCCCATACCCGACTGGATTCCGTTGGCCCATTCCCCGGCGCGGGGTCTGTTGAGTTGGCACCAGATGGTGGCCTGCACGCTCTTTTGGTTTGGGTTGTTTCCGTTTTTGAAGAGTCGGACCGCCATGCGTTATCTTCTTCGCATCCTGCTTACCGCGGGGGTGGTGGAAGCGGTTTGGGGGCTGGTGATCTTCGCCAGCATGGGGAAAATCGATCGCGTGTATGGGGCGCTGCTGAATCCCAACCATCATGCGGCGCTGCTGCTGTTGGTGATGC
>JANRMB010000200.1:0-31166 GCA_033761985.1 Candidatus Sumerlaeia bacterium | reverse complement strand
CTCGGCACCAGCTTGCTTTGCCACAACGCCAGGGAAAAACCAAACGTCCACCACGCGAGCAAAAGTTGACCAATCGTTTCCCCCAAGACGACTCCACCGAATTGGTGAACAGCCTCGTAAAGCAAAATCACTCCCTGTTGTTCGGCACCGCCGGCAGTAAGTTCTGAAGAATGGCGCGCCAGAATGGGAATCACAAACGCCCAGCGCAATAACCCCGCAGCCTGAACCACCGCGGAGACACCCCCGGCCATGACCGCCCCCTTGTACCAGGATTTCTGGCGGATCTCCTCGGGGAACAAATCACTCAACAGGAAAAGGAGCGGAGCAAACGCGAGCGCCATTAGCCCAAACGCATACCACGTGAGAATCAATTCATTCCCGCCCAAGGCAAAACTGGCGAGCACATCGGCAGCGGGCTCCCGAAGAATATCATCGTAGTCGAAGATGTTCATCAGGTGAATGTAAGGTATATTGACGGCGCTGATCCACACAAGGATCGCCACACCAGGAATCAGGGGATGTGTTTTCATGGGAAAGTCCAAATACAAAAGGGAGAAGGAAGATTAGGGTTGAGAGTCACTTTGCGGTGACTTACTGGTAGTTGAATATGAAGATCAGACCAAGAAGGCTTCACGGATGAAAATGGAGGAAATGCAGCAAGGCTCCCAACGGCAGAGAGACCGCCATCAAACGGAACAACGCCTCTTGAAGGCAGCTTCCGAATTGATTGCAAGGGATGGATTCCAAGCCTTGGGGGTGAATGCTCTCGCCAAGGAAGCAGGGGTGGACAAAGTCCTGATCTATCGCTATTTTGGCGGACTCGAGGGTCTGATGGAGCAACTCGGCAACCAGTTGGAATTGTGGCTGGGTGACGGGCATAAAGCAGAGATTGTGGAATACCCCAGTTATGCGCATTTTGCTGAAGTCGTTCTTTGGCGTTATGCTGAAGCCCTGCGGAAGAGTATTCTTCTTCAACGCTTGCTGGCTTGGGAGCTGGTTTCGCAGGACCCCCTGATTCATCGGCTTGGCATCGCTCGTTCCCGGGCGGTGAGCCAGTGGTTTTTGCGGCTTGGTTCCAAAACTCCCCCACCCCCTGCGGGCGTTGATGTGGCCGTTCTGAATGCCTTGCTGATTGGCAGCGTTCATCACTTGGTTTTGAGAGCCACAAGTTCCGGAGACTTTGCCGGTGTGGACCTCAAACTCGAAGCCATTTGGGAGCGCATCCGCCTGGAGTTGAGTGAAGTGATTCATGCCCGGTTGTCTCCACCTTGAACTTTGGATTGAGGTTCATGGGGATTCCACGGAACGGCCCTCCTAATAACCGAATCAACTCCAAGCAACCTACCTGTTTCCGCCAAAAGACCAAGAAGGAATCTCAGGAAGATAGTGGGAACACCTGGGTAATTCACATCACTCCAGATCATCAATTGAGCAAGAACCAAGGGGTTACGAGGTATTCCCATCTCATTCATCATCCCATTTGCACCAAGGGCATACCATCCCCGGATAAATTGCTCGAATTGCCGACCCGGTGATACCACCAACTGAACAACAACTTCACGCGTACTCGAATTTCGGAATCCGTGCAACTCACCCGGAAGTACCTCAAGAGATTCACCCGCAGCAAGAACGCGCCGAGTTTGGTTTCTTCCCAATACAAATTCCAACTCGCCTTGTTCCACAAGAAAGCGCTCTTTGCACTTCAAATGATAATGTAAAGGAGGTCCGGACACACCAGCAGGGATTGTAAACCGCACATAAAAATGTTTCTCCCAGTTTCCCTCCGTGCTTTCCAAAATTTCCATCACTTCACGCGTCTTAAGATTAACAACACAGTTGCTGTGGCTCTTATGTTTCTCTGTTGTTGCCATGCTCATTTCACCCCTTTACCGGACTGAAGATCCAACTGCTTCACCAACTTACGAGCGTGGCGTGATACCGCCGCACGGGCATGACCATGACCTTTGAAGTAATTCCACGGGCCACCAAGGAAGGGTGTACCGTTGGAGTGGGTTCTCACGGAGGCCAATCGATTGCCTTCCACGGAATCCACGATTTCCGCCTCAGACGATGCACCCCCCGCAGTCACAGGGCCCAAAATCAGGGACGTGACCACATTCAACCAAACGTTGCTCCGTTCATAACCAGTAATCGCCGAACGAACCCGCAACACACCGGGGCCAGGTTCGGCAACTTCCACCAAACCATTTTTGCTCATCTCCTCGCGAATGCTTTCGCGGTAGGAACGGGAAATCCCGACCTCAGCAACCGTCCTGGATCGGCGAACAGTTTGGTCTTCCTGAGTGAAAACAGGCTCCTCCAACACATAGGCTTTATATGGCAACGGCTGAACAAAACCGGTTTGGGTGGTGTTCTGGGAAGCACAACCCAGCATAACGCAGGCGGAAAGAAAAGTAGCGCCGATAGTGAGGCGGCAGGGCTGGGGAATAAAGAGAAGAGGATTCATGGTAGGGGCTCCTTGAGAGCAGGAATTGCCTTTTGTCACCAAAAGGTGACTTATTGGTGTCACTGAATGGTGACACCGGTCAAGAGTTTATTTCAGCTTTTTTTCTCCCGTCGAATTCAGCCCTGATGAACCACGGATATGCCGCCGCGGAGGTGGTTCAATTTTCCCCGTTGCCCAAAACCCCCGGCTTCCCTCAGGCTCCTGCAAATTCCTCCCTGGTGGATTGGTGGTTCGGATGCGTTCGTTTGTTTTTCTCAATGTGCTGGTGTTTACGAGCAACTTTACCGATAATGCCCTGAGGATTCTGGTGTGGTTGACGTTGGGGGCGCTGGCGGCGAAGGTGGGGGATTCCCCCGATGGGTGGCGGGCGCTGGTGGGGGCCTGTTACTCGGCGCCGTGGTTGATCTTTTCCCTTCTGGCCGGTCAACTCGCCGATCGTTATTCCAAACGCAATGTGGTGCTCGCCACGCGCTTTCTGGATCTCGTCATCTGGACGACTGGTACCATCGGCTACATTTTCACCCAGGAACCCGCGTTGCTGCTGGGGATGTTGTTTTCCCTGGGTATCCGCATGAGCCTCTTCGGCCCGCCGAGCATGGGGCTGATTGCCGAGATTCTACCGGCGCGGCGCATCACTTGGGGAAATAGCTGGGTGGATGGATTAACGTTTCTCGGCGCCATTCTAGGGACGAGTTTCGGCGGGCTTGCCTACGATCTCTCCTCCGGGGCGTTGTTGTATCCCCTGTTGATTCTCACCGTGCTTTCCAGCAGCAGCATCTTGGCATCGTTTTTCATGAGCCCGATTGCCGCTGCCGAACCGACTCGTCCGCTTCGGCTCTTCCCCTTGCGCCAAATGCGCCGGGTGTTTGCGGAGATGCGTTCCACACCAGGAATGCTCTGGGCGTTTGCCGGAATTATCCTCTGGTGGGCGTGGGCGGGGTTGTCGCTTCAAGTGGCGATGAAGTTTGCGGGGGACACCCTCCTGATGGAAGGCTTTGGGACGAGTCGGTTTTTCATCTATGTGGGAATCGGTGTGGGGATGGGGAGCATTCTGGCCGGGGCTTGGGCGCGTCCCCATTTGGAGTTGGGTTTCGTTCCGCTGGCGGCGTTTCTGATGGGAGTCTTCTCCCTGCTGGTGGGGTTGGTGCCGGCCTCGGAGTTGGTCTCGGGGGTATTGATTGCACTGAACGGTTTCTTCGCCGGGTGGTGCGTGATTCCTCTCAAAGGCTACCTCCAACGTTCTGCAAAGGCGGAGAGTCGTGGCGGGCTTTTGGGGACACTGAACTTTTTCCAATACGGAGCAATCTTTCTCGCCTCCGGGGGTGGATACTATTTGCTCACCAAATTGCTGGGCTTAAGCGCCCCGGAAGTTTTTCTTCTGTTCGGTGTGGCGCTGATTGTTCTTTCAATCGTGCTCTTTCAACAACTGAGGAACGTTACGCTACGAGCGATCATCTATTTTGTACTGAACACCCTCTATAGGATTCGCATTCATGGGCTTCAGCACATTCCCGAACGGGGTGGCTGCTTGGTGGTCTCCAACCATGTGAGTTTTGCCGATGGGTTGCTGATGGCCATGGCGATTGAACGCCCCATTACACCGATTATTTTTGATGAGATTTATTCCAAATGGTACATCCGCCCGATTGTGGATTTGGTCGATCCAATTCCCATCAGCGACCACATGCCCCCCCGTGAGTTGATCGAGACACTCCGCAAAGCGAGCGATGCAATCCGCGCCGGGAAAGTGGTGATCATTTTCGCTGAGGGACAGATCAGCCGGGTGGGCTTCCAACTGGAATTCCGCAAGGGATTGGAACGCATCATGAAGGATGCCGAGGCACCGATTGTCCCCGTGGCGATTGATGGAATGCGCGGTGCCTTTCTTGGCGTGAATCCCGAACGACACCTTGTAACAATCCCCAGCCGGTTGCGTTCACCAATCACCATTCAATTCGGCGAGCAAATGCCCGGCAATAGTTCACGCTCCATGATTTATCAGCGGATTCTGGCTCTTCGGCAGGAGGCGTGGGAATTCCGCCGGGGACACACACGGTTGATTCACCACGAGGCTCTGCGCTTCCCCTGGCGATGGGCGTTGGATAATTGCTACGACGACCCCAAACGCCCCGAGGGGATTCGCCGTTACGCTTTCTCCGTGGGGACAGTGGTGTTTGCCGAAGTCTTCAAGCAGCTTTGGAAAGAGGAGAAGCGCGTGGGCATCTGTCTTCCGCCTTCCATCGCCGCAAGCCTGCTCAACCACGCGGCACTGCTTGCAGGCAAAGTCCCCGTCAACCTCAACTACACCGCAAGTAACGACGTGATTAAAGCCATCTGCACCGATGCGGAAATCAACGTGATCTTCACCTCCACAGAATTTCTGGAAAAGGTGAAGCTGCAGCTTCCAGGTCGGGTGATCATGGTGGACCAAGTGGCGCAGAAGATCACCCCGGCTCATCGCCGGAAGGCTCTGAAACTGTGGCTCACCAAATCCATCCGCCAGTTGGAACGCCGCGCGGGGAATCCCCACTGGAAATTGCCTGTGAAGGAACGGCTCGATCACGATGCCTCCATCATCTACTCCAGCGGAAGCACGGGTGTCCCCAAAGGGGTACGCCTCACCCACTGGAACATCGCCTCGAATATTGCGGGGACACTGGAAGTTTTTTCTCTCAACCGCAACGAACGGATTCTGGCTTTCCTTCCCTTCTTCCACTCCATCGGAACCATGATCTTCATCTTTCTTCCGCAGAAGAGTGGTCTGCGCATCTCGTTCCTCCCCAATCCGTTGGATATGGCGGGTATCGCCGAAGCTGTCCGCGCCAAGAATTGCACCTGCATGGTGGCAACACCCACGTTTCTTCAGGCGTTTTCTCGTCGCATCGATCCTGCAGATTTTGGTTCGCTCAAGCTGATCATCGCTGGTGCGGAAAAACTCCGCATCCCATTGGCTGAAGCCTTTGAACGCCGATTTGGTGTCCCCATTTGCGAAGGCTATGGCACCACGGAATGTAGCCCGGTGGTGGCGGTGAACACACCCAATTACCGGGCTCGGGATACCTTTCAACGCACTTTGCAATACGGCACCGTGGGGCATGTGTATCCCGGTGTTGTGGTGGAAGTTCGTGACATGGTGACAGGTGAAGTTCTTCCCCCGGGGAAATCTGGTCTCCTCTTCGCCAAGGGCCCCAACATCATGAAAGGCTATCTCAACCAACCGGAGAAAACCGCCGAGGTTCTCCAAAACGGTTGGTACTGCACCGGGGACATGGGAGAGTTTACCGAGGATGGTTTCCTGCGCATTACCGACCGCCTTTCCCGCTTCAGCAAAATCGGCGGCGAGATGGTTCCCCACCTCAACATCGAAAACAAACTCGCCGAAGCAATTTCCGAAGACGAGGGTCGCTTTGTGGTGACTAGTGTGGAGGATGAGAAAAAAGGCGAGCGCCTGATTGTGCTCTACACCGCCAAACCGGAGCGCGCCCGCCAAGCCTTCGACCGCCTGGCCAACGACTCAGAATTCCCCAATCTCTGGAAACCAAAGTGGGCGGATTTCTTCGCCGTGGAAGCAATCCCCATGCTGGGGACAGGGAAAACAGATTTGCGCAAAGTGAAAGATTTGGCTGTGGAAAAAGTGAAGGCTCAACCCGCAGGATGAGCCTTCCCAGATCCGCTTAGAATTGCACATCTCGCCAACGGCGAAGCCCCAACCACATCGGCAGGACAATCGCCGAGAGCTGGATGAGCAGATATACCAACACATAGGGTATCCACCAGTTGGCCCAAACCGTTGAGGTTTGCAGTGTCCCCACAGAGTGCAGATGATAAGGAATACCAATCATCCCGATGGCCAGGATGATATACGTTAGCGAGATGAGGGCATTCGCCGTGCCACCAAGACCGTTGGCAATCCGGGCCGGATTGTCCTCCCGGAAATTCGGCATCAACGCCCCGATGCCGATCGTCAGACTGGACAACGCAAACGACATCAGCAGCGCGGAAATCATGGCGATGACAAACAAATCAAAACTGATTTTCAGCACCAGTGAACTGAATATCACAATCACCACGGAAAGCAGCAACGTGATGAGCAGGCACAACAAATACTTCTGCCAAACTACTTTGGTGCGCGGCATGGGAGCGAGACCAATGCTCCAGAATTGGCGCCCCTCCAAACTCAGCATCGGGTAAATGAAGCGTGTGGTCAGAATCGAAAGAATGAATCCCGTGGCGCCGATGTTGAAGAACGCGAGCATCGTTTTCCATTTGGTGACGAGTAACTCCACATTCTCAGAGTGTTCACTCGCAAACCGCAGGTTGGTGATGTAGATGATCATCAACCCGAAGAGCATCACCAACTGCGTCCATTGGGAAGGATCGCGCCAGAAAGTTTTCAGATCCTTGCTGAGCAAAGCCCGTGATTGAATCGGAAGTACCACCAACAAACGATCCACCAGATTCAGCGGCGACCAAATTTTCAACCCCACGTCTTCGGTGTTCGCCGCCTCCCGCGTGAGGCACCAGCCCCGATAATACAATTTGGGAACAACCCACTCGCTGATTTGAAACAAGAACAACGCCGTGGAAGAAATCACCGCGAGAAAGAATCCGTATCGGGCATAATTGGGTGTACCCAAATTCCCGGGAGCAATCGCGAGAATCCCTTCCATCAGCCAAGTGCTCGGCATCAGCGGGGAACTTCCGAAACTCAGGAACCGAATAATCTCGCCGTAGTTTTCCTCCCCCAAGCGACGAAACAGTTGTCGGATTCCCAAAATCTCTGCCATGCCAGCGGAGACAATCAGAGAGAGAATCGCCAGAATGATGACGAGGATTTTGGTCTTCTTGGCGGGAAGAATCGCCGTGATAATCATGGTGATCAGAGCACCAAAAATCGCCGGTATCATCAGAAAGGGGACAATGATTGCCGCCACCAAAAGATAAAAGGTGAAGTCCACCTGACGCGCGATTCCAAAGGAAAGAAAGAACGGCAAGCTCAGCACCACAAACGCCCAACTGGAGTAGATCACCGACTCGATCAGCTTCTGCCGAAATACCGCCGCATGGGAAATCGGCTGCGACATCAGGAAGTCCACTTCCTTGGAAATGTAACTTGTGGCGAGCGTGATAACCAGATTGGAAAACACCAGCATGGAGAAGAACGCCAGGAAGATGATTCCCACAAGGCGATCCATCAGCGGAGGGCCAAGCTCCCCGATGTCCATCAGGAATTCAAAAACCTTGTAGAAGATAAACGTTCCCCCGGCGAGAAGTGCACCCATCACGAGCAGACCAAAAGCCACGTGGATATACTTGTGACCGGGAAGATGACGAAGGGCATTCCAGGCAAACTGCCGTTTGGCGTTGAGAATCAGCGTATTTTCATTCATCCGAACGCCTCCAGTTTTTCACCAGAGACCGCTGGAGTGAATCCGTTGGCCGAGGACGCTTCATCGCCTTCCGTGAGTTGCAGGAAGAGGTCTTCCAATCCCACGCTGCTGGCCATGCTTTGGCGAAGTTGTTCCATTGTCCCCAAAAAGCGAATCCGCCCGCCGGTGATAATCCCGAGCCGATCGGCGAGTTCCTCCGCCACATAGAGCAGGTGTGTGGAGAGGAACACCGTCCCCCCTTCCTTGCAGAAATCGATGAGCAGATTCTTCAGCGTCCGCATACTCTTGGGATCGAGCCCCACCATCGGTTCATCCACTACCAGCACTTTGGGATCGTGCATGAATGCCACGGCGAAGCACAACTTTTGGCGCATTCCATGGCTGTAGCTTTCAATCATTTTATCGGCGGAAGCGGTAAGGTTGAAGAGTTCGAAATACTTTTCCAACGCGGCATTTTGTTGGGGACGGGGAATCTTGTACAAATCGCCGATGAAGTGCAGAAATTCCCGCCCCGTGAGCTTCTCATAAAGGTAAGGTGTATCGGGGATGAACCCGATTCGGCGCTTGGCCTCGATGGGATTCTTCTGAATGTCGAACCCATCGATGGAGATACTCCCCACGGAGGGACGCAGGAGCGAGGTGATCATTTTGATGGTGGTGGTTTTCCCGGCGCCGTTGGGGCCGAGGAAGCAAAACAACTCCCCTTGGGGAACCAGCAGGTCGAGGTCATCAACCGCCTTGAACGCATCGTAGTTTTTGGAGACGTGATCGATATGAAGCATGGAAAGAAGTCCGTGAAAGAGGTCGAGGGGGTCAGGGTTTTTTGTCGAGCGATTGCTGAAGAAGCAGCGTGGGAAGACTAAGCAATCCCTGCACATCTCCGGAGTCTTCTCCCGCAAAGGAGGAGGCTGTGACTTCTGGGAAAAATTCTGCATTTTGCATCAGGGCATCCAACTCCGGGAGGAGCGGATGATCCGTGGTGGCGTCCATCCGCAGCGAGAAGGAGGGAAGCGCCTGCACGGAGGAACTCTGGTTACCGGGTTGCTCCTGTTGGAAGTTTATCTCCCGGCGAATCACCTTGTTCAACGGATCGTAGTAGAGGGTGGACTTCACCGAACTCATGCGCATCTCCACCACGGAGACAAAGACTTCGCGCCCCTGAAATTCAAGTGATTGCAATTCTCCCAAACGCACTCGGGCGGGCTCGCTGTTCAGGCCAAGCAACGGATCGGAAAGAGGGATTTGCAACTCACTGTTCGGTTGAGCCTTGAGCAACTCCAGGATGTTGGTGGAGGCAAGATTCAACGTGGGCAACGTATTGAGCTTTACACGGCGATGCCGCACCCCCGTGGGAGACTCAAGCTTCAAACTAAGAAAACGATCGGGAGTAATGCGCCCCAGGATTGTCATCACTCGTTTCTTATTCTGATCAAAAACCACGGAGAAGTTCATTACTTCGAGTTTCTGGTTGAGTTGGGTACGCATCGCCAAATCGGCGTTGAGGAACCCACTGCGCAACAGGAACCCGGTTTTCCCCTCATACCCCACTCCGACCGGGGCCTTGTACACGGATTGCCGAATCACCCCCACGGGGAACCCGTTGAAGAAAACCGTTTGGGATTCCTCAATATCCACCCATTCCTCGGCCAGTTGCTTAGTTTGAATGGGAACTGCTGTTCCGTACTTATACCGAGGGATCACCTCGTACTGGAAGAGCAGCGTCATCATCACCAGAAAAAAGACTACAATCGCGCCTTGAGTCAGAATGCGTATCACGATAGATTCTCCTTACGGATTTTACCCGATGGTTGGGAGTTGTGCATGAGTGTCTTTGCCTCGCGGTTGATTCAGCGCCTTACGAAGATCGACACGCACCATGTGGAATCGTTTTTGACGCAATTGGTGAAGGAAAAGAACATCCAGCGTGCCATTTTCGATTCCCTGCACGAAGGGATTATTCTCGCCGATCATCACCTCAAGGTGCGCTACGCCAATGAGACGATCCTGGGTCTCCTCGGGTTGGGAAAAAAGAAGGTCTTGGGGCAACCCCTGCGGCGATTGTTCCGCATTGAAGCTCTTCAGTTTTGGGTGGATGAGTTTGAGCGCAATGGGGAACCCATCAGCGATCTCGAAATCCCCATCCGCACCCCCGCTCCACGGGTCTACTCCCTCAACGTTGTCCCCCTGAAATCCGAGGAGGGGGGAATTTCCCACAGCATTTGGCTTTTGCAGGACCAAACGGATTCCCATCGCCGCGCTGCTGAAAAGCAACAGTTGGAAAGTTTGCGCTCCCTTTCGGCCCTTACCGCCGGCATCGCCCACGAAATCAAAAACCCCCTCAACAGCCTCGGCATTCACGCCCAGCTTCTGCAACAGGGCTGCCGTGAACTCGCCCGCACCCCCGAACTCGCCGATTCCCCCCAAGTGGCCCGGCTGCAACACAGCTCCCAAGTCTTCCGGGAGGAACTCGATCGCCTCGGGCGTATTGTGGAGCAATTCCTTCAAGCCGTGCGCCCCGTGAGGCTGAATGTCCAGCCCACCCAGGTGAACGCCGTTCTCAAAAGCATCGTCGCCCTGATGGAGCCGGAATTCAATGAACGTCATGTGCGCCTCCACCAGGATTTTGATCCCGTTCTTCCTTCAATCAAAGCCGATACGTTCCAACTGCAACAAGCGTTACTCAATATCATCAAAAATGCACTCGAAGCTATCCCCGAAGGAGAAACGGATGGCGTGGTGATATTGCGTACCCAGGCTAAACCGGATTTCCTCTTAATTGAAATTGAAGACAATGGAGTCGGCATCAGTGAAGCAGACCATCTGAAAATCTTCGAGCCCTACAACACCACCAAACCCCAAGGAACCGGATTGGGGCTCATGGTTGTGTACCGCATCATCAACGCCCACCGTGGCGCCATCGGGTTGGATAGCGAACCCGGGCGCGGCACCATCTTCCGCGTGGCCCTTCCCCTTGACGAAAAACCCACCCGTTTGTTGGCTGAAGAAACAGCCGGCAGCAGCCCCGTTCTCCTCCCAGAAACTACTCCAAACCCCTGAAACACGAGAAACACACCATGGAAAACGAAGAACTCAACGAGACGCTTCACCGCCTCTACATCGCTGCCGAAGCGGCTTCCTCCGAGGGGCTTGTGGACGAGGCCATCGATAAATGCGAGCAAGCCATGGAACTGCTCGACCTCCATTACGACGAAGCCCTCAACTACGTTCACTCCGATTTTATGATGCTTGCCGGGCACTCCTGCTGGGAGGATAGCGACGCCCGGAAAGCCCATCACTACTACCGCCAAGCCTATGAAATGGACTTCGGCCGCCTTGATGCTGCCGTCGCCATGGCCGTCTCCCTCTTCCACCTCGGCATGTTCGCTGCCGCGCAAAACCACCTCGAAATGGTGAGCGCCGATGAAACCGACGTCGGGGAAGTTTGGTATTACCTCGCCCTCCTTGCCGACCGCCGCGGCGACCGTGATCTGGCCGCCATCTTCTTTCAGCGCGCCAACGAAATTGAACCCAACCGCTGGGGTAAACCTCATTACCACACGGAAAAAGAACTCGAAATCCTCGTTGAGCAGTTTTTCCTTCAACTCCCCGAAGAACATCGCTCGCAGGCTCGTAACCTGAGCCTCGTTTTTCTCAACGCTCCCAGCGACGCCCAGATTCACTCCTTCGATCCCCCCCTCGACCCCTTGAGCCTTGTCCTCTTTGAAGGCACAACCCTCATGGAAGAGCAAACCTTCAACATCGAGGAACGCACCAGCAAACTGCTCATCTTCAAAAACAACGTCGCCCTGATCGCCGGCGACCCCGAGAAATTCCGCTCCGAGTTCGAAGAAGCCCTGATGGAGGAGTACTCCCGCTATCTGGGGCTACCGCTGGATGATGACGAGGAATCTCCCGACGAAGAAAACGAAGACGAACCCACCGAACTCACCGAAGCAGAAGAAGAACTCTACGAAGTCAGCGATGCCGAGGATGACGTGTTAATGGATTTGGAAGAAGACGACGAGGACGATGAAGAAGAGGATGACGAGGATGACGAAGGGGAAAGCTGGAAACGCGGCCTGCGGTAAGGTGGAGTTATTATTGGCCACAAAAAACGCGAAAAATACAAAAGTAAGGCTTAGTATTCCAAACAAATTTTTGTTCTTCTTGTGATCTTCGCGGCGATAATGAGAAACTTTCTATGAGTAAATTTTCTGAACTAACAATCTTTCAATTGTGCGACATTGTTCGCGAAACTAGCTACGAAATTCATCGTTGGTTTGGGAATGGACATTTGGAAAAGGTCTATGAAAACGCCTTGGTAAACCGTTTGAAAAAACAGGGACTGGATACCGCTCATCAATTTCCGCTCTCGGTGTATGATGAAGATGGGACACTCGTGGGGGATTATTTTGCAGATGTTATTGTTGAAAATCGCCTAATAGTGGAACTCAAAGCCTGTAAGACTTTGAGTGAAGAACACAAAGCGCAGGTGATTGGATATTTACGAGCCAGTAAAATGGAACATGGGCTTCTCATTAACTTTGGAGCAGAGAAATTTCAGATTAAGAAATTTGTCATGAGTAGAAGTGACGTTAATGAAAAAGAATAAGAGGCACAAAGAATAATTAGTTTTTTCACAATTTTTGTATTCTTCGCGATTTTCGCGGCAATAAAACTAATCATGCCCCCTCATTCCACCTTCTTCAACAGTTCCTCGATTTTGGCGTTCAGTTCCTCTCCCGTCACTTCACCCAAAAACTCCCCGAGTTTGTTTCCCTTTTCATCAAAGAAAAACGTGGCCGGAAGGTTCCCGGCCCACTCCTGAGAGAAGTGCGGGAAGGTGACGTTGCTATCCACTTTGAGGATCAACGAGGGGTAAGTGATGCCGAGGCGCTTCAAACTACCGAGGGTTGCCGTCTCCGCTTCCTCCACGTAGGCGTCATAGTCCATGGAATAGCCAACGAACAACACACCACGATCCTTATACGTTTCATGTGCTTTTTGGAAGTAGGGCATTTCCGCCAAACAGGGAGCACACCAAGTGGCCCAATAGTTTAGCACGAGCAGCTTGGAACCATGGGTGCTGAGCAGGGAAATGGCCTCTTCATGCTCCACAAGGCGGGTGGTTCCGATTTCCGGAAGGGAAAACCGGGGCGGGGTTGTCTCTTCCGGAGACGATTCCTTCGATGCTGGTGAATTGCTGGGTGCCGGTTGGGAGGCAGGTTTTGTGGCGGCTGGTTTGGTGGTTTGCCGAGTGGTCTCCGGATTCTGGGCGTAGCTGGGAAGAAATAGGAAAGCGCTCGCCATTAAGGTGAAGAGCAGCGCGAGGAAGGAAATCATGGAAGGAGTTTTCATGGGTCTGTCCGATGCGGTGGTGGCGTCGTCTGTGGTCTTCATAGAGAAAATCCTGCCGAAGAGAAGGGGGTTGGCCGAAAGAATGATAAATAACCGGGAGAAGTATTTCCGCTCTTGCACTCAGAGGGCCGTTTGCTGAGGGTAGTTGAACATTTTTTCTGGAGACATTCTTCCATGGCCAACCCGATTGCAACGCTGGAGACCAGCAAAGGCACGCTAAAAATCGAACTCTTCGCCGATAAAGTTCCCAACACAGTGAAAAACTTCACCGACCTGATTGGCAAGGGCTACTACGATGGGCTGATCTTCCACCGCATTATCAAGGACTTCATGATTCAGGGTGGTTGCCCGAAGGGTACCGGTTCCGGCGGCCCTGGATACCAATTCGCCGATGAATTCCACCCCGAACTGCGCCACACCGGTCCCGGTATCCTGAGCATGGCCAACGCCGGACCCAACACCAACGGCAGCCAGTTCTTCATCACCACCGTTCCCTGCCCGTGGCTGGATCGCAAACACTCTGTGTTTGGAAAAGTGATTGAAGGAATGGATGTACTGAAGCTCATCGAAGGTGCCCCCACAGGCCCCGGCGACCGCCCCAAAACAGACATCAAAATCCTGAAAGCCACCGTTAGCAAATAACCGCTTCAATTCACTCCCCGAGAGCACTTTTGTTCTCGGGGAGTTTTCTCCTTTTTGTAAGTCAGAAAGAATACCGTATGCCCTTCCGCTCTGGTTCGCTCTCCACCCGCCGGTTCTTGGTAGAAGGAGAAATCTCCGCCTCATTTGATCGTACCGCCACCATGGCGCTCCGCCGCTATGCCTTCAAACCCATCGACGTGGAACGAGGCGAACGGGAGAGCTTTGGCTGGATTGATCCCCGGAACCCGCTATCGGATTCCCTTGTGTGGGAGGATTTGCAGGATGGGCCGTTGGTGTTTCTTGCCGTTCGGCGCGACCGCAAAGCCTTTAGCAAGGTAATCTTCAATGCCCGATTGGAAGTGCGCATGCAACAGGTGATGAAGGAGAAGGCGTTGCAGCGCCTTACCCGCCAACACCGTATTGCCCTGCAGGAGGAACTCACCGTGGAGATGCTCCGGGAAGCCTCCGCCTCCTCGTCCTTCACGGAAATGATCTGGGATCGGAACACCAACGAGGTGTTTGTCTCGGCCACATCGAACACCCTGTGTGAACGGATTGGCGAGTTGTTCAGCAGCACGTTTGATTTGAAGTTTGTTCCCCAGTTCCCGGCCTTGAAGGGGTTCACGATGCTGGCCCAGCAGGGGTTGGAGGATGGTTTTGATGCCGCCAACGCCGCCCTGGCCGAACGGTTTGGCGATGCTGCCCGCAAAGCCAAGCCGCAACCCAAGGAACTTCAGGCCATGGAGGACCGCTGATGGCACCGCAACTCTCGAATTTGGAAATACTCGATCGTTATGAGGCACTAGGGCTCGATTTCCTCACCTGGCTGGTGGTGGAATCTTTGCGCGATACGCTGGAACCACCCCCCTCAGAGCCGGGTCTGGTGGTCATCGCCAAGGGCCCGCTGGTGCTGGAATCGCCTTTTGGTGAAGCCACCAAGGTCACCCTTGCCGGAGACGAAGCCGCCAATTCCCCGGAATTTCAAACGGCGCTCCTACAGGGCAAACGTGTGGTGCGCTGCAAACTGGAGTTTACCGCGCAGGATGCCACGTGGTTGTTCACACTGGACGCGCGCACCTTCGACCTTAAATCCATGAAGCTCCCGGTTCCCAAGGTGGCCGATTTGAATGAATACGTCAGCTTGCGTGTTCAGGCCAGCCAGCATGTGGCACACGTGCTTTCCGAACTGTTTGATGCGTTTCTGTTGCTGCGTTCCGATGCCGAGCGCTGGCCCGATGTTCTGGGGGAATGGTCCGAGTGGATTCGAAGGGCGATTCCGTTTTCCTGAGTTCTGGGTTGCTGCTCGTCTTGAACTCAGAAAAACGCCTCTCGCCCTGCTCTACATTTCGTTCGTATTGAATAGAGGCGTGCTGCAGCTTCTGAAAGTTTTTCTTCCAAGGATGGGAAAACGCCTTGACGAGTCGCCCCTGAGTTCTGCTTATTCGCTCCCCCTTACTGTTAGCTGAAAAGGAAAACGCCCCATGAAGCGCACATTTCAACCAAGCAACCGTCGCCGTGTAAACAAACACGGTTTCCGTTCGCGCATGGCAACCAAGAACGGCCGCAAAGTGTTGGCACGTCGCCGGGCCAAAGGTCGTTATCGTTTGACCGTTTCGGATCAATGATTCCTGAGGAGTCTGCTGAGGGAGCCGAGCATACTCGGAGTCCTCTTCCCATTTCTCCACCAGGGAATCAGTTTCCCCAGTGGATCCGAATCCAAAAACGACCCGATTTTCTCCGAGTCTATGATGGCGGGCGCAAAAGTGCCCGCCGTTTTCTTGTAGTGCATTGCCTGGAACGCCCCGAGCCGGAACTCCCCACACGCCTGGGAATAACCATCTCCAAAAAATGCGGAAAGTCCCACGATCGTAATCTGGCGCGGCGCCGGATTCGCGAGATCTTCCGTCGGTTGCATTCCCAATTGCTCCCGGGGTACGATTTGGTAGTCAATGGCCGAAGCGCGGTGGCCAAGGCCCCCTACGAGGCGCTGGCAAAGGAGTTTCGCGGATGCCTCAAGGAACTCAAACTTCTCCCACCGAGCGCCCCCAAACCGCAGGAATCGCCTTCGCCCTTAGAGCCCTGATTCGTCTTCCCGACGCCGCGCTCCGCTACCCTCTGCTGGTTCTAGTGCTTCTGTACCAAATCCTTCTCAGCCCCTTCACCGGTGGCCAATGCCGATTCTACCCCACGTGCAGCGAGTATGCCATGGCGGTTTTGATGCGCCGCCCCATCTGGAGGGCCCTGCCGCTCATTTGCTGGCGATTGCTCCGGTGCCAACCCTTGTGCAAAGGGGGCGTTGATCTAGTGGCGGATTGGGAGGGGGAACCCCACTGGCGACTCCCCTGGAAGTGGGTGCGCAAAAGCCGAAGCTGGGTGAAGCCCTAGGACCTTCTCAAAGTCGCCGATATCTGTGTTGCACATCGGTCGCAAGCCTCGGTCGCGTACAAGAGTACGCTCCACTTCGACTTACGCCTTGTGCGCCTTGATCTCGACGATTTGAAAAGCGTCCCAACGTCATGATGGGTGCAGCCTTAGCCTTGATTTTTGATTGCGTGTTGGAATTGCTCCGCCGATTCTTCTCCTGAATGGAAGGAGATGAGATGAACAGATCAATCCAGAAACCAAGGGGTTCCGCATTTCGCGGGTTGTTGTTGTTGCTCCTGTTGTTGGGAGCGCTGGGTGTGGGATTGGTTCTGTTCTTTCGGGCAACTTCCTCCCCACAGAATGCCGCCGCAGCGCCCATCGTCACCATCGAGGAGCTTCCGGATTCCAAGAACGAATCCTCTGGCTTATCCATCACCCCCACCAACGAGGTGGCACCCGCTGAACCAACCGCCACCAGCGTCCCCAAAATCATCCCAAGCCCCTTTGGTCCGGATTTGCCGAATGGTCAGCAACCGCGCGATCCCTTCTTGGGCGCTTCTCCTTCCGAGCCATTCTCTGTGGATGCTCTCACACCGGAGGAAATCCGCAAACTCAGAAATCAGAAAATGGAAAGCGTCTCCGGAAGAGTGATTACCACCGAAGGAGAGCCCGCTGCGGGTGCGAACATCAGCATTGTGGGGACTGACGACTTTAGCCTTTCGCTGGTGGCTGATCCATCGGGGAACTTCAAAACAGACCTTCCTCCGGGAACGTTCACCTTTTCCGCCCGGGGTGCGCTCGACTTTGCATCGATTGATCCGGAGATCAAAATTGTCTCCGTCTCTCTCGGGCGTACCCCCCCGCTGGTGGAATTGGTTATTTCCCCCACGGAGTTTGTGGAAGGGCTGGTGAAAGATACCGAAGGGAATCCTCTACCCGGAGTGGAGATTCTTCTTCAGGAAAGTATTCAAAATTATGGTGGGTTGGGAAACAGAACGGTAAACCGGTTGGAGTCCGATGCAACCGGTGCGTTCCGAATTGAGGGGATAGGCCAGGGGGGGATGGTTCCCAAGATCCTCTTCCAAAAAGAGGGTTACCAAACTCTCAGCCGATCCAATGTTTCAGAACTCGATTCGCCGTTGGAAATTATTCTCTCCAAAGCCACCGGCCTTCAGGTTTATGTGGTGTGGGAGGCCAGCAACGAACCCGTAACTCGGTTTCACTATCGCCTGCTGCGCGAGGGCTTCAATTCCTTTGAAATTGAAACAAACCATCAGGGGACGGAGATCTACTCAGAAGACGGCCGTATTGAAATTCAGGAACTCGCCGTCGGTTCCTACCGGATTGAAGCCAACGTGGTGGATGAATCCGGAACCATTCTGCCGATTCGCGACGCCGTTCTCTTCAAGGTCGCTGCGGGGACACCCTCCCAAGTGCTTCGACTGGAAATGCGCGGCGGCGCCACCATTCGGGGGACAGTGGTGGAGAAGGCCACTTCCCAACCTCTTGAGAACGCCGTGGTGGAAATCCTTCCTCCGTTCGGAGGATACCGCTCCGATTCTCCCTTGATGAATTTGAATCTCTCCGATGTAACGGGTGCGAGCGGTACTTTTCTTTTTGAAGGCATTCCACCGGGTCGGTATAGTATCACCGCTTCACTCCCGGGGTATAGTCATCCCATCCCCGTGGACTTCGATTTGCAAATGGGGGACACAGAACCTCTGACGATTGCCATGGTTCCCGCCGAAACCCTTCTCTCCTGCACTGTTACCGGGGAAGATGGCAAACCATTGGAAGGGCAAACCGTGCGACTGGAACTCACCGCCAACGATACCGGTGAATTGCTGGAACGCACCGCCCTGACGAATACCCGCGGTGTTGCAGAATTCAAGGATTTGGTGGAAGGCAAGGGGACACTCTTTCTGGAAGCGGAAGATAAACTCCACTCTTCCGGGGTGGAAACAATAGAAGGGATCACCAGCCACTATTCATTCACACTCAGTGAGTGGATTATGTTGAGTGGTACGGTGACACTGAACGGCGAAATTCCAAAGCAAAACCTTTATTTAGCCTTGCATAACGATCGTAACATATTCGGTGAAGAAACTCAGGTGATCAATGGAAAGTACAATCTACGAGTAAGAGCCGGCTCGTACAAGCCAGAGTTGGCTGGAGTCAATGGCATGGGTGAAACCTTTGAACTCAGCTCAAAAGCAGGAAAGACTCAGACCAAAAATTTCGACTTCACCTTCTCCGAGTGTACGGTGGTAGCGGTCTTTCCCGAGGGGGAGAAATTCGTTCCCGGCAAGTTGGTACTGCTCCCGGAAGAGGGCCCGTTCATTTCCGGGTTTGAGCGTTACAACCTCGACTCCGAATCGGCCCGGCTGGGGCGACTCGTCCCCGGTTCCTACCGGCTGACGTTTGAATCGAACGATGGTACGTGGAGCGCTGATTCCGGACTTATCGTCGTCAAGGGGGACACCCCAACGGAATTCATTCTCGAAGTGGAGAAGAATTCCGAAACGCATCTGCTTGCCAAGTGGAGCCCCGAGAACTTCCCCCTGAGTGGCAACCTGATGCGCTTCAACATCACCGATAGAATCAATTCCAACGAGCCGATCATCGTAACATTTGATTACGAGAAGGGCCGCCACGCCCTGAACATCTTTACGGTGCGACTGCTGGAGAACGGTGCGGTGGTAAGCGAGGATCGCCACAAGGGATGGGCCGGGTACGACCGTGTGGCCACCACCTATCGCGTTCAAGAGAACGACTACTCCCGAGGGGTTACTTATGAGCTGGAAATGGAAGTAGCCCCCAACGGTGGGAACGATTCCTACGGTTCAATTTATCTCCAGCATTAACTGGGGAACAGCTTGCTGCGGAAAACAAAAAACACAGCCCCCAGAAGGCATAGCCCCGCCCACAGGTAATCCAGCGTGAGCTTTTCCTTCAAATAGAAAACCGCAAACGGAACAAACACCGTCAGCGTGATCACTTCCTGAATCAATTTCAACTGCCCCACCGTCAGCACCTGATGACCGATGCGGTTGGCGGGGACTTGAAGCAGATACTCAAACAGGGCGATGCCCCAACTCACCAGAGCGGCGATGATCCACGGCTTGCTGTTGAGTTCCTTGAGGTGGGCGTACCAGGCAAACGTCATGAAGATGTTGCTGGCAATGAGGAGGAGGATGGATTGGGCTATGGGGTGCATGAAATAGACATTTCAATCCGGTAGGGCGAGAAACGTTTAACTGAGGTCTGAGATGGGCAGCAACACAGCCAGTTTCAAGTAAACAGGCGGGAAAACGGATTCGCCCTACAATTAATTCGTAAGCTGCGGGATATTCATCTGATTGCCCTCGTCGTCTTCGCCGAAGCCCTTGTTGTCTTCGTTGTCGCGTTGGCGGCGGGCATCTTCAATGAGTTTGAGCGAGCGTTTGGCGCTGGCGAGTTCCGCTGCGGCCGACTCGATGCTTTCGCGTGGAGTTTGCCGGCTGACTTCGCTGAACGTGGTGACACCCAAACAGATCTTCAACCAACCATCGGCACGCATTGTTTGCAAACCTTGATGCACAGCCAAAGCGTGAATGTCATCGGTGGTGGAACGCTGAAGGATGAGTTCGTTGATTTCATCGGTTACTTTAAGGAACTCATAGATACCGAGACGCCCTTTGAAGCCGGTGTGGTTACAGTCATCGCAACCGCGCCCTTCGTAGAAGGTAATATCGGAGACTTCCTCACGGGTAACAGCGAATTCCTCGAGTTCATCATCAGTGGGAATGTACACGTCGCGGCACATGGGACAGATGGTCCGGATAAGGCGCTGGCCAATCACACCACGCAGGGTGGAGGTGAGCAGGAAAGGCTGGATCCCCATATCCACAAGACGTGTCACCGTGGCGGCTGCCGAGTTAGTGTGGAGGGTACTATACACCATGTGGCCGGTAAGGGCCGCCTGGATGGCGATCTGGGCGGTTTCCACGTCACGGATCTCCCCCACCATAATAACGTCGGGGTCCTGCCGCAGGATACTCCGCAAACAAGCGGCGAACGTGAGCTTCACGCGGGTGTTGATGTTCACCTGAACAATGCCGGGAAGTTCGAACTCCACAGGGTCTTCGGTGGTGATAAACTTCAGGCCCGAGTCAAACACCTCGCCGATCAATGAATAGAGCGTGGTGGTTTTTCCGCAACCCGTGGGGCCCGTTACCAGAACGATGCCGTTGGGTTTGTTGGCTTCCTTGATGAGCGATTCCAGCACTTCCTCCTGAAAGCCCAACTGCTTGATCCCGATCATCATGGTGGACTTATCGAGAACCCGCATCACAATGGACTCGCCGTACACAGTGGGGACGGAAGCGACCCGGAGGTCGATTTCCTTTCCGGAGATGGAAAGCCTGATACGGCCATCCTGAGGAATCCGGCTTTCGGCGATGTTCAAACCGGCCATAACTTTAAGGCGTGTGAGAAGACCAATTTGCAGGGATTTTGGGGGGGAGGGGATTTCTCGCAGTACCCCGTCCACCCGGTACCGAACACGAAGTTTTCCAGCGAAGGGTTCAATGTGCAAGTCTGAGGCGCGTTCCTGTACCGCGCGAACAAGCAACAGGTTCACCAGCTTGATGACGGGGGGATCATTGGCGAGCGACTCCAAATCAATCTCAATCCCCTTGGATTGAAGAGCGTCGCCCATTTCCACATCGTCTTCCTCTTCTCCGAGGATGGACTCCATGGATTCATCGCCCATGCCGTAATACTTGTCGATCGCCTCGATGACGTCATCCTCATCAATAACGATGGCTTCGATATCGTGCTCAGGGAGAAGGAAGCGGATGTCGTCCACGATGGTGACATCAAGGGCGTCGCAAATGCCGACCTTGAGGATGGGGCGTTCCCCGGGTGCAAGGACTTCCACCAGAGGGAAGATGCGCTTATCCCGGGCGATGGAGGAGGGAACAAAGGAACGCGCGCGTTCGGCTTCCTCACTCGTTAATTCATAGTCATCAATGCTTCCGTAGGGAAGACCCACTTTCTCCGTGAGGCTCTGGATGATGGATGCTTGATCGTATTCGGCGACGTCGTATCCTTCGGGGAGTTCCTCGGAGTAATCTTCCATTCCCGGAAGGCCATGCTTATTCACCCAGGTACCGGCCTCATGTTTGGGGAAAACGGATTTGGGATTGGCGTTTCGGGGGCGGGTGGCGAACTCACCTTTGGGGACAACCCGATTTTCTTTTTTGGCTTTGTCGATGGCCGCCGCCATGTCCTCCTTGATCAGCATTTCCATGTTCTTTTTTTGATCGTTCGTGTTTGCCATGGAGAGACTCCCTCAATCATGCGCTAAGGCGCCCCCCACCAAATTGGCGGAGGTGCGGCTGAATTGTTTCCACCAATCACAACGCGGGGAATATTGCAAACAGGAATCGCAGGGGAGGCGGGAGGAAAAACAGGTTGAACGGAATCACTGAGGATCGAGAAGGAAAGTCCGGACCACCAAACTTCTGCAGCAGGAAGGATCCAGCGCCAACGGCGCGGATTTATACAAGCCTGGGTCGAAGGCCCAGGTCTTATCCGGCCTTATTCAATCCGAGGGCCAACGGCCCGGTGTCATCCGGGATTTATTCCGTGCCCGGAATCCGGAACTGGAACGGGGTGCTGGAGTTTCCAAGAATCTGGAATCGCAGGCCCACATGGCGCACTTCGCCGGGTTGCAGGGTGATGGGTGCGGGAAGAAGCGATTTGAATGGTGAGCTTTGGTTTTTACCCGCCCAAGAGGTTTTTGGCTCCGAGGCGTCCACAGAGGAATCACTCACGGGGCCGGCCTCTGAAATCGCCATCTGATACACCAAGCCAATATCGGCGTTGGCTTTCCCAAATTGCAGATCAAACGGGCGAGCTTCACTCCCAGAATTGGAAAGAGTCACCTGAACACGGTAATCCACCATGTAGTTGCCAATGCTTTCCTGCCGGAGCCACTTGGGTCCAAGGAGAGCAGGAACGGTTTGGCTGAGTTCGGGGCAATCTGGTGTGCGAACGGAATCGAGTCCCATTTGGTACGTGGCATCGCTGGAAAGGGTATTCACATCCACACCCAAAGCGCCGCGCCAAACTTTATGGGGAAATACCCCGGTACTGCGCCGAAGCGTGCAGTTGGGGGGAGTATGATCGAACTGGAAGTCCTCAAGCTCCGGAGCGCCGATGTTTGCGGCGATGAGTTTTTGAGCTTTGGCATTGATTTCCGCCAAGTTGGGAGCCGCATCAGCACTGGTTTCATCGATGGCCACGATGGCAACCGTGAGATCGGGGTTTGTTCCTTGTACCAAACCGCGCACAATCCCGAAGCAATTCAAGTTTTGGCTCTTGAACCGGGAGTTGCCCGCCACGGCAAATTTTTTGGAAAGCGCAATCACCGCTCCGGTGCTGGGTGCAATGGTCATGCTATCAGGAAGGTTGGTGATGTCCTGGGTGTCCCACTCCCCTGCATACACACGACGCCCCAAATCGGATTCCATCTGGTGAACAGTCCCGATGGTGCCATCGGTGATGATCACCTGCGAGGGATTCAGTACAACAGGTTCCGCCCCGTTGTTTGTGACATGCACCACAATGCGGCGGGGCTTGCTGGTGTCTCCGGGCTGGGCGATGTTGAAGATGAAGATCTCAAAATCATCGTCGATGGTGGTGAAGTCATTCACCTGCTGCTCATGAAAGGGAGCCGGGGGGTAATTGGTCCCGAAGGAAGGAAGAAGTACCTTGGTGTGGTAGAGAATCCCATCGCTGCGGGTGATGGGCCCGGCGGTGGGATAGCCAAACTTTTCTGGCATATCGGAGACGATGAAATACCGGGTTTCTGGATCATCCTCGAAAACTCCCGGCAGGATGCTCCCAAGGCAGTTGTGGCAGGGAGAAAAGCCACCAATCTCCACTTGGGGGTGGTTGGGTTCCGCATCAGCCCCTGCATAGGTGAACCGGATGGCATCAGCGGAAACAAGGCTGTTCAGTGCGGCAGGATTCCCCACGTCCGCCAACTTCACAGTGGCGGGAGTCGAGTTATTGAACCGATAGCGGCCCAGATGATTCCAACGACCGCTCCCCACCTGCTGGTTGATGCGGAGGGTGGTTTCGCCTTCCGCGTGTTTAATGGTGAGGGGCACCAACGGGGAGTGATTCGCGGAACCCACCCACCAGGCATGGACATCATAATAACCGGATTCCGGAAGGGTGGCTTCCCAACGGGCCTCATCCGCACCGGTACCGATGCGATTGGAGAGACTGTCGGTACCGAGAAAACCGGGGAGCGCAGAGACATCCCACCCAGAACCGGTGGTGGAAAATCCGGGGTCGGAGTTGTCAATCAACAGGGATTGGGCGCTGGCCAACCCCGCCGAGCCAAACGCAAGCAAACTACCAACAAGTATCGAGCGGAGGATTGGAACCATGAAATAAACTCAAACTTCATCAATGTGGATATCCATCGAGGGTAGAACACGGATTGCCAAAGGACAACTGATAAAACGGAAAATCCTGTTGGGTAATCGGCTGGCGAACCGGAGAGAGTCCAAGTTCAGGATAAAGCTCCCATCTTTCGACTAAAAACAAAATGGGTGGGTGGAATTGTTAGCGAAGGAGAAAGATTTCGTACTTGCGTAGCCACACTTGCTTCGCGTATAAAGCCTTTCACTTGGACTCAGGGAGTCGCACATGTCCCCAACGAAATCACCCATCCTTGCTTTGATTTGTGTTCTGCAACTCTTCCTCATGTGGGGAGCGCCTTTGCTCCACGCACAGGAGCCGCCTCAATCCATTACGTGGATGACCGATTTGGAAAAAGGCAAGCAAACGATGCTGTGGCAAAACAAGCCCGGCATGGTGTATTTCTACACCCGGACCGCCCACCCCGCCTACCAAATGCAGGAAATTACGTTCAAGGACCCTGAAGTTATCGCAAGTTTGGGGAACTTTATTAATATCGCCATCAACATCACCGATAATCCCCAGCTTGTTCAGTCCCTCGGCGTCTACCGGATTCCAACGGTCATGTTCCTGGATTCCGCAGGGCGCGAGATCGACCGCATGGTTGGGTACAAGTCCCCTTTCGATTTCAATGCGCACAGCGAACGGATGCTCACCGCTGTTCGGAACTTCCGGGGCTTCGGCAAAAACGATTCCCTGAAGTTCTTTGAAACCACCGCGGTGGACATCCGCATTCAGCGGGAAAACACCAACCCCTTTACGTTATACTACCCCGACCCCGAAAAAAAGCAGCAGGCCGTTTACCTGCTGGGTGATTTCAATAACTGGCGGACTCGGGAAATCCCCATGACGTGGCATGAGGGGAACTGGTTTGTGAACATCTTTCTGGAAACAAACCGCGTGTATGAGTACAAGTATATTTCCCAGAATGATGAATACTTCGACGACCCCTACAACCCTTTCAAAACCATCAGCGGAATTGGGACAGTCAACAATGTGATGGTGAGTGGAAATGCCCGTACCAACCCGGTTATTGACGGTACCAGTGTGCTGTTCTTCTACTACAACCCCGAAGCCAAGAAGGTGGAAGTTGCCGGGGATTTCAGTAATTGGCAACCGCTTCCCATCTACCAAAACCCCAACGACAGCAATTTCTGGGGAGGCAAGTTCACCTTTCAGCGTGGCTATTATCAGTACAAACTCATTGTGGACGGTAACTGGATGAACGACCCCGAGAACTACAATATCGTGGTTACAGAGGGTGATGGTTTCTATAACAACGCTTTCACAGTGAAGTGAAGATCTTTTTACCTTTCCTTTGCGAGAGACTTATTTAGTCTGCCAGTATAAGTCACATTATAGCTTAAACTAATTTCTCGCAAAGGCGCGAAGACGCAAAGATTGCATGATTTTGAATACAACCAGAGGCTCTGGTAGGGCAGATTTTATGCGGTTATTTGGATTTGATTTTACCAGCAAAATCTTAATTCAGGATGCTTCTTTACGGATTTAACAGCGATCGATCTGCGTTCTATTCGCCTTTGCGCAAATCTTTTTTTATCTTCCTTTGCGTCTTCGCGCCTTTGCGAGAGACATATTTAGTAGCATCTTCTTTTTCACTTAGCGTTCCGGCGTTGTGACAACATCCAAGACCAGAACTCCGGGTTCTCATACGTCATGGACCAGCTATTGTGAGTGGCTTCCGGGTAAACGGTGAGCTTGGCGTTCCCCCCACATTCATTGATGGCGTTCACCATTTTCTCGGATTCCTCCAGAAGCACCACCTTGTCCTTGGCGCCGTGGAACGCCCAGATCGGCATGTGGCTAAGGCGGCACGCCAAGAAGTCGTTCCCGCCGCCGCATATGGGCGCCAGAGCAGCAAACCGCTCGGGAGAATGGAGCCCCCAAGCCCATGTTCCATACCCCCCCATGCTCAAACCGCTGAGGTACACTCGGTCTTCATCAACGCGGTGGTTTTCCAGGAGTTCATCCAGCACGGCGTCCAGAACGTAGGGATCCCACCATGAGCCTTCGGGGCATTGCACACTGGCGATGATCAGGGGGAAATGCTCTCCTTTGGCCAAATGTTTTGGAGGCCCATGGAGCTTCAGCAGCTCCAAATTATTGCCACGCTCGCCGCTGCCGTGAAGAAACACCAAAAGTGGCCATCGTTCCGTTTGAGAAGCGTCATACCCGGGGGGGAAATACAGCAGATATTGTGCTTCCACCTGGAGAGTGATGGTGCGGTTGATGCGAACGGGGTGTTGTTCTGGGATCATGGTGGATTCCGCCGAGGGGGTCCTATTGGCGCAACCCGTGAGCATGTAGCATAAGCTTAGGAGTGTGAAGTATCGGAGCATCAGGTGGTTACGCCGAGGAAAGTGGGATTTATTGAATCTTTCGAATACAAGCGGGGTTGTGGCTGAAGGGCAAAGATTTTCCGGTGAAGGTTTTTTTGAATTGTGTTGAGGGATGTGGTGGGGGAAATTTACAGTGAAAGATGGATAATAAGACTTGGGAGTCTAAAATGCAATCAGAGGACTCAAGCTCATCAACAAATCCCACGTTTGATTCCTCCGGATTGAAGGAACAAATGCAATTGATTGGGATGGTCTGCGATCGATTGGCGAGTGGTGAGCGATTCACGAGTCAGGCGCGATTCGTTACCTCCAAAATATGCAGAGTCCTTGACGTGGATGCCTGCGTGATTCGCCGGGTGGATAGTGATGGGTTGCTGGAGTTGATTTATGCTTACGGCGTTCCTGATGGGTTGCTTCTACAAAAGATACCCTCCGACGTGGGGATTGCCCGGGAGTTGGTGTACGGCCGAAAGACCATGACGGTGTTGAATACAGAGACGGACATGGTTACCAAGAAGCTGCAAGCCAGCGCACAAGCCAAACCCGGGCATCTAAGCTTCCGCTCCTACGCCGGTGTTCCCATGTTGGTTCATGAACAAGTGGTGGGGGTCATCGGGGTGTATATGTTTGATCTGGAACGCCAATTCACCCCCGAAGAAATGAATCTGTTGCAGATTCTCGGCAATGCCGTGGGCCTTGCAGTCCGGAACGACCACTTGCACCGGCGTATATCGGGACTGAGCACCACGGTGCGGTTACGGGTGATGGAGCTTCTGGAAAACGCCGACCATGTTTCGAGCATCGAAGATACTCCGCTCCCCATCAAGAAATCCCCTACACACCAACTCGAGTATGATCTGCGTCGGGGGGATTTGGATTTTGTGGTCTACTACCAGCCGCTTTGCCGTCCGGGGGAAGTAACCCCCAAAGGGATGGAGGCGTTAATCCGTTGGAACCACCCAAGGCTGGGGATGCTTCTCCCCAACGAGTTTATCCCAATTGCTGAAGCCAAAGGGTTGATGAATCAAATTGGGCAGAAGGTGTACAGCGAAGTGGCCGAGCAGTTTGGCGCCATGCAGAAAGAAACCCATCAGGATTGCTTTGTGGCACTCAACACCAGCATTTACGAGCTGGACCACCCGGATTTCCCGGAGCGGGTTCAAAAGACGTTTGCCTCCCGTGGAATCGCTCCCCATCAGGTGGTTCTGGAAATCACGGAACGCTCCCCTTTGGTTCCCCGCTCCCAAGCGATTCGGAATCTTTATCTCCTCCATGAGTTGGGATACCGGGTGTTTCTCGATGATTTTGGAACAGGGCACACGAGTTTGAGTTATCTGCTGGAATACCAGTTTAGCGGGGTGAAAATCGACAAGGAGTTCATGCCCGCAAACCGGGGGGATACCCGGAGGATTGCACTGGTGCGTAGCCTTGTTCAGATGGCAAAAGATCAGGGGATGCTGGCGGTGGCGGAAGGAGTGGAGTTTGAGGAGCAGGCGGAGATTTGTGAGAATTTGGGATTTGATCTGATCCAGGGATTCGCGGTGGGGCGCCCGGAGCCTCTCGCTCGGTAAGGGGTCTGGTTTTCCAACAAAACTTGGGGCATTCATTCACAACACATCTTTACAGACAGAATGTTTGGCATATCAAAATAACCCTTGCGTCGCCCAATGCTCTTCGCATAACCCATCCCCGCACGACACAGGCAAACTTTGATACAAGGCACTTCTCATGTTCCAGCGCGGCTTCACTTTGATTGAACTGCTTATTGTGGTGGCGATTATCGCTATTCTTGCGGCGATTGCCGTTCCCAACTTTTTGGAGGCACAAACCCGCTCCAAAGTCGCCCGGGTAAAGGCGGATTTCCGCGCTCTTGCCACAGCGGTGGAATCCTACCGGGTGGATCACACGGCCTATCCCGAAGGAACCGATAACCCCAACAACTACCCTCAGGAGATCGCCACATTCTTCGGTCCCCGTGCCGGGGGCTACTATGCCTTCCGCACACGCGGCGCTAACGGGGTTCAAGTGGGTCGGGACTTCGCCAATATTACCACCCCCATCGCGTATACTACCAGCATCCCCACAGACCCCTTTGCCAAACAAGCCGCCGGATTCCTGACGTACTGTTATCGCAACGCCAAAATTGGTAAAAACGGCTGGATTCTCACCAGCTTCGGCCCCGATGCCGATGTGCTGGAAGACCGCGGACGCCTCGGCGTGGGGACCGATAATCCCAATCAGTTTTCCACCTTTACCGATACCAAAACGCCCGCCCGCTTGGGCGACGTGAATGAAGTTGCCGTAACGGCAATCTTCGACGGTACCAGCACCGTGGCCGTGGGAAGCCTTGAATCAAACCTGCAGGACCTTTCCTATGATCCCACCAACGGTACCATCAGTGATGGCGATATCGTGTACTTGAGCGGAAGTGGGTTGATTAACTAAACATACCGCTCCACGGCGATCCGGCTTCAGCAACTAGCGGGACGCTCGTTCTCCTTATCACTCCCCGCCTTAGTTTGCAGGAAGAATCCGTAAATGGGACGAGAGGCGTTTTTCTGAGGTCAAGGCGCGTGAGGCGAGGGCGACGATGGCGTAGCGGCGCTACGGTGAGGAGTCCTGAGACGAGCAGCAACAAAGACATCGGGAAAACGGAATCGTCCCGCCTTCGTTTGAGGGCGGGGAACTTTTTTTGTTGGCATGCTGCACCCCTGCGAACCACCATTATCCCAAAGCATAACACGCTATCCGGCAGGACAGTAGCATGAGCGATCCGAAGAATCCGATTCGTGGGGACGAGGGAAAGGAACAACCCATCCCGGCGGAAACCATGGGGTTTGAGCCCCATCCGTTTGATGATGCGGAGACTCATGTTCTCCCCGATGACGCCACCATGCCGCTGGCCAAAAAAAGCCCCGTGGCCCCGGCGGATTCAGGACCCACTCAAATTCTTCCCGGAGCCAAGCTCTCCGCCGCACAGCAGGAAGAACTTCTGGAAACGCGCGTTGTAGCCCAGACGGCTGTCCCCAAACCCGTGACGCTCCCCAAAAAACCGGCTCCTGCCCCCCTTCCGGAAGATGACGTTACCATCCCTGCTCCTCAGGCGTACAACAATCAATCAACCCGAATGCATGCCACAGAGGAAGCCGAGCTCACTCGCCCGCTGATGGCGGATTCCGAACAACCCACAGTTCACGCCCCAATTCAGGATCTCAATTCCTTTGCCCCAGAGTACAACCCCGATGACGACGCCACGGTTGAGTACGAAAAAAACGAGGCAACCGCCCGGGGGGAAGTGATTGACGCCTTGGCTGCAACGCTTCCCGTGGTGGAGCAAACCAAAGGTCGCCCGAGTACCGATGCCACCAAACGCACCAACTTCGGCGCCCCCACGGAGAACCCCACGCGGCGCTCCTCCGAGGCGAACCGCGTCACCAATCAGGCGGCTCGCCAAACCAAGAACGTTCCCCCGCTGCAGGAAGTGCCGGAAAAACACCGTCACTACATGAAGCTCCTCGGCAAAACGCTCGACGGCTATTTTATCGAATCGTTGCTGGGAGCTGGTGGGATGGGAGCCGTGTACTTGGCGCATCAGGTTTCGCTGGATCGCAAGGTGGCGTTCAAAATTCTGCCGGAAAAATTCGCCGGCAATCCGCAGCTCTTGGCGCGTTTCACCCGCGAGGCATTGAGCGCCGCGCAACTCAGCCACCACAACATCATGGGCGTTATCGACATCGGTTTTGCCGAGGGGATTCACTACATCAGCCTGGAATTTGTTCGTGGTAAAAACATCGGGGACATCACCCGCGAAAAAGGGAAACTCCCCTTCGATGAAGCCGCCGGATATATTCTTCAGGCTGCCCGCGGACTCGCCTACGCCCACGATCGTGGCATGGTACACCGGGACATCAAACCAGACAACCTGATGCTGAACGAGCACGGCGTGATCAAGGTGGCCGATATGGGTCTCGCCAAAATGCACCAATGGGAAGAGCGCCCCATGGGGATGCAGCACTACGGCGACGATATTCGCCTGAAGGCCATGAGCACCGACTTAACCCAGGCGGAAGTTGCCATGGGGACACCCGCCTACATGTCTCCCGAACAGGCCCGCGATACCGCCACAGTTGACGGCCGGAGTGACCAGTATTCGCTCGGGTGTACATTCTATTATCTCTGCTCCGGCAAGGCTCCCTACTCCGGCACCACCGCTTTTGAGCTGATGACCAAACACATCAAGGAACCGCTGATTCCCCTTTCCACTCACGTGGGGGATGTCCCCATCAGCATCAAAACCATTGTGGAGAAGATGCTTCACAAAAACCCCGACGATCGCTACCCGAACATGCACGAGGTGGCGCGTCAGTTGGAGCTGTATCTCGGTGTGGACTCCAGCGGGGACTTCAAACCCCGGGAGCATCATCTGGGAATTCTGGAGCGGGTTGCGCTGGAATTCCACAACGCCAAGGGGCGTGCGTTGAGAGACACGGTGCAGTTGGGGATGCTGATTCTTCCGCCGCTGATTCTGGTGATTTGCCTTCTCAGCCAGAGCCTTTTCGCCATCGGATTCGGTCTGGCATTGGGGACACTGGTACCGGCGTTGGCGTTCCTGACAATTGGTTTCCTCACCCGCGCGCCCTTGTTTCTGCGCGTGCGGCGGTTGTTGTTTTCGCTCGGCTGGAAGACGTGGCTTCAGGCGATTGTGGGGACAGGGCTGACGGTGCTGATGCTCTGGTTGGTCGGCTGGTTGTGGATGTGGATCGCCATGGGATTGCTTGGTGTTGCCGGAGGTTTTGCCTACTGGAAGTTTCTGCATCAGCCGCTCGCCAAGGAGCGCGAACGAATTTTGGATCCGCTGCAGGAAGTGCTGAAGGAACTCCGGTTGCGCGGCCTTTCCGAGGATAAGGTGCAGTTCTTCATCATGCAGTTTGCCGGCGATAGCTGGGAGGAGTTGTTCGAGGCATTGTATGATTACGACACCAAGCGCGCTGCGCGGCAAGTGCGCGAGGATGCCAAACTTCCGAAGGCGAAAAAATACGGCGTATGGCGTGATGTGCTGATCAATTGGGTGGAGGAACGGGAAGCCGCGTGGCGCAAAGCACGCGA
>JANRMB010000199.1:0-5674 GCA_033761985.1 Candidatus Sumerlaeia bacterium | reverse complement strand
CATGGTGAAGAAGATTGTAACGGCTGATCCGGAGGGAAGCCACTTGCTGCTGGATGGGGACTGGAGAGAGCAGGGGAATTCGTTGTTTGGGTTTCGATTAATGTTGGTTGTGCTAGGGTTTCTGGTCTACTTGTTGATTGCTGGGGCCGGTTTTGCCGGCTTGTATTTTTCTGGTGCTTTTGCCGATATTACAGATATCTCCGAGTTCCAGTTTGATTCGGTTACTTCAGCACATGTTGTGATATTAATCGCCACCATAGGGGTGTTTCTGGCAGCGCTGATAGTGCTCAGCTTCATCAACTTCCTCATCAATAACTATGTGATACCGCTGATGTTTATGCGTCGGGTTGGTTTTCTGGATGGCTGGAAAGAAGGAACCGCATTGTTCTCAGGGAATATCGGTTCGGGGATGATCTTTTTCGGAATTCGAGTGGGATTGAATATCGCACTCGGGATCATAAGTTTTATCGTCGCATTACTCCTCATGTGTGCTTGCATCGGATGTATTCCGATCTTGAATGTATGGGTGGTTGCGGTGCTAACCTCGCCCATCACCGTTTTTATGCATGCTTCCAGTTTGTACTTTATTGAAAGTCACTTTGGAAACGGAACGTTGTTTTCCAATCCCATGAACTTTAGTGGGAATACTGGGTTTGGAAGTGGACCGGGAATGTATGGCTCCGCCGGTATGGCGATGGCAGCGGGAGCAGGTGCTGGTGCGGGGAAAGCGATCTATGTTCAACCCACGTTGGAGGAGTACGAGGCGGCCCAGCGCATGGCGATGGAGCAATCTCAGCAATCGAATCAAGCACCCTCCTACCCCGAACAACCGGATCCCTACGCCCCACCACCCTCCTACGCGTATGGGCAAGGGGCCTCCAATCAGGATTACGATCAACGGTATGCTCCCCCTCCTCCGCCGTCTCCGGATTATGGGCAGGAAGTTCCGCCTCCTCCGCCGATGGAACCCTACGCCCAACAGTATGCTGCGCCGGAATCCGATTCGGGGTACTACCCGCCACCGGCTCCCACCTCCAAACTTCCTGAGCCCTATGAGGATGCCTACCAACCTCCTCCCCCACCGATGGATGAGGCGTATGATCCCGATGCGGCCCGTTATGGCGGCGGTGGTTACGGGGACGACCGTTATGCGGTGGAACCCGGGGATGCGCTTCCTCCTCCCCCACCCATGGATGCGGATCCCCAAGATTGGCGGAACTACCCACCACCTCCCCCACCACCGGTAAACTAGGCATCCAGCAAAGTTCCCAAGAAGCATTGAAGGCATTCCGTTTCCACCGGGATGCCTTTTTTGCGTTAGCCCCACAGTGCCCTGTTGTGGCATTCTTTCGGCTCCAATGGTGAAAAACCCACTTGGCGGTGGAATTTACGGATTGTTGAGTTGCATATGACGAGGCTGTTGATTGCGGAAGACGAAGAACGGATGCGCCGGTTGTTAGGGATGTTGCTTTCCAACGCGGACTATGAGTTGGAGTTGGCCGCCGACGGCAAAGAGGCCCTGAAGGCGTTTCAGGAAAACCCCGCCGATGTGGTGATTACAGATCTCCGGATGCCGCAGATGGGGGGGATGGACCTCATCAAAGAGATCCGTGAACTCGACCCCGATGTGCCGATTATCGTCATCACGGCGTTCGGGAGTATTGAGTCGGCGGTGGATGCCATGCGGGCCGGGGCGACGGATTATATCACCAAACCATTCGAGGAAGCGCGTATTAAGCTCGCGATTCAGCGGGCGGTTCAAGAGCGGGAGTTGCGGGCGGAAAACCGCCTCCTCCGCAAAGAGTTACGGAACCGGTATGCGTTTGATCGCATCATCTGTGAAGACCGCAAAATGCTGGAGCTTCTGGATACGGCGAGCGCTGTGGCGGCTACGAATACCACGGTGATGGTCTATGGGGAATCAGGGACGGGGAAAGAGTTGGTGGCACGGGCAATTCATCTGGGGTCGCCGCGTTCCCGGGGGCCGTTCATCGCCCTAAACTGCGCCGCTATTCCGGAAACACTTTTGGAAAGCGAGTTGTTTGGTCATGAGCGAGGTTCCTTCACTGGGGCGACGGAGCAGAAAAAAGGGCGCTTTGAACTGGCAACCGGGGGAACGTTGTTTCTGGATGAAATCGGCGAGATGGATTTGGCTCTTCAGGCGAAGTTGCTCCGGGCGTTGGAATCCCAGGAGTTTGAGCGTGTGGGGGGAACCAAAACCATCCGCACGGATATCCGCTTTGTGGCGGCTACAAATAAAAATCTTCGGGATAAGGTGAGCAAGGGGCTCTTCCGGGACGACCTGTTTTACCGGTTGAATGTATTCCCCCTGGTTCTTCCTCCTTTGCGTGAGCGGAAAGATGATATCATTCCGCTCACGGAGTTTTTCCTGGCGCGGTTTGCGGAGGAAATGGGGAAAGCGGTGCCGGGCATTTCACCAGAAGCGGAAGAGGTGCTGCTCAGTCACCGGTGGCTGGGGAACGTTCGCGAGTTGCAGAACGTGATTGAACGGGCGATGATCCTGATCAAGGGGCCGGCGTTGACTCCGGAACTACTTCAGGTGGAGGCCTTGGCGAGCTTGGAGGCGCTGGGAAGAATCACGGAGGAATATGAAAAAGCGGGCCCAAGCCTGGGGCCCAGCGGTGTGGCGATTACCGGTACAGCGGAGACTTCCACAGATAAGCGCTGGCACCCGTTCCGAATTCCGGAGGTGGGCTTTGATCTGGAGCAGCACGAGCGGAGTTTGATTCAGCAGGCGTTGGTGCGTTGCAACGATAACAAATCCTCCGCAGCCAAGCTGCTGGGGTTAAGTCGCGCCACGCTTCGGTACCGGTTGGAAAAGTTTGGCTTGGGGGAACCGCACAAAGAAGAGGGGGAGTAAGACCAACAAACCCAAGTTATCACAAATACTTGGTAAATGCCAAATGCCATTTACACCCGGATTCTAAGATCAGCACCAGTCCTATCGTAAGAGAAACAATTGGGAATGAGACAATTAAGAGAATTCCAGATATTGACCAACCAAGGGATGCTGTTTCGAGCTTACCGTCAAAAACATCAACCTGAATTTGTGAACCATTAGGGCAGTTTCGATACACATTAGCTGTAAGCGATAAAGAAGTTGTTGTTGGAGTATCAAGTTCAATAAATTCAATGATTCCCCAATACTCTTTTTGATATGAACCTCTATTGTTTTTATTCAGAATTTCATGTTTTTCAATAATTCTAGCTTGATATTTTTTTATATATTTCTCACGATTTACTATACGAGATATTTCAGATACACAAGCTATTAAAGCTATTAAACCAAATAGACAAAATAAAACTCCAAAGTAATACTGATCGTTTATTTCATTACTTTTTGACCCTTCCAAGTAATTTCTCCTTATTGTGTTATTCAAGATCGCTTTCCAAGGACAAGTATTGGATTTCGTATTGTATTTTTTGATCAGCGTTCCAATATACTGCTTGTTGATGATTATGCGTAACCATGCTTCCAGATTGGCGGCAAGTTTTTTTGTACCAAGTAAGTCTTGGTAGTTGCCCCTCTGGGCGGAACTTTGGGATACCAACGGGGCAGCATAATGCGCTTTATTGAGGGTTCTCATGTACGATCATTCTCCGTTCTACCAACAGGCTTTGGCTCAGCTCAACAGTGTGGAGCCGTATCTGGATTTCCAGCCCGGTACGCTGGACCGGCTTCGCAGACCGAAGCGTTCCATCATCGTCACCGTGCCGGTGAAGCTGGATAGCGGCGAGATACGCGTGTTTCAGGGGTACCGGGTTCAACACTCCCTCACGGCAGGACCCGGCAAGGGTGGGGTTCGGTATGATTCCCATGTGGATCTGGGCGAGGTGGTGGCGCTGGCCATGATGATGACGTGGAAATGTGCGTTGGCGGGGCTCCCCTACGGTGGCGCCAAGGGGGGGGTGAACGTAAATCCCAGGGAGTGTTCTGTGGGGGAATTGGAGCGCGTCACTCGCCGCTTTATGGAGGAGTTGCTTCCATTTGTTGGTCCGCAGATCGACGTAATGGCTCCCGATATGGGGACTGGTGAACGCGAAATGGCGTGGATGTACGATACGTACTCCATGCATATTGGGCATAGTGTTCCCCAAATTGTTACGGGCAAAAGCGCCTCACTTTACGGGACGCTTGGGCGGCGTGAAGCCACCGGGCGGGGCGTGGTGTATTGTATTGAGGAAGCCTGCCGTGAGATGAAAATGAAGCTGAATCAATCCACCGCCGTGGTTCAGGGCTTCGGGAACGTGGGGAGCGTGGCGGCTCAGGAACTTCATAAGCGGGGTTGTCAAATTCTGGGGATTGCCGATGTTTCCGGGTGCTTCCTGAGTGGTAGCCCCATCAATCCCGATGACGCCCTGCATTATCTCCACACCCATAAAACGTTGGAAGGGTGCCCCGGGTTGGAGAAGGTCAGCAAAGAGGAGTTTTTCGCCCGCGAGTGTGACATCATGGTTCCGGCAGCTTTGGAACGGCAGATTGATGAGAACATCGCCCGCAAGCTCAACTGCCGGATTCTGGCGGAAGGGGCCAATGGCCCTTGTACCACAGAGGGCGACGCGGTGATCGCCGATTCGGACATCATGTTGATTCCGGATATTCTGTGCAACTCCGGCGGGGTGATTGTTTCCTACTTTGAGTGGGTTCAGGATATTCAGATGTTCTTCTGGACGGCTGAAGAGGTGGATGTGCGCTTGCAGCAGTTGATTCGCCGGGCCTTTATCTCCACCTTCCGCACCGCTCAGCACCACAAGGTAAGCATGCGCAAGGGAGCACTGATTCTTGGCGTTGGGAAGACTGGCCGTGAGAAGGAAGTACGCGGGCTGTTCCCATAACGTTGTATGCTCCTCATACAACAGAACTCTTGCCTTGGGCGCTTGATTTCTGGTGGGTTGTAGGTCGTTTTTTTCAATCCACCAGAAAGCACTTTTGGCCATGGCTGTTGCCGTTCCCGATTATCCGTTGTTGATGACCCCGCACTTTTCCGCGCGCCCCTGGGGGGGACGTGGATTGCAGACGGTTTTGGGGAAGCCGCTTCCCGAGGGCGAAGTCATCGGGGAATCCTGGGAGCTTTCTGATCACCCCAATGGGCGCTCGCGCGTGGCGAACGGGGTGTTTGCGGGTCGGGAGTTTGGGGAGTTGTACAAACTATTCCCCCGTGAAATGGTGGGAAGCACCAGCGTTCCGGAGCGCTTCCCGTTGTTGGTGAAGTTTATCGATGCTCAGGAAGATCTCTCCATTCAGGTGCATCCGAACGATGAGCAGGCGCGGGCGATTGGGGATCGTGGGAAAACAGAGTGCTGGTATGTGATGGATTGCGCCCCGGGCACGGAGATTCTTTTTGGGTTGAAAGGGGGAGTTTCAGCAGAGGATTTGCGGCGCGGGGCGGTGACAGGAGAGATTGAAGAGCAAGTGGCAAGTTACCCGGCACACCCCGACGATTTTTTGTATGTGCGCGCGGGGACGGTTCATGCCATTTGCGGCGGAACGTTGATTTGTGAGGTGCAGCAATCCTCCGATACCACCTATCGCCTCTGGGACTGGAACCGTGAGCCCAAGCGGGCGTTGCATGTGGAGGAATCCATCGCGGCGATTGATTGGAAGGCACAACCTCCCAAGCCTTTGGCTGTACCTCCAAAAGGAACGGGTGTG
>JANRMB010000198.1:0-14271 GCA_033761985.1 Candidatus Sumerlaeia bacterium | reverse complement strand
TAAGGCGACATCCAAGCCCGGGGCATGAAGCCCATCCCCCAGAGCGACACATGGGGCTCCAGCCACCACAGCATGTAGCGATTCGGGGAATTGAGAATCAACCGCCCCCCCGGTTTGAGCGCCCGCCACGCCCGTGAAAGCGCCACCCGCTGATCCTGAAAGTGCTCAATTGTATCGCGCAGAATGATGGTATCCACACTGCACCGCTTCAACGGCAACTCCTCCCCCTCCACCTGAATCAACCGCACATTCCCCTCACACCCGTGATCCAGCAAATTCCGTCGCGCCAGGGCGAGTTCCGTGAGCGCTGAATCTACTCCAATCAACTGGGTCGCACGGCCCGAAGCCGCAATCAACTGACCCGCCACCCCGCAGCCGAAATCCAGCAGAACGCCCAAATCCCTTTCCTGATCATTTGGGGGAATGTACCCCACGCGGTCGCTCATCTCCTCCAACTCGCCGAGCATCCGAGCCCCTCGATTCACGGCATCCAACCGATTGCCGATGGCCAGCCACTTCATGTCATCCGGGGCATGCACATGCGTTCGCTCGCGGATGAACGTATTCAGCACCCCGTTGAAATCCATGGTTTCCGACCACTGCAGAATTTCCACCGCCAGATTGAACTCCGTTGTGGGGTCGTAATAGGGGGGAGTCCCCTGCAACTGAAGCAGCATCCCCGCACGTACCTTCAGGCCCAACCCACAGGCACGACACGGAACCTCCTTGGCGTGATGATGATTGAGCGCCAAGGCGTTGTAGGTACCATCAGGAAAGCTGAGCTCGAAATCACTTTCGGCGAAGGGAGTAAGGCATCGGGCGCATTGAAGCGGAAGCTGACCATGCATGGGGAAAAAAGCGATGCCTCCGAGGGGGAAAAATCAAGGGTGGACCAGCGTTGAAGAGGCGATGGAAACGAGCAAGCCTTTTGAACAGGGGGATCGAGGAGGTGATGTTCTCGGTGAGGTCAGGTAACAGGAAATGTTTTCACAATTTGGCGTTCCATTTCCGCAACGACTTCTTCCCAGGCGAAGGATTTGGCTTTCTCTTCAGCGCGATCGAGTTGTTCGGTTGGGATTCCGGCAAGGGCTTTTCGGCAATTCGCCAGAAACTCGTCTGCAGTGTCGGATAGGAGACAGGTATCTGAGTAGAATTTCCGGAGGTCGGGAATCGCCGTGGCGACGACGGGTCGACGAGCGGAAAAGTATTCGAGGGTTTTGGTGGGGTTTATGTGCTCGGTAAGTTCATTCTTGGCCCAAGGCATCAGAAGCACATCGGCCCATGTGAACCACTTGGGGAGATCGGCGTACGGCTGGGAGTCTGTGAAATGGATATTTTTGGGGAATGTGCTGCCTTGGCGGAATGCTTGTTCAAAAGGGCCGATCATGACAATTTGCCATGTGGGTTCGGATTCTGCCACATGAATAAGAATTTTGGGATCGATACGGATATCGATGAGCCCGGCATACATCAGCACAGGCGCTTTGCCGGCAAAGGATCGGATTTGTATTGGCGGGATGAAGCGGGTTTTGGCATCGGGTTGGGCCGCGGCGTTGAAGTGATTGTATTCCACCGCGCAGGGGAAAAAATGTTTGTTGGCATGGGGGCGGGATTCATGAAGGGCGTAGGTACCGGGGAAGACAACTTTGGCGTGTTGAAGCATTCGGGCTTCGCGCTCGGTGATATCCTTCGGGGCCCATAGGAACGCTGAGTATTTATCCTGAATATCGTAAACGACGGAGAGGGGTTTGAGGATGTCGAGCACTTTGACACCTGCAGGATAGTAGAACCAGAGAACGTAGGGAGAGCCTCCGTAACGGGTGCGTTCAAACAGAATTTCGAAAGCGATGAGGCGGGCATTTAGCCAGGCGATAAATGAAAGACGGGACTCACCAGGAAGCAGTAGGAAGAATCGTTGGTGAACACCTTTGGGATTACGATTAAAAAACAATTTATTTAGTGAATCGGGCTTTAGAACGCAATGTGCAAGCAGATGGGCATAAACGTGAAGATAGGAATGTCCTGAGTGTTCGAAATAGACAACTCTGCGTCGCAGGGCCAAACGAGTCATCGTGTGGTGATTTCGTTGCCAAATATGATTCCAGGCAACGTGGCTCAAACAAATGATCATCCAGTCGGGTTGGGGGAAAAGTTTGGCTCGGAGCCAGAAAAACGGAAAGGTTAGGAGTTTTATTGCATACTTAATAATTACAAACAGGAGAAGGAGTAAGAAGATTAGTGGAGTAAGAAGCTTGGGAATCATGAACAAAAACAGAAAAATGGGTGGATTACAGGCAGAGAATACGGTATTTAATGGATCCCCTCAGACGCCCGAGCATAAAAGCTGGGTATCGAACGAGATCAAGCAGTCCCTCATACTTTCTCCATGAGTGGCGATACCGAAAGGGAAAGACAATAAGTTTGACAATCGCCCGCGGAATGCGCACCCAGCAGCGCCAATCTACTTCCACAGCAAACCCGAACCGTTTGCCCCACTTGGCTTGTACAGTGGCAGCACCATAACCATACTTGTACATTTGGCACGCAAGGCCTTTCCAAGTGGTACGGTGGTGGTGAGAAACATAGATGTGGGAAAGAAAACGGCGCTTAAGTTGAATATCATCGGCGCGCCAACAATAATCGGCGTCCTCCCCTGCAGGATACATTCCTTCATCGAAGAATCCAAGAGTAAAAAGGACGGAAGAGCGAAGAGCGAAGTTGGCTGTGAGGAGAAAACCGGGTCGTGTGGCAGTAGGAATTGCAAAGCGTTCTGCGTTCAGAATACAATAAAAAGAGGTGTACATACCAATAAGTGAGTTTGTTTCAGCGTCGAGAAGGTTCCCCCCCGCGAGCATGAGTTCGGGGTCTTCCTCAAAGGCCTGCACCCAGGAGGCAATGTAGTCGGGGCCGGGGACGCAGTCGGCATCAAGAAGAAGCAGCAGTGGGGCTTGGGCGTGGCGCATTCCGTGGTTGCGGGCCGCCGCGGGGCCGGGTGTGGGGCAATGCAGAACGCGGGCACCGTGTGATTCAGCGACCCGAGGGGTTTCATCCTTGGAGCCATTATCCACCAGAATCACTTCCACCTCGCCGGGGAAGGCATCAATCGCGGATTTCAGCCCTGCAAAGAGACGGGGAAGAAAAACGGCGGCATTCAGAGCCGGGATGATGACACTAACCTGTGGCAAGGGCGGAAACCTATGTGGAATCACTGGGGCGGCAGATTCCGCCTTGTGGGGGATTCGCTCAAGGCGAATGTTTTAGTCTATTGACGTCCAAATAATTCTTTCCCGAATCGTCAATTCTTGAAATTGACGTTGTCACCCTTTTGTCCTGTTCTTAAAGAAGAGATGATCTAGCGATTGATGGATGGATTCTATGGCTTTCAAGATTCAGGCAGCAGGGCTCAGTGATCGGGGGCTGAAGCGTGGGCACAATGAAGATAGTCTTTCCGTGGTTTCCGACATGGGGTTGTATATCGTTGCCGATGGCATGGGGGGTCACAACGCCGGGGAAGTGGCGAGTCGTCAATCGATTGAGAGTATTGTGGAGTATTTGCGGCGACTTCGCGAGGACCCAAACGAAACCGCACCTGCAATCGACACCCTGACGAGTGAAGAGGCCATGATTGCCAAGGCCATCAAGATTGCCAACCGCGACGTTTGTAATCTTTCGCTCGAACATCAGGAATACAGCGGCATGGGGACTACGATGGTGGCGATGCTCATTTCCGCCGATCATCAGCAGGCGAGTATCGCCCACGTGGGGGACTCCCGTTGTTATTTGTTCCGGGGTGGAAAGCTAACTCAACTCACGCTCGATCACTCCTGGGTATCCGAGCAGCTTCAAAAGAATATCATCACAGAGGAAGAAGCTAAGAATCACCGCTGGAAAAACGTCATCACCCGCGCTTTAGGAAATAAACTGGACGTGGAAGTGGACGTACAATCCCAAGCAATACAAGCTAATGACGTGTTTTTACTCTGCTCCGACGGTTTGTGCGGCATGGTGGAAGATAACCAGATTCAGGCGACCTTGGTGGAGAATCCGGATTTGGAAACCTGCATCCGCGAACTCATCAAGGCAGCAAATGCCAACGGCGGTATTGATAACATCACCGTGGTAATGGTACGGTTTCTGGCGACGGATTAAGAGCCCTTCTGAGGAAGAGGAATCCCTTTGGATAAAAGTTCCAATTGGTCGGGGTGGAGTTATGGCGCCTGCGCGGGGTTGAGTATTGCGGCGCTACCCTTGGTGTTGCTGGTAGTCATTCTGCCCCGTATTGGTGTGGAAGTCGATGGGGTGTATCGGGGTTTGGCAGTCGTGCTATTGAGTGCGGCAATCGGGTTTGGAACAAATTGGCTCGCCATCAAAATGTTGTTTCACCCTAGAACACCGATTCCTTGGTTGGTGTTTTGGTCGCAGGGGGCACTCCCCCGGGAGCAGGCGCGGTTGGCAAAAGAGCTGGGCCGATTGGCGGAGCAAAGGTTGATCACGAGAGAATCGCTTCGGGATTTGATCGGTGGAACAAGAAACCAGGAGCAAATCCGCAACGAATTGCGAACCCGCTGCGCAAACGTGCTTCGGCAGCCGGAGTTTCGTCGGGGTGTGGGTTCACTGGTGCGGGAGCTTTGGCTGAAACATGGTCGGGAGCTGATTGCGTTGATTCGCCCGGATGTTCAGCGGGTGTTGGCACAGAACACCGAGAAGTTGATCACGGCGGAGAGGTTGGAGCAGATCCTTGTCACGGGGGTGGAGCGATTTGTGGAAAGTCGCCCGTTGAGGAAAACACTGGCGAGAATTCTGACACGGCAAACGGCGGAAGAGGATGGTTTGGAGCGAATCATGGGGTTGCTCCAAGGGGGATTTGATCGCTATCGGGAGGAGCACCCGGTGAAGGGTTTTCTGGCCGAGCAGTTCATGCTGGATTGGGATCAGTTGCGAAGACAAATCCGCCGCACGCTGCAGAGTGATGAGGCAACGGAGGAATTGGCGGGACTCTTTCTTCAGGCGGCATCGCGCCTGTTGCGGCGCTTGGAGGAGACGGAATCCCGGGAGTCGTTGCAAAAGGTACGAGCCTCTATTGTGGAAAGCGTTCTGGGTTGGCTGGAATATGAAGGAATTCCGCAAGTGGAGGAAGCACTCGCCAATTGGTCTTCACCGGGGGTGAGTTGGGAAGGCTTCAGGGATTTGGAGGAGAAGATCGTTCAGGATCTCCCCCACTTGTGGGAGAAGGAACTCGGGGAATGGGAAACCTTGATTTTGCGAGAGTTCCAAAGTGCTCAGGAGGAATGGGTAAACAAGCTCCCGATTGCCCAATTGGTGGAAGAACAAATTCTGCGGATGAATCCCCGGGAATTGCAGGACGTGATTGAAGGCGTTTCCCGTACGGAGTTGGCGCTGATACAGGTTTTGGGGTTTGTGCTGGGGGCTCTGGCCGGCGTTGGAATGTTGCTGCTTTTTGGCGTTTAGCGATTCTCTATTGCATCCAACAGCAAGGTGATTGTTTCCACCGGCGTCCCCCCCGGGATCAGGTGCAGAGCTGGGTGGTGCAACAACGTTTGGCAAAGCTGAAAAATCAGGGCATTCGGCGAGATGGATTTCGCGGAGGGGTGATGCGCCTTTAGAATCGCTCCCTGCAGGGCACCGGGAAGCTCCTCCAAAGGGAGTTCACCGATTGTGGGAACTTCCGGACGTTTCACTGCCGTTGACTCTTGAATTTGCAGATGATGCCCCCCGATATACGGGATGCGCCCCACAAGATCCGGATGTTCCAGCAGTTGGGCTTGTTGCTTCGGATTCAAGGGGTTCGAAAACGTGAGATAGGTGACGAAGCCATCGTGGACGGATTCGTAGGGGGGAAACGAGTTGAGAACGGAAGCAAGCGAAGGAGGAATGCTTCCCAAGAGAACAACATGCGTTGAAGGAGATTCAGGGAGCTCCGATTCCATCGACGGAAGAAAAACCACCCGAAGCTTAGGGGTTGGCTGAAAAGGCTCTGCATGGCGATGAGCAATGTTTGGGCGCCAGACTTTTCCTTCAATAGAGAGATCATTTTTTTCACGAAGGAGAAACTCAGGGTGGTACCGTATTCCAAACGCTCTTGGGTAAGGGTGAATCAATCGAGTTTGAAGATCGATGGGGATCATGTCTTCACATTGGGAGACCCAACCCCGGCGCAACAGTTCCAGTGTAAGGGTGGTTTTCCCGGAGCCTTTTCCGCCCAAGATGATGAGATGCTGCTCATTTTTGATGAGATACTGCCCATGCAGAACCGTTAGCTCCGGCTTGGTTTCCGAGGCGGCAAAGAGCAGCAAATACCCGAAGAGAGGAATGAGTTGCCGGCGATGGCGGAGGGTGTACGAGTAATTTTGGGCCGCAGAACGAAGGACAAACCGCAGAGCGTCTTGAGTCTGCTCCTCCTCAAGCCACCAGTCGGGAGTTACTCCCGCTGCTTCTGGTTGAAAAGGATAAATCAGCAGGAGGGCATCGAATTCCGGAGTCGTTGAATTCAACCGAAATCGGACGCCGCCGAAGAGGAGATCGTGCGCTACTTCCATGAAGCGATCAGCCATCCCAGCGGAATCCCCGTCAGGAGCCCAAAGGCAAAGCCCACCAAAATATACTGTTTGGGAGTAAGCGACGACCAACTGAAGGGTTTCTCCTGTTGGGATTCCGATTGCAGAAAGCAGCGCTCCAGATCGTAGCGGAACTCATCGGCGCTTTGGTAACGCATCGCCGGGCGGTTGTGGAGTCCTTTGGTGATCAGTTTGTAGATGGGGAGCGGGTAATCCGGTTGCTCCTCATACAGGGGCACCATGGTACCGGTTCGATTGGCTTCCAGAAGCGCGGAGGTATCGCGACTTGCCCCGAAGGGTGTTTTCCCGCTGAGGAGGTAGTAGGCGGTTGCGGCCAGAGAATACAAATCCGACTGAACGGTTGGGGGCGAACCTTTTGCCACTTCCGGCGACATGAATCCCAGGGTTCCGGCAATAACGGTGCGCCCGGATTGAGAATCATCCCCAATTTCCTGAATGGCACGGGCCAAGCCAAAATCGGAAAGCTTTACCTTCCCATCACGGGTCACCAAGATGTTCTGGGGTTTGATATCGCAATGCAGAACGTTCTGCCGGTGGGCTGAAGCCAACCCGGAAGCAGCATCGGCAAGAATTTGAAGGCGCTTGGAAAGGGGGAGATCGGGTTGGGATTGCAAAAGCTGATCAAGGGAACTCCCTTCCACAAGTTCCATGCTGTAGAAAACCAAATCATTCGCCGTGTGCCAGGAGAAGATTTGCACAATATTCTCATGGGATAACCGGCTCGCGGATTCCGCCTCTTTCTTGAGTTTGCTGTAGTTGACGTGGAAGGTATTCTTTTCCGGAGAATTGGAACTCAAAAACTTGAGCGCCACCTTCCGGTTCAGGCGTTTATCCCGAGCCAGAAATACTTGCCCAAATCCTCCAACACCCAGAAGCCCCAGAATATCATAGCCTTCCAACTTGGCAGAAAGCGAAACCTGCTTAAAGTAATCAGAGTTTTGGAGGGCGTTGACGGGTTTGGAATGGGGGACGGACTCAATCATGGGGACGAGGGAGTTTCCAGCGGTTCTCGATTCACCAGGGAAAACGCGTAGGCAAACATTAATAGTGCGAAGAAGTGGCCACTGCGGGCAGGTTCCTGCAGGGGAAAACTGGTGAGCATCATCACCAAATAACCCAGAATGGAAAGCAGCAGCGCCAACGCCAAATGTTGTGTGGGGCCTTCAGCCAGCCGCACTGCATGCCAAACCGGCTGAAGCAAACCTGCAATCAACAGCAAAAATAATAGAATTCCCCACAATCCCTGTTCACTGAGAATCTGGAAGTAATCGTTGTGCGTTTCAAATGCCACAAAGTTTTTGAGCAAAAGTTGATTGGTGGCCATCACCCCGGAAGCATCCTCTTCCACCAGATTGACGAGTGCCGTGTGGAAGTTGGCCGGGTACATCCCGGGCCCCACACCGAACAGCGGCGACTGCATCGTCATCTCAGCAGCCAGTGTATAAAACATGAGGCGCTCCCGTACCGAGCGATCGTTCACATCCGTGGCGGAAGCGAATCGTTCCACCAAAGGAGCCAATCGCGTCTTCAACTGCGGAATCGTAACGGCCGAGATTACCAGCACACCGGAAGCAAATAACCCCAAAAGAAGCAGGCTTTTTTGAAGCTGACTCAACCGCTGAAAAACACTGCGGATCGTGCCATTCGCCCCGGCAACACCAAGGGGAAAAAGTAAAGCCAGCACACCCCAACCCAAGACGCCCAACGGTCCAAAGGCCAAAAAGAGTAACCCCAGCAGAACGGCCAAGAATGCGAGAAGTTTTGCACTCAGCCGGAAAACAGAAAAATACCCCACCACCCCGGCCAGAAGAACCACCAAAAAACTTCCCCGGGTTTGCGTCAGCAGAACTGCAAAAGCAATCACCACCAACGCGCCAAAACCCAGAGGAAGGGAAAGCCAGCGTTGTTGAGTCCAGTGGGAAGTACCCCAACCATTCCATAGCATCACAAGAGACAGAATGATCCCCACGGCGAGAAAGGTTCCGGTAAACTCCGGGTTCCCCAAGGTGGAAACATAAATCCCCCGGGTACCGCCTTCAATTACTGCTCCGGCAACACCACCACCAAGTAACAACTCGCGGATGTTGGCGCCATACACCAATGTCAGCGCCTCCCCATTGGTAAAATAAACGACCCACGAATAGAGGGCGCAGGCAAAGCAGGAAAACAGAGCTGCATAAAGCCCCCAGCGGATTTGGGCCTGTGAATGAAAAAAGTACGGAACCACCAGAAGCGCCCCTAGTAGCATCGCCTCGCTCCAGAAGTACCGAAGGCTGAACAGCATATTCCCGCTCAGAGCAGCCGAAATCACCGCGCCAACAAAGTAAACAATCACCGCCAACGAGATGAGCGGGCGTTGCATCAAGGGAGCTAATCCCCGGATCAGCACGGCCATGGCTCCGAGGAGCAGAATCAGCCCCCCCACGAAACGAATAAAGACATCTTTCACCAACACAATTTCTGAGGTGATTGTGGGAAGATCGATCAGCGGAACCGGTATGAAAACTATCGGAGTGGCCCCGGCCAGCAAAAGATAAAGAAGCGTGGCGGGGTGTTGAAGCCAAGCGGGGGTGGAGTCTGGTGCAGGAGTCATCAACCCATTCTCATCCCTTGGTATCAACAGGTGGCAACGAAGGAAAAGGGCCGAAGATTATTCGGCCGTTTCTTCCTCGATTTTCTTGTCTCGAAGAGTCTTCCGGGAAATCCCGCTCAACCGCGAGGTTTCTTCCGGAGTATTCAACTTCAACCCCACACGGAACTCCAATTCCTGCTGCACATCGGGTTTGTTGGAGGTGCTGCGGGAGCGATCCAAATCGCGATTGGTCAAAGCACGCGTACCGACGTAAACAAACAGATCCGCATCATACAAATCCCGAGTCACCATCACGCCTGCTTCCTTTATGTCCTCAATCCGTGTGTTATACTCCACAAAGGTTTCGGCACTGTACTTGGGCCCAAACTGACGCCCCACCAACGGGCGGATGGAAACATCCGGTTCATCCTCGGAGAAGCGGCGTTCCACTGCATTCGCCTGTGCTACGGGATCGTCATTCAACGGATACGAACCATCCACGGTCAGTGACGCCCAATGGCGACCGTGCTTGGGAACGTAGGCCACTTCCGCACGACCGGAGATCTCCTCGGCTTCAAATTCGTTGGGGTCTCTGTAGTCGCGTGCTTGGCGTCCTTCATAAAGAGCATCAGCACGGTAAATCCATTCACCGGAGTCGGTGGTGTAATCAGCACCGGGGCCTACATAGAATTTGCGCTCGTTGGCGAATCGCTCGTTCTGGGGCTGCAAGTTGTACCCGGCCCGGCTGTAGAGGTTGATATCGGGTTTGAAGGGCGAGTAATTGAGGAACGCCTCCACCCAGTGGTAATCCTGCGGGAAATCATAGATGTCCTCGAACGCTTCCGTCCGCCCGGATTTGGCGTAGTATTCACCGGTACCGTTCGGAGTTCCCTGGCGAACCCGGTATTGCAGGTAACCAGACAAATCATGCGTGAGACGACCGTTCAAACGGGAGGTATAATCCGCCCATGCCCACGGGCTGTTGGTTTCTCCAGCATCGATGCGGCGGTTTCCGTTGGAGAGAAACGCCGTGCGGTTATCCTGGAACGGAACACCATCCACGGTGGTGGGGCGTGGTCCCGGACCAAGGACACCATTATCGATGATTTCATCATCCTGACGTGAATAATACCCCACACCCACACCCACGGTGTTCAACCAGGTGAACTTGCCGTTGCGATCGAGCTTCAGGCGATTGGTCACGCTGTAGTAGGCGTCGGCGCCGAAAACCTCAGTATCATCCAGTTGAGAGAACTCGTTCAGCCCGGCGTCGGTGTTGCGGAAGGCGTTGACTTCCAGTTTGGCAAAAAGAGGAGCGTTGAAGACCGGGCGCAGTCGGGTGGCGAGGCGGCCCTCGTACTTGCGGGCAACGCGGGCATAGCGGCGTCGAGTGACCCCATCCGTATCCTTCCCGGTGTTATCGAAGACATCGGGGTCGGGATCGTAGAGCAGGTTATCGTTCTGGAGTTCAGCGGGATCCTGATAACGGTCCAACGTGATGCGCTCCTTGTATTCGGTGGAGAAACGGCTGAGCCAATCTTCCTGCAAATACGTAAAGGCTGCTCGGAAGCGGCGTTCCGGCAGGCGACCACGGCGGTTGAACGGGTCAAATCGGTCGGGAATATCATAGTAAATGTCGGGGTCGCTCATCCAATCGGCGTTCAATTGGTAGATGGTATCACCCAACATGGTGTTGTGCTTGTGGCGATAAATGTAGCGTTCGTCTTCATCATCGGCGGGGCTGATGACATCACGGGTGCTATCGCGAACGCCATAAAGACTAAGGGAACCCACGTGACGCTCGAAATCAAACTCATAGTTGGAGTCGATTCCCACCCCCACGGCACCTGCGGAGAAGAGGTCTGTTTTTACGGCGATGCGCCCTTTGTTGCGCGTTACATACTCGCCGGGCAAATCCCAGCGGGGGGTTTCCGTCTTGAAGTAGATCTGATACGTAACCCGGGCGTAGGCTCCGTAATCCGAGAGAAAGCCCGCCTCAAAACTCCACGGGGTGCGATCGGCAAAACCACGGGAGTAGAACGGAAGATAGAAGACCGGAACACCACGGAACCAGAAACTGGCGTCGCGAATGAAAAAACGCTCCCCGGGAATCAGGATGACTTCTGAGCCCTTCACATAACTGGTGGGAACGGGGAAACCGCTCTGGGTGTAGGAGGCGCCTCGGAACAGGGCTTCGTCCTCACTCAGGCGCCGGAAGGAGGGACCGTTGGTTGCCTCGTCCCACTCGGAACGGAAGAACAACCCATTTTGAACCCCCTCCACATCAAACGCCACCCCTTCATTCGTCCGGAAGTTATAGCGCAGACTGCTGGCGCGGATTTCTTCATCCGGGCCCGTGATAACCACGTTCCCTTCGGCTTCGGCGTTGAGCGTTACGGAGTCCAGAATAAGGCGATCAGCGGTCAGGGTAAAGTTACGGTAGGAAATGGTGGAGCGGGATTCCCCGTACACAAACTCGTTGCTGGAGATCAATTCCCCCAGCATTTGCAGTTCTCCGGAAACGCGACCCGTTACCGGATTGAAAACTTGCGGAGCCGTGGGGTTGGCCGCCGTTTGGGAAGTCACAGGGGTGGGCTGCACCACGGCCAGCGTGGAGAGTGCAGCACAAAGAAGGACGTTGCGAAAGGAGGCTACCCGCATGAGGAACGACACACTCACCGAAAATTGAGTCTTCATGCTTTTCTTCCCGGCGATTAGTGGCAAGCGGGAATGCCACCGGGAACGCTGAAAAGTGGTATTCAGCCTTCGCCGTTGGAGTTTGCCGAGGGATTTTCCAGCGCTGGAAGGCGTTTGATCTGCCGAAGCAACGTCCCCAAAGTGGAGCGCATCTCAGACCTGGGAATAACGAGATCGATGAATCCGTGGTCGCGAACGAACTCCGCCGTTTGAAAACCCTTGGGAAGGGATTGGCGAATGGTCTGCTCAATCACTCGGCGCCCGGCGAAGCCCACATAAGCCCCGGGCTCGGAAATGATGATATCCCCCAGTGAGGCAAAGCTTGCCATCACCCCGGCGGTGGAGGGATCCGCCAGAATGGAGATAAACGGAATACCCTTCTCCTGCATACGCTTGCAAAGAATGGAGGTTTTGGCGAGTTGCATCAGAGAGAGAATTCCCTCCTGCATGCGAGCACCACCCGTGGCGGCAACGGTGATACAAACGCGATTTTCGGCGATGGCTAGTTCCATGGCGCGGGCGATTTTCTCCCCCACCACGGAGCCCATGGATCCCCCCATGAAGTCGAAGTCCATGGCAGCAAGGGCGACGGGAACGTCGTAAATCTTTGCGCGGCCTGTGACCACGGCATCATTGCGCCCCGTTTTGGCCCGGGCTTGTTCCACGCGCTCGGTGTATTTTTTAGAATCCACAAACCCCAATGGATCGGCGGAAACAAGCTGTGTTTCCGTTTCCTCAAAACTCCCGGAATCAATCATCAGGTTGATGCGTTCAAAAACTTCCAACCGGTCGTGGGTGTTGCAACTGGGGCACACGCGCCAGTTTTGAATCCAGTCCTTGTTGCGCACAATAGTGCCACAGTGATCGCACTTATGCCAAACATCCTTGCCGATCCGCTCGCGCTTGGCGGGGGGATCAATAGTGATATACTGGGGCGTGGGGCGATTGAACCAACTCATGGGCGGGATTCAGGCTTTCTAACGGGCGTTGAACGTGGGCGTAACGTGCTCAGGAGGGGGGGCCACCGTCAAATCTTTTGTGGTGTGCGGCGCATGGCGCTCCATCAAGCGGCGGGATTCAGGGGTTCCGGGGGATTGTCATCATCGGGATTTCGCCAGTCTTCGCGGGTCAAAGGACGAAGGCCATGCCGAGCCCGGGCTTCATCGCAACGGGGTTCATGGCGTCCCTCGGAGTAACTGGCGGCAAAGTTTCGGCAGGGCGAAGGCCGATTCGGGTGAATCGTGCAACGTACCTGTACCCCGGTAACCCCCTCCAGTGCCACACAACGCGGCGTATTGGAGTTGGTTCCCTTCATGGCAAGTCGGTGAGGGGGAAAAGGCTCGGTGAGGTGAGAAGGTACTCCGCCCAAGGTTACCTCATCTGACTCGCCCCAGTAGAACGAGACCCGGTAACAAGCGCAGCAGGCACCGCAGGAAAGGCAGGGATTCGGGTCACTCATGGCGGGGTGGGTTCGGGGCGGAAGCCGCAGCAGTAAATCGCTTCGGCTTTTGGTCTTCATCCACTTGTACCCGCTGGGCAAGGCTCTTGTGGCTGTGGGGCATCAATGGAAGGTGGTGGATGAAGTAGAGAAGAATGACGCCCAGAGGAATTAACCCGAGGGAAATCCACTGGCTTGTGCTAACTCCCAGAAAAAGACCCCGCTCCAAATCTCCCCGGAGAAACTCCAGAGTGAACCGGAGCAATCCGTAGGCAATCATGTAAAACGCCAGCACAAAGCCCGATTGCCGGGGTTTGGAATCAGCATACCACCAAAGTACAGCACCGAGGATGAAGAGACCGATGGCCTCCATGAGTTGCACAGGCCAGACCGGAAGGCTAGCGAGGGCATCGAGGGGAATCAGACCCAAATCTTGATGTTCTTCAAAAGCGTTGTAGAAGAATTCCGGTCCTCCAGGGGAGTTTTCCGTTCCGGGCATCACCTTGGGGGTGAACTGAACGCTCAGGGCGGGAAGTGAGCACACCCCGCCAAAACAACACCCCGCCGCCCAGCAGGCAATCCGCCCGAAGCCATGGGCAAAACACAGACTCACGATCAAGACATCCGCCGTGGGGAGCAGCGGCAGCTTGAACCGCTGAATGGCGATGTACAGAGCCAGCATTGCCCCCGCAAATCCACCGAGGAATACAAACCCCGAGCGGCTGAGAATCAGCGCCATGGGGTCTTTCAAAAAATCTTCGAAGTTGAGAAGTATGTAAAAAACACGCCCACCCAAAAATCCGCTCAAAATGGCAATAAAGACCAAGTCATAAAAGCGATCCACGGGAAGACCACGCTGCCGGGCACGGAAGCTGGCCAACCACATCGCCACCAAAATCCCAACGGCAATAACTACCCCATAGCTGGGAATAAAGAAACTACCGTAACTGAAAACAACTGGAAACATG
>JANRMB010000197.1:0-5486 GCA_033761985.1 Candidatus Sumerlaeia bacterium | reverse complement strand
TTGATAAGTGAGCAGCACCCGGGCTCCTGCTTGAAGAAGTGCTTGGGTGATGGACCAGGCGATGGAATTCTTGTTTGCCACCCCCACAACGAGGGCGGTTTTTCCGGCGAGATTGATCATGGTATTCTGGGGCGTTCCGTGTAATTTGGGAGTAATGGGGTGAAGGAATTCAAAAGAGCGGCATTAGGGCAAGGGGGAGTTCTTATCTACTGGGGGATTTTTTCCGTTCCACCCCCCCGAGCAGACCAACGTCGCTCAAGTCGTATACTCGGCGTTAATCTTCACGTAATCGTAGGAGAAGTCGCACGTCCAAATGGTTGCGGCACCGGATCCAGCGCCCAAATCGATTTCAATGAGAACCTCTTTGGCGGCTTTCAATCGTAAAGACATCGCGGGTTTATCGAATGGGATGGGTTCGTTTGCTTGAAAAATCAACTGACTCTCCAACCGAATCGTCACCCCCTCGGGTTCGAAAGCAGCGCCACTGTAGCCCACCGCACAGGCAAGGCGCCCCCAGTTGGGGTCGTTGCCGAAGAGTGCAGTCTTCACCAAATTGGAATTCCCCACCGCTTTGCCCACGCGTTGAGCATCGGCTTCTTCCGCCGCACCCGTTACTCGAATTGTGACAAGCTTGGTCGCCCCTTCGCCATCTGCCGCAACTTTGCGGGCAAGTTCCTGAGCCAAATCCGTGAGTGCTGCGGTAAACGCTTCAAACTCCCCGGAACCCGCCACCAGGTTGGCATTCCCGGCGGCTCCATTGGCGAGCATCACCACCATGTCGCTGGTGCTTGTGTCGCCATCCACCGTCAGGCAATTGAAGGAACGATTTATGGCTCCCCGGAAGGCTTTCTCCAGATTCGTGGCATCAATCGCGGCATCTGTAAACAGATAGCAGAGCATCGTTGCCATGTTGGGGTGGATCATCCCCGAGCCTTTGGCAAATCCGGTGATCACCACCTTCTTCCCGTGGAGGTTCAGCGTGCGGCTTCCCACTTTTTCCGTAAGGTCGGTGGTCATCATTGCCCGGGCCACCATGGGGAGACCCTCGCGGCTAACTCCCTGGGCCAGTAAGGTGTCCAATCCGGCGGCGAGTTTGGTGGTATCCGGAGCTTGGCCGATTACCCCGGTGGAACCGAGAAAAAGCTCTTCCGGTTTGCAGGAAAGCTTACCTGCCGCCTGATCAAGAATCTGCCGAGCGATGGCATCACCCGCCTTGCCAGTGCAAACGTTGGCCTGACCGGAATGAATGAGGATACCACGAGCCACGCCGTGTTTCAACACGCGGTGGCAGTAGGGGATGTTGGCCCCCGTAAACTTGTTGGTGGTGAACATCCCGGCAGCAGAGCAGGGGCGCTCGGAAAAAAGAATCCCGAGATCGGGCTTACCGCTTTTTTTGAGGCCAACGGCCCCGCCATTCCCCACAAAGCCCTGGGGAAATTGAATCGGTTCAGAAGAAAAAAGTGACATAGGAATCAGGGATTCGCCTTCAACGGTCGGTATCCCGCCAACGGATCAATCACTTCCGAACGGGAGTACTCGAGCATCCCAATTTTTTCTCCGGGTCGGATCAGGCGGAACTGGCGCCGGGCATCCAACTCCACGGAGTCAATCTGGTGCTGAAGGGCATCAAAGTGCCTGTTTTTCTGGCGTTGCAACTGGGATTTTTCCAGCAGTACTTCCCGTACTCGTTCGTACTCACTACGGGCGTGTTCAATGGATTGCCTGTTGGGAATTTCATAAAGAAAATAAATGCCGATGGCCAGGGAAAGTGTCCCCAACAAAAAGAGAAAAACTGTGACATGGCGCATCAGCGGGCACACCTCCCGATTGGATAAGGCAACCTCAAGTCAATGAGTCTCTGTAGCACACTGTCAAGTTCGACTTCATCTCCCACCGCATGATTGACCAGTTCTTGAGGTTTCGGTTGCACCCGTGGGCCGCCTGCGGTTTATGCCTCCCCACTTGATGCGAAAGGCCCCCCAACCGTGAACGAAATCGTCTACATCGATGGTCAATATTTTCCCCGCGCAGAAGCCAAAATCAGCGTGTTTGATCACGGGCTTCTCTACGGAGATGGTATCTTCGAGGGGATTCGTCTCTATGAAGGGAATATCTTCCGTCTGGACCAACACTTGGACCGCCTCTGGGATAGCGCCCAGGCGATTGTGCTTTCCATCCCCATGAGCAAGGAAGAGTTGGCCGAAGTCGTGGCCGAAACCTGCCGCCGGAACAATCTCCACTCCGGCTACATCCGCTTGGTGATCACCCGCGGTGATGGCGACCTCGGGCTTTCCCCCAAGAAATGCAAAGTCCCCAGCATCATCTGTATCGCCGCCAACATCAAAATGTACGACCAAAAGTTTTACGAGGAAGGCCTCACCATCCTCACCTCTGGCGCGCGCCGCATTGCACCCGATACCTTCTCCGCCCGGATCAAATCCCTCAACTACCTCAACAACATCATGGCAAAGATTTCCGCTGAGGAATCCAATATGGGTGAAGCCTTGATGCTCAACGGCGAGGGCTATGTGGTCGAAGCCTCCGGCGACAACATTTTCGTCATCAAAAACGGTGTGCTCTATACCCCACCCACGTGGATGGGGGCGCTCCGTGGAATCACTCAGGACGCCGTCATCGAGATCGCCGAAGCGTCCGGATACAAAGTCGTCCGCGAGCCCATCGCCCTCTACGAAGTGTACACCGCCGACGAGGTTTTCCTCACCGGTACCGCAGCAGAAGTGATTCCGGTGCGCCGCGTGGATGGTCGGAACATCAAGGATGGCAATCCCGGGCCGATTACCCGCGAGTTGATTGAGAAGTTTCATAGCATCACAAAAGTACAAGGCCGGAAAATTCGGGGGTAAATTCCCAGACTCGGCGTTGAACGGCGGATTCGCTCCTCGGTCACGTAGCGCGCTACGCTCCCTGCGGGCTCACCTTGTTCGCCTTGATTCTGGAAATTTCCCCGCCGAATTTCGTTTTGGTTTAGTGGTTAAACTCCCAGACTCGGCGTTGAACGGCGGATTCGCTCCTCGGTCACGTAGTGCACTACGCTCCCTGCGGGCTCACCTTGTTCGCCTTGATTCTGGAAATTTCCCCTCCGAATTTCGATTTAGGTTTCGGGGGTAAGTTCCCAGACTCGGCGTTGAACGGCGGATTCACTCCTCTTTTTCGCATCTTCATATCAGACGGATCCGTCTCATCTGACTGATCCGTCCGATCACCAAAAGATTCGTGCCTGCAAACCATTCTCAAGTCTCACCTGATTCTTGCTTACTCAAGGGCATTCCCTTGAATTCGGCGGAGTCCACGCAGACCCATGAAAAAGCTCAACGTCCTCGGTTCCGATCTCATTACCTGCAGCACCAAACCCATGACCGGTTACTTTCGTGACGGATGTTGCCGAACCGATGAGTCTGATTTTGGTTCCCACACGGTTTGCGCAGTGATGACGGCCGAGTTTTTGGCCTACACAAAGGCCATGGGGAACGACCTTTCCACCCCGATGCCGATGTATGATTTCCCAGGGTTGAAGCCCGGCGATAAGTGGTGCGTGTGTGCCTCGCGCTGGAAGGAGGCCATTTACGCAAACGTGGCCCCTCCCGTGATTTTGGAGGCATGCCATGCAAAGTGTTTGGAGATAGTTCCTCTGGAAACTCTCAAAGCCCACGAGTTCCGGGCAGAGCGGTTCGCCCCCACGGCGATCACCGAGGGCAACGCACGCCATAAACTCAACTGATTCCCCTTTTGCTTTTCCCGTATTCGTGTCGACACTTTCCCCCACCTTGATGTGATTCCAATACGGGAAGTGTTTTGATGGATTCCGCTTCTTCCACGCCGCATGCTGATCCCTGTGGTGCTCCGCCCGATTTTGGCCCGAACGCCGTTCAAGCCGTGGGATTACTCATTCTCATCGTCGTGGGAGTTCATTCTCCCGCTTTATTTCGCGAGTTTGTTTGGGATGATTTGTTTTTTCTTTCCCAGATACAAAATCAAGGAAGCTGGAATCTGTTACAGCCCGATCTCTTCGGGTTTCTTCGCCCGGGAAAGGCTTTCCTGTTTTCACTTCAGGAATCGCTCCTCGGGTCAAAGCCCGGTGCATGGGCAGCGTTCAACATGCTAACGGCACTTGCCCAAGCGCTTCTCCTCTTTCGGTTTCAGCTATTTTTTGCCAAACCTCTACCTGCATTTCTGGCAACCTTGGCTTTCGCAGTTCATCCACACCATGTGGAGTCCACCTTTTGGTCTTCAGCCAATAACGGGGCTTGGGTGACGGTATTCACGCTTCTGGCGTTTATTGGATTGGTCCAGTTCACCGAACTCAGAAAAATGCGATACGCTCTTCTGGTGGTGCTTTCGGCATTGCTGGCTCCGTTGTTCAAGGAGGAAGCCGTGGCGTTGCCGGTGCTCCTTTCTCTTCTCGCCGTGGGGTTGACTCTTCGCCTTCCCGAAACACCAAAGAAGCCCCTTGCGTTGATTTGCCTCGCCTCGGGTATTGCCTGCTGGGGAGTGATGATTGCCCTTCGTCTTCTTTCTCCCGAGGTGATGCAAGAGCTGGATACCGAATCCTTCGCCGGGTATAATCCGCTGCTGATTGGTCTTCATGCCCCGTGGATTCTGTTGCTTCATATGGGGTATGCGGTGGCGCCGTTCTTCTGGGCATATTATCAGGTTTATTCACCACCGTTTTGGTTTTTGATGACGGGTTCTGTTGTGGGGTGGCTCTTCTGGGGGGCGGTGTTGCAGCGGGGAATTCAGCAGGTGGCAAAAGCACGGTTGAGCTTGGTGATTCTGGGGCTTGCACTGTATGCGCTGGCCATGGCGCCGAATTCCAATCTACTGGCGTTCAAGAATGATTGGTTCGGGGTGCGTTACCTGAGCGTCGGTTCCATCGGTCTCTCGCTGGGGTTGTGCGGAATTCTCACAATGTTGATGGAACGCAGCCGCGCAAACCAAAAGCGGCTTACTCTGGCTGTGGTGTGTTGGGCCATGGCAGCCTCTTTGTTTACAGTTTTGGGGCATCGGGGGTGGGCCAATGAAGAGGTCTTCTTTCGCCATTTGGTGGAACATAATCAGGAGCCCCGGTACGAGCGTCTTTACAACCAAGTTCTTTTGAGCAAACGCAAGTTGGCGGAAGCAGAAAAAGGGATACTCAAACTAGTGGAATCTGAAGAAGCCAAAGCTGAGGATCACACGCAACTGGCGTTTCTTCGCTTCTACCAAGGGCAGATTGTGGAGGCTGTGAAGGCCGGTGAAACGGCCTTGGAGCTTGATCCGGAAAATGGGGACACACTGCTCCTTCTGGGATATTGTTTTGAGGAAATCTACACCCAATCACGGGATTCCCAGTATCTTCAACGCGCCGCGCAACAGTACTCCACGGCCATGGAAGCCAAATTTGTTCAGCCTGAAAACCGGGCCGCAGCCTACGATAACTTTGCACGGTTGCTGGCCATGACCGGAAAACTGGAGGACGCCGTCCGTGT
>JANRMB010000196.1:0-3663 GCA_033761985.1 Candidatus Sumerlaeia bacterium | reverse complement strand
AAGAGGGCGCCCGCTGGGCGCAGGGGCAAAAATGTCACCTCATCTGAAAGGGAGGGAGGTCTCCTTCGTCGTTCTATTTCACTGAAAGAGTCGGGACATGGGTAACACTTTGGTCTCACCACAAAGGTTACACTTTTTGCTCATCCGTCCCCTTTGCCCTATTTAACCCCTATTCTACCTAATCATCCCCCAATCATCGCACCATTCACCCCCAATTCGAACCGAATCATACCCGATAACCCGCGCAGAATTCGATTAAAATAGGGGAATATCAAGATTCAAGGATTGAATCGGTCAGTTTACGCCCAGCGTTTTTTCAAATCCCCAGTTTACGGAAGATGAACGAGGGGATGTGGATGATGGCGAGGCCCACTAACCGCCAGATTCCCGGGACGTACACTGTTCCCCGGCTTTTTTCGAGCGCTTTCACAATTAACCCACCGGCGCGGTCGGCGGAGATCATCAGCGGTAGCGGCCCCAGATGTTGGGTCATTTCCGTTTCCACGTAGCCAGGTTTGATGGTCACCACGCGGACTCCCACGGGGGCGAGGCGGTTGCGCAGGGCTTCCAGAAAGATGGCCTGGGCCCCTTTGCTGGTGTTGTAGCCGGGTTGTGCTTTGCGACCACGGTCGCCGGCGATGCTCCCGATGCCCACAATCACCCCTTCCCTGACGCGGTGAAAGAAGTCCGCCGCTTCGTTGCACCAGGCAATCATGCCGATGAGGTTGGTTTCCACCATAAGGCGATCTTTTTCGGTGTTGTATTCCTGTTCGCCGACTTCGGGCATTACTCCGGCGGCGTACACAATTGTATCACAGCCGCCGAGTTGTTCCACCAGGGCATCGAAGAGTTCGGGGACTTCGGCGGTTTGGCAAACGTCGTGTTCCACGGTGAGGATGGTGGCATCGGGGGATTCGCGGCGGAGGTCGTTGGCGAGGCGCTCGAGACGGTCGAGCCGGCGGGCCACGAGGGCCACGGAATAGCCTTTGAGGACGAGGTGACGTGCCACGGCGGCCCCCATGCCGGAGGAGGCGCCAATCACAAGTGCGCAGTGGGGTTTCAGGTTCACGGGTTCGGAAGCTTCTTCGGGTTGGGTGTGTTACAATTGATGGTGGAATGGTGAAGGATGTGCTTTCCGGGCCGCAAGGGGAGGGTTGTCGCCCCCGGGGGGAATTTTCCTTGGCAGCCGGGGCGGGAACGGGGCTTATTGGGCGGAGTGCCCACCCCTCAGCGGTGGTTCGAATGCTTCACCCAAATGGATGGCTTGCCTGCTGGAATGAGTACGGCTCCGAAAAGCTCCCCTTCGCAGGAAAAGTCGACACGGCCGGCACAGGCACGTTTCTCCCAAGCGCGTCTTTCCCGGTTGAGTGTGAAGCGGGACAAGGTTTCGCAAGAAAAGGCTCGCAAACGGGTGGAGAAGCGGCGCCGTGATTGGGAGGCGGAACAATCCCGCCTCAACATGCCCGTCTTTATCCGGAAGTTTTGTGAGCTTCTGCTGCTTTCCTGCCTCATCGGCCCCGTCATCGCCTACAACCTGCAACTGGGCCTGACTCAGGAGTCCCGGGCTTTTACCGAGTGGTTCTCGAAAATGCTGCGCACCGGAAACGGTGGCGACCCCGTAACTACTGCCTCGGCGTATTCGATCCAGTTTTTGAATGATCTCTTCTATTTGATGGAGGGAACGCTCCCCGTGCTTCAGTTGAAGACGACCGTCTGGTTGATGCTGGCGGTGGTGTTGGTGGCGGCGTTTATGAGCGCACGGTTGTTCGAACGTTTTTTTGATCGTCGGGTGTTTGCCGAGGATCTTTCGCGAGAGGGCGAGGCTGGGCGCCGTGGCCTGCTCGATCGGCGTCGAGTGTTTGTGCTGGCGCTGATGATGGGCTTCATGGGGTGGAGTTTTCTTTCGTTCAGTCCGTGGGGATGGGGACCGGAGCCGGTGGAGAACGCGCTGCTCACGGCGGAGGAGCGTATTGGGTTTACGGCGGGCTGGTTCGGTTCCTTGGTGGCCTGGCTTCAGGTGCTGATGGGGTTGATGTTCTTTATGGTGGTGGAGGATATGATGCGCACCCGGCGGCTGGTGTACAAGGTGCTGGGCTGCATCCTGGGTCTTGCGGCAGTCTCGGCCCTGCTTGCGGTGCTGCTTCAGGGGCGGGATTTGTACTTCACGTTTGTGAACCATTTTTGGGTGCGTTGGGGGGCGGATGAAGTCCGCAACGATCTCGGTAGTCTCATCGGTCACAACACTGCCATCTCCAGTTACCTGATGCCCCCGTTTCTGATTGTTTGGGCGATGCTCATGAGCAATCAGGGGACGTTGAAGTTGCGGCAGTTGATTCCCCTGGCGGGGATGCTGAGCCTGTTTGCACTGGTGCTGTTGATGGCCCAGAGCCGCGCAGCCATTCCGATTCTGGGGCTGATGTTTGTATTGCTGGTGATTCTGCTGGCCCGGGAAGCCAAGCTTCGCCCCCCGATGCCCTACTTGGTGGGGCTTCCGTTGGTGCTGGTGGCCCTGGTTCTTACCCAATTGGTGCAGCGCCCTGAGAACCCTTTCTACCGCCGAAATATTGATTTGCAGGAACGCGTGCAACACCTGACGTTCAGCCATTTGCAAACCGAAACGCGCCTGCGCATTCTGGTGGCCTCACTCCCCGCCGTGGCGGAACGCCCGCTTCAGGGGTGGGGGTTCCGTTCCTTCCCCTACGTGTACCCTCAGGTGCAGGGGGAGTATTTTCAGGAGGTGCTGGAGAGGGACGGAGAAGAAAAGGAATTCTTTTTTGCCCCCACCAGCAAGCGCTCCTTCCACGCCCACAATGAGTACCTTCAAACCGTTTTCGAGACCGGCTTCGTGGGGTTGGGACTCGGATTGGTGGCGTTGTTTACGATCCTGATTTCCGGCTGGCGAGTGATGCGACGAACGCTGCGGCAGCGTCATGTGGCGATTCAGTTGGGGATATTGACGGGGTTGCTTGCGTTGTTGCTCCATGCACTGGCGGATTTCCCGTTCCGGGTTGCTCCACTGGCCGTGCTGACGTTGACGGTGCTCGCAATCTGGAGCGCGGGGGACAGGTTGTGGCTCATCCCCGTCCCTCCGCTGGAGGATCGCTTCCTCAATGATTCCGAAATTGATCGCCATGAGAAGGAATTGCTCAACCGCGAACGGGCGCTGACCATGCCCACCACCCGGTTCGCCACGTGGGGAATTCTCACCGTGGCGCTCATCGGCAGTGCCATCTCTGCCATGGCCTACACAAGCCAGTGGTTAAGTTCAGAGGTTCTCTCCAACAGTTCTCGCCTGCTACTGAACGAGTATATGGGCCGCCGCCAGTTGGGGGCCGGTTATCAGGATCGGGTGATGATTCTGGATGTTGGCCTCAAGCGCTTGGAGCGTGCCCACAAACTCTCGCCCCTGAGTGGTGAGCCGCTGCTTCAAGCCGCCACCTTCAATTACTACCTTGGTCGGGAACTGAAGGGGCAACTTCAGGTCGCCCTTCAGGAATCGGATCAATCCATGGTAAAGATGTTCGGTGGTCAGGCGGTCACCACACTTTCCAACGGGATTGAACAAACGCAACGGAGCATGCTGGAAGATTATTATCACAGTATGGATCAGTCGCTGGGTTTCTTGAAATTCGAATTGTTCAGTTTGAATACACGGAATGTTCC
>JANRMB010000195.1:0-6476 GCA_033761985.1 Candidatus Sumerlaeia bacterium | reverse complement strand
TGCTTGCGCGTGTTAGTAGCGAGTGGTACACACGATTAGAGCAGGGACGAAATGCAAGAGCCTCGGAAGATGCTCTTCGCAGAATTGCGCGTGCTTTACGACTTACACCGGCAGAACACGATCATTTGCTCCGACTTTCCGGGTACGCAACAAATAACGATCTCCACAATCGGGCTGCTCTTGAACAACAACTCGTTACATCCGAGCTTCAACGTCTTATCGACTTACAATTGCCAAGGCCAGCCTACATCCTCGGTGCTCGGTGGGATCTTCTAGCTTGGAATCATTCGGCAAAGTTGCTTTGGGGAAACATCGGCGAGCTCAGAGGTTTACAACGAAATACCCTTTACCAACTTTTTTTGGGCGATCGGTATCCAAGCATTTTGAAAAACCTGGAGTACCACCGCCGGCGCTGTATTGCCTTGCTTCGAGCAAGAAGCGCGGAGCATTTGGGTACTCCTTGGTTTCAAGAATTGATTGCTGAGCTACAAAAAAATAGCCCCGTCTTTTGTGAATTATGGAAAACTCAGGAAGTGAACACATATCAGGATGGCAGAAAAGAGTATCAACTCTCTCCAGATATTAATCTTCAATTCGATTTCCTTTCTTTACAACTGGACGAGCAAAACCGAGACGGAATTCGATTGATTATTTTTCTACCTGTACCCGGGACTACTACTGAAATTCATTTATCGAGCTTGGTGGGGTGCACATGATTTTTCGCCCCCTCAATTCCTCTGCCGCTCGAACGTTTTTGAGAGGTAGGAGTACAGGTACGCGGCGCCGATCATCAGGACTCCGATGATGAGGCACGCCACAATCCGAGCATTCATGTCAGCGTTGGCCAAATCAATCGTCAGCAGTCGAAGGATGGAGAATCCATACAGGCTGATCGCCGCATAGCGCCACATTTTCTCCCGGGCCATAAAGCCCGCCAACAACAACAGCGTGGCAAATCCTCCCCAGGTGGCCGTGGCAAAGGTGGCGGGGAATAGCACTCCGGAGGAAAGAGCCACGCACCCCACAAAGAGAATCCCCGTCAGCAGAAAACCACGAACCACGAGGAGATCGGTCTTCTCTCCCAACGGGCGCTCCATCAGCACAAACAACGGAAGCAGAAGCAGCGAGGTCAATACAGCGAGGGTCTCCGGAGTTCCCACAAGCGTCAGGGCGGCCATCAACACCAGAAGAAAACTCCCCACAGAAACGGTCAGGACTTCCTCCCGGCGTTTCAGATACACGGCCGTTTGTTGCCCCCCAAAGAAGAGCAGCGTACTGAGCAGCACCATTTCGTAACCCAGGCCAAAGTACTGGAAAAACACCCAGAGACCCAGCAACAGGGTGCTTCCGAACACCGTGGCGCGCTGCCAGGATTCGGAGGCGGCAGTATCCTTCCATACCAACACCCAAGCGGCGAACAGAATGATCAGCGACACCATGCTGGGGATAAGAGTGACCGCGGAATCCACTGCGATTCCCATGATGACGGAATACCCCAGGGACAATCCCGCCACCAGCGTGAGTGAGGAGTCCTTTACACCCGGAAGCGGGCGCACCAGTGACACTACATTGTAGAGTCCCCAAGCAGAAATCGCAAAGAGGAACGGAATGGCACTTTCCCAGAGAAGTGACTCGGCAAAACCGACTTTGGCCAGCAGCACCAGTGTGCACATCGCAATCCAACCGTGGAGCATTTTTCCGCCCGGGATTTCCTTCTGAGAGACGCAGAGATCGATCACCAATAGAATCAACAGCACCACAAGTCCCACAAGAATCTGAATCTCCATCTGTTGGGGAATCGCCGAGTACGTTGCGAGACCGAACACCAAAATAGAGGAGCCGGAAAGCCCCGGAAGCCACGATTTGGAAGGAAGAAGCCACCCCCCCACGAGAAGGAGAGTCAGCATCCCACCCAACAGCGGAAGCGGAGAGACTTCCGGAAGGGCAGTGGTGAGAGGAAGAAACCAAAGGAACATCCCGAGCGCAGTAAAGCCGATCTTTTCCATTTCCGTATGGTTCAGAGCCAGCTTCCAGCGTTCATGAGACAAAATCAGTAACACCACAGGGACGAGCAACTGCAACGCAACGGGGACACTCTGGGTGTTCCAAGCAATCGCTTGAACGCCCACCAGCGTGGTGACGGTGGTGATGAGCATCATGAATTTGGTTACATGGCCGAGTGATGTGGAATTCCCCTTGATGCTGAGCCAGCCAAGGCACAGCGCCAGAGAACCATACGCCGTGGCGATGTAGAACTCCGGGGAGTCCATCCACACGCCGCTCACCAGGCAGAAAAGGAGAGTGGAGAGAGCCGCAGAACTCGACCAATTGCTTGCCCGGGCATAGCGGTAAGTGAGGAAGAGCAAACCGGTGAAGCTGAGCAACACGAGATGAAACCACGTGTGGCTCAGGTGAATAGCGAGGGTCGGGATCAGGATTACGGTACCCATCAAGGCTCGCAAGTGATCGAGACACTTCACCAACGGAAGCCCCCGTTTCCAGTCTTCATCGATGTTGCGGTTCCCCAGGAGTCGCTCCAGCGGGAGGGCACTGATGAGGAGAAGAAGTGGAGTTCCCACTGTCCCCCAGGCGAGCACAGGTGCGGAAAAGAGTGAATCCAAGGCTGAGAATGCCGCCAATCCACCGGGAATCAGGGAGGCTACTCGACACCAGCGGAGCTGCGGTGCATGCAACGATGCCCCCACAAGCCCCAACATGCAAAGTGCCAACGCCACGCTTTCACTGGAACCGCCAAGACCCCAAGCCAGAGCTGCAGAGAACAGAGTGACACAGGTGATGAGATGGAATGTACCGAGTACCGCATCGCGGCAGGGGGGTGTACACAACCGGATCAATTCGAGTGTCCCCGCTACGGCGAGGAGAACATGCAGGTTGCGCCACAGCCCCATGGAATTCGCGGAGAAGGCATCCATCCAGGCGATAGCCAATACCGAGGCCAGAAAACCGAGGGTATTCAATACATCGAAGGTACGCCCCCACGGGAGGGACACTGGTTTGAAATCGGCCGGGAGTGTTGCGCTCTCTTGTTCCAGCAAACGTTCCCGAGCCAACCACGGGCGCGACCACTTCAAAAATGCCGCGCCAAAAATCAGATGCTGAAACAACAGCGTGGGAAGAATAAACGGAGAAATCGACGAGGCAACTCCCCGTAGATCCATGTATGTCAGAAGGGAATACACACCATACAAAAGGATTTGGGTGACACTGCTCACTGTGATCCAGCCGTTGCGAAGAAGAAGGATTCCACTCGTAAGGCCGATACCAAAAATCGCCAGCAAAGCAAAACCCTTGGAGTCGGGGCTGGCAATCAGGGCGGGAATCAATCCCAGAAACAATCCAAAGCCCGCGATGACTTCACTCCGCCAGCGTTCGGAAAGCCCGATGATGGCTCCCGCAAACAACAGCATTCCCCCCAGTGCAAAAGTGGGGACAGAGAACCCCAAATCCATGCGGGGAATGAAGTGCGAGGCAAATGAAACAAAATACCCCAGAGCCAAGGCGATCCCAATCCCGGCACGCCCCACCCAGACATTCCGACTTCTGATGAATGCTCCGAAGCCCCCAATCAACAGCGCCAACAGAAACCCGAGCATCACACGCAACCCGGCGCTCATGTTCGATTCCAACCGAACAGCTCCCCACGCGGTTCCGAGCATCACCAGTACCCCCCCGATTCGTAGCAACCACGTGGTGCCGATGCGCTCCTCCAAACTGGTCGAGGACTGAACGGCCTTGGGCTGTTTCCATTCCGGTGCGGGCGCAGAGAAGCGAAACTCCTCCTCCGTGAGGAAGGGTTGAGCGCTCTTGATTACTTCCGGTTGAACAACTTTCTGCACGGGAATTGGCAGCTCTTCCTTGATAGGGAGAACCACCGACTTCGGGACTTCCAGCGCCACAGGCCGCTCCGCTTTAACAGGCGTGACGTGCTGCGGAATCGATTTGATTTGAATCGGTTCCGAAGAAGCAACGACTGGTACTGCCGGGGGAATTTCTGGTTGCTTGGGAGGTTCCGAAACCAAGGGGGGAACTTTTTGAATGGGTTCGGGTATGGCCTTGGTTCGACGTTCGAGCGGGGCCGCGGCTATCACCTGTGCCATCTCCGACTCCAGTTTCAGGATTTTCTTTTCGTGGTATTGTATCCAGTCCCACAGCACTTTTGTGTTTGGTTCTGACATCGGTATTCTCCAGGGGGTTGGTGGCTATTCCGAATCATTCATGTCCATAACCATACCATTCCAGAATATTATGCAACGTCAATTGATTCAATGCTTCAGAATGATTGATTGAACAATACATTAACATTCAGCTTGTCATTGAATGCCTACGTATAACAAAAAATGTCAACTACTGCATCTGGAGGATCATCGTGGGCTTTGCCTTTTCAACCGAAGCGGATCGTCATTTTGCGCGTCTGATATCGCGTGTAACCCTGGCCAATCCCTTCCTTCCCGAACGCGTCCGGTGGGAGCGTGAAGCCCTCGGATTACCTCCGGCAGAGGAAATGGATTCGTGGCAACCCGGCGGGGTGGAAGGATGGAATCGCCCCATGGTGGTGCGCCTTATGCCGTTGATTGCCGCTGCGTTGAACCGCCTTCCGGAACGCGGAACGGAGATGATGCTGGAGGCACGTACTCCGGGGACGGAGACCGATGGAATGCTTCTGCGCAACATGGTGAGCTTCTACGTTTACAATCAATTCGCCGCCGAATTGGATGCCTACCTTCGGGAACGTCAGCAGGGGAAAAATCCGAGCATCGCCTTCTATCATCGCGTCACGGAGGAGTACTCCCGGCTGCTTCATGTAAACCCCGAAAGACCGGAGACTCGTCGTGAGCTTGCTTTGGAGTTTGCCCTTTTCTTTCAAGCACGGCGCGCTTTCACCACCATCAACAACACACTGATTGGGGACACCCCAGCCATGGCTCGGTTGCGGGCGGCGCTCTGGCAATCCATCTTCACCCACGATATGAGTCGCTACCTGCGCTCCCTCTACAATCGCATGCAGGAATACACCTGCCTCATCACGGGGGAGAGTGGAACGGGGAAAGAGTTGGCTGCCCGCGCCATCGCCACGTCGCAGTTCATCCCCTTCGATCCTGTTCGGTTGTCCTTCACCGAAGATCACCCGGGCACCTATCTCCCCATCAACCTCCCTGCCCTGTCCCCCACATTGATTGAGTCGGAATTGTTCGGTCATCTCAAAGGCTCGTTCACCGGCGCCACGCAGGATCGTCGGGGGTTTCTGGAAATCAGCACCACAGCCAGCACGGTTTTTTTGGATGAGATCGGCGACCTCGATGCCGCCCTGCAGGTGAAGCTGTTGCGGGTGCTTCAGAACCGCACCTTTCAGCGCGTGGGGGACTGGAAGCAACGACGCTTTGAAGGCAAATTAGTCGCCGCTACAAACCGCAACCTGGAGCGAGAAATTCAGCAGGGGCGATTTCGGGAGGATTTGTATTTCCGACTTTGTTCCGACATGATTCGCATGCCCACCCTGCGCGAACAACGGGAGGAACGCCCCGATGCGCACCGCACGCTGATTCGGCATCTGGCGCAAACGATGATGCATCCTCTGGCCGAATCCACCACCGAGGGGGAGTTGCTGGCCGAGGAAGCCATCGCCTGGGTGGAGTCAAAACTTCCCCAAAATTATGCATGGCCGGGAAACATCCGGGAATTGGAACAATGCGTTCGAAACATCCTGATACGGAAAACCTACGAACCACTCCTGGGGGACAGAGGAACTCCGCAGGGGGACACGGACTTCTGGAGCGCCGCGCATGGGTATCGCCTCACCGCCGAACAACTCCTGAGCGGGTACTGCAAAGGGGTTCACGCCGAGACACAAAACTGGCAGGAATCCGCGCGGCGTCTGGGGCTCGACCACCGCACCGTGAAAGGGTATGTGGAGGGGCGGAAGGGGTAAGGGGGAAGGGAGTAATCAGGGGTGGTAGGGCTGATGAAGATGATTGAGGATAAACAACGGAATCCTGAATCATACTGTAAGCAAAGGGGTATCATTCCTTTGGATTTAGTTCAATCGTGATTACTTCGTAGGGCTTTAGTTCACCCATTTGAATGGATTTGTAAGCCATACTTTGCCCATCAGGTGAGGTATAATTTTCAGCTTTTGCAGAGAGAATCACTCGGCTGTGGCGAGAACCTTCCAGAAAAAAGAGGTTGGGTTCCTCGGGTTTGGAAACGATTTGCTGAAGCTGTCCTTCAGAAAAAGCGATCGATGCCCCTTGAATTGGCTCTTTCGATTTTTGATCAATGACGATGACCTCAACAACCGAATTCATGGTATCCCAGTTGAGATTATTGTAGGAACCATTCCTTTCCACTTTACTGAGATAAGCTTGACCATAATCAGGGTGGCGAATAGTGAGTTCCGTAGCCTCAAAAGCAATCCCTTCAAGAAGATAACGACCTTCAAGATCTGTTACCGTTGTAAC
>JANRMB010000194.1:0-4754 GCA_033761985.1 Candidatus Sumerlaeia bacterium | reverse complement strand
GGAGGTTGCCTTCAAAGTCCCAAACACGACCCCTCACTGCGATTTGAAGCCCTACTTTGGGAATTCCCAAACCGTTGTGATACTCCACAAATCGATCTGGAAGATAGCCAACCAATACTTTGGTGGGTGAATCGGAAGGTGTGATGGTAAGCAACAAGGGATGCTTGTCAGAAAGGGGATCCTGCACGGCGGAAATCATCCCACGCACGGTGAGGGTTTGATTCAAATTTTCCGTGGTGAGCGTTTTTGCATCCTGAGCCGTGTTCACGTTGATAGGTTCAGCAACGCACAAACTTTGAATGAATAAGACCGACGCAAACGTAATGATTGCAGCGGTGCGGAATCGTCTTAAGTGGCTCCTTTGAAGCATTATCGTTTTTTCTCCTGAAACAGTGGGAAGTTTTCTAACCATAACCTAACAAACCGTCAAGCTCGATTGTTCTACAACATGTCTGAAATTTGAAGATAAATGGAAAGTTTTGGAGTTCTCCAACTGAATGAGCGAGGAGATGGAAAGACCATTCATTTTATCACTCCCTTTTGGCTGAAAAGAGTTTCAAGGTTGACCATGGAGTTTGGGGAGTCTTGAATCACCCGATTTTTCGTAGGTGGGGACTCCATGAAACGTTTCTTTCTTTCCGCATAAGCTTTTTTCTGTAGTGCAACTGCTGTTCTTCCCGGGCAGAACCCGGCAACCTATCCGCTCGGGGCAACCCTTGTGCGCCCTGGTGAGGGAAGTGGGGTGGTATTCCGAGTTTGGGCTCCGAACGCCACCAGTGCCGTGGTGCGGGGAACGTTCAACAATTTTTCCGCCACCACCAACCCCATGACTCGCGACGCTGCCACTGGTGTATGGTCGGCCGTGGTTCCGAATGCCATCCCGGGTCATGAGTATAAGTACTTCCTCAACGGGAACACATGGCGCGTCGATCCCCGGGCCAGAGATTCCGGCAACAACCGCGATGACAACTCCATCGTTACTGATAACGGCGCTTCCTACAATTGGCTGGCGACGGATTGGATGATTCCCGACCGCAACAATATGGTGATTTATGAGATGCACGTCGGCACATTCTCAGGCAACGGCGATGGAGTGAATCATTTTCCGGGTCGTTATCGTGATGTGGTGGACGTACACTTGGATCACCTTCAGCGCCTGAACGTCAACATGGTGGAGATTATGCCGATCCACGAGTTCAACGGTGACCGCTCCTGGGGTTATAATCCGCTGAACTTTTATGCACCGGAATCCATCTACGGAACTCCGAACGATCTTCGCTACATGATCGACACGCTTCACCAAAACGGCATCGGGGTTATTGTGGATGTGGTGTATAATCACGCCGCCACGGACACCAATCTGTGGGAGTATGACGGACCGCAGAACATCTATTTCTATCCCACGGGAAACTGCTCACAGGATACCGGTTTCGGTGCCCGCCCGGATTACCGCCGGCCTGAGGTTCGTGCCTTCATCGTGGACAACGTGTTGATGTGGATGGATGAGTACCAAGTGGATGGCTTTCGGTTCGATCTTACCAGTTTAATGCATGGATATTGCGGCGAACAGGGGGAGGGATGGCAGCTTCTGGGGGAACTCACCACGGCGATCCGCGCCCGGAATCCCCGGGCGGTGATTATCGCCGAGGAACTCCCGAACCTCGATCTCATTACCACGCCGATTGCCAACGGTGGCCGGGGCTTTGATGCCCAATGGGGGGATGCCTTTCATGATGTGATGCGCGGGGCGTTGACCGGTCAGGGGAGCCCCAACATGGGTGCGATTGCAGGGGTGGTGCAGGGGAGTGGATTCGGTGTTCGCCCGGCCATGGAGGCGATTAAGTTTTCCACCAACCACGATGAAGCTGGAAACGCCCCGCGGCTGATGTCGGCAATTGATCCCGCCAATAACTTCAGCCCGCGCGCCCGGGGATTGGACAAACTCGCCGGTGCTCTTTCCATCGTCAGCCCCGGAATTCCGATGCTCTTCCAAGGGCAGGAAATGCACGAGAACAAACGATTCAACGATGGCGAGGCCGATCGGCTGTGGTGGGGCTTTTTGGATACCTATGGCGGCGTGACGGATACTTACGGTCGATTGACTCAGTTGCGGCTGACCCGACCCAGCTTGAGAGGCGATGCGGGGTATGCGGCAATTTCTGTGAACGATGGCAACGATATCCTTGTCTTTCAGCGGTTTGATGGTGCGGGTGATGTCACCGTGGTGGTGGCAAACTTTAGCGCCGTGAGCTACGAGAACTATAACATCGGCATCCCTGCAGCGGGTACATGGTACGAGCTCATCAGTACCCAGAGCACTGAAGCGGTTGGGACGGGTCTCGTCAACGCTCCGCGTGTGGCAACCACGCCGGGGCTGGATGGCCAACCCGCCCGGGCCACTATTTCCATTCCGGCGCATGTGCTTCAGGTGTGGAGCCAAACGCCTCTGGAAGAGGAACAACAACAGCCTCGGCAATCCTGGTTGATTCAGTAATTTTCTTCCCCTTTACGGGTGAGCAATTTTTCACTTCCCTTATTGGGTGAGGCGTGGGAGCATTTCGCACTTTCACTTTGGAGAACCAAATGCCCCTGATTCAACGCGCCGCCCTTGTGCTTTTCGCATCCATTCCGTTGCTGGGAATGGCGGAAACACCCCCCACCACTGATTCCCTGATTGCGGCCACCCTGCCGGGCCAGCGAGTGGAATTACCGGGCGTGGATTTGGTCAACATCCCCCAGATTGACTATGAACGGCTCATACTTCCCGGTCCGCAATACCTCATCTCCGACGATCCGGAATACATCCGGGAGTTGAACGTTGCGGCGTTTCGGGAAAACGTGGAGCCGGGTCGGGTTCGGTTCTATCTGTACAACGTGAACGGAATCAAAGAACCCCTTACCGATACGCACATCGTCCCTGTGATTGCCAACAAGGGTGCATCGACGCTTCACCTGCGGATGGTGAAATTTTCCTCCCAACAGCCCAGTGGGAACTATTTCAAAATTGGGAAGATGGGTCTCTTCGATTACTTCCATTCGGAGGGGAGTCAGGAAATCCTTACCGTTGAGCCCGGTGCTTTTACGGCCTTGGATGAGCGGTTTGTGGCGACGGTGCTGAAGAAGGACGACTTGGTACACGGCCTTTATGAGTTTGTGATTGATCAACCGGCGGAGATTTCCGTGGTGCAAATTCCCGCGGGTACTGACTACAAGGTTGCATGGCCCACCATCACCGGGGTGCTTCCCACCAAATCGAAAAGCGGGGCGGGTCGGGGAGTATTTGGGGTCTCGGAATACGAGATTCTGATGAAGGAAGGCTTCGTTCTGGATACGGCGGAAGGGCCGCGCCAACTCATCGTAGCGGATGGCAACAACGATCCCTGGGTGCGCGGGCGGGAAGCAACAATCACCGAACCGGCGATGCTCAAAGGCAACTACGGGGTATTTTATGAAATCAATGTGGAGCGCACCTCCACGGATGGTCGCGGTTTGGCGCTGATCATGTGGAATGCCCGTGCCGATGAGGGCTGGTGCCGGGGGTTGGACGCCACGGTGGTGGTGAATGGAGTGGTGATTCAGGTGCCGAGCAACGAACTCAACGTCCGCGCGTTTCCGGAGTGCGTGGTGGTGAAGACGTTTGCTCCGTTGCCGGTGGGGGAGAAGGAGACAATCACGGTGCGGTACTCGCCTCCGGGAGCCTCATGCCTTCCCACGCCGCTGGTCTTTTTGCCGTATGAGGTGAAGTGAGGAAGAGGGAAAAAAGAAACCGCCCCGGGGTGCCGGGGCGGTTTCTTTTTTATTTTTACTTATTTCTCATAACATGAATATCGAAAGGAATAGTATTTTCATATATTATTTAAACCATTTATTGCCTTTTTTATTAATTCATGAGGAACTAATAAGTAATCCTTCCAGGCGTTGTCAAGTAAGTTCAAATAGTCAATTAGCGACTTTTTCGCTGTCTGATAATCAGCATTTGAGGAACTATGTTTTACTATAAATTCTAGATAAGAAGCAAGTGATGCGAAATCTACTCTGCCACCAGTATTTATGAATAAATTCGGCATAAATTCATAGGAAAAATTAGGATTTACAACGTCCGTATGTATGTGATCGTACAAAATTGCCAAGCTTTTAAAATTGTTAGGGCAAGGCAATATATTCCTGATCCCATAATAATTAGGTTTTTTCAAAGATTTGTTGAGCAATGCCAGTATAGCAGCATCCGATATATTAAAATATTCTTTAGCGCGTGTAAGTTTATAAATGCTTTTGGCTTCATCCATTTCTAACAACTCTCGATGTTTAAAAATCTTTGAAAGGAAGGGATATATGCATGGATTACGAGTATTTGGCCCAAAAATAATTTCGTCATTAATAATAGTAAGTGTTTGTTTTTCATCAGTGCAATATGTAGCAGTGATTTGCATTCTTGCAGCTAGTTCTCCATATGTTGTTGATTCAAGTCCATAAACATTTAGAGACCTCCAAGAATCATCATGTTCATGATTGTTTACAATTAGATTGTATAGTGAGAAGACTTTTATTTTTTCAGTATCCCTACAAGACTTATGCCACTTGGGAATTGCGTGTGGCAATGATTCAATAATTAATCTGCTTGCAATTTGTTTCCCTTTGTTGGTTATTTCATTGCGCGAAAGAGATAGCATGGTAACAGCGTCAGAAGCATGTATGTTGCACTTTAAATCAAGCATATTGAAATGATGGAATTTATATGACAAAGGCGAATTTCT
>JANRMB010000193.1:0-2460 GCA_033761985.1 Candidatus Sumerlaeia bacterium | reverse complement strand
CGCTTCGCTCCGCCGTGTGGAAACCCGCCTCTTTGTGCTTTTCCAAACCGGTTGGCAGGGCTACAGCTACAAGTGGAATGAGAAACAAACAGACGCCGCCCTACTCCCGACCACCGGCGATCTGCTACCCTACACGGTGACGCTGGAATCAGGAACAACCGAAGAACGTTTTTGGACGTACCCTTCGCGGGGGCAATGCTTCGCCTGCCATACCGAGGCCGCCGGGATTGTGCTCGGCGTTACCGCGGCCCAACTCAATTGGGACTACACCCACCCCCACAACGGCGCCGTGCAAAACCAGTTGGAGGCCTATGAAAGCATCGGCCTTTTTGGGGACACTCTCCCTGGAGCTCCGCTCGCGGAGCTCCCCCGCCAGCCCGACTACCGCGACACCACACTCCCCTTGGAAACTCGCTGGCATAGTTATGCCGCCATCAACTGCGCCCCTTGCCATCGCCCCGGCGGCGGTACCGGTATAGGGAACATGGATCTGCGTTGGGAAGTATCCCCAGAGAATTGGAATGTGATTGATGTGGACTTGAACCGAGTGCGTGGTTCTCTGGAGAAACGCATCGTCTCCGGCGATCCGGAAGCCTCGGCGTTTGTGGGATTCATGGATATTGCGTTCATGCCTTTTCTGGGGGTCAGTGTCCCCGATCAAGAGAACATCCAATTGCTTCGGGAGTACATCAGCAGCCTGGAAGCCGAACAACCCACGAGTGACTACTGGGTGATTCAATAACGGGGACGGAGATGTAGGAAATCGGGGACGGAGACCTCTGAGCCGAATCGCTAATTCACGCGCAGGCGCAGGGTTTCCTCCACATGATGGCGCAGTTCAGCAAATAGACTGCGGGTTTGAGCCTCTGCAAAACCACCGGCCACAAACCGCTCCCCCACCCGGGTGATGGGCATCATCAACACGGCGGAGTTGGTGCAGAACATTTCTTCCACATGAGCGAGAGACTCAGGCGTGGTTTCCACTTCGAGGGCTTCGCGTCCTGCTTTTTTCCAGAGGGAAAGAATCGTGGCGCGCATCACCCCGGGAAGCGCACCCGTGGAAAGATGTGGCGTGCACAAAACCCCTTCGCGAAACCAGAAAAGATTGGCCATGGCGCATTCCGCCAAACGGCCACGAGTATTGACGAGGAGGGCTTCATCAGCCTCGCGGTGGCGGGCATATTCCCGGGCAAGAAGGTACTCACTATAGTTGCCCGACTTGATGGAACGCAGGGGGCTGTGTTCATTGAGCGGATACGGTGCCTGCACCACGCGCCACCCGCGTTCCCAATCGGCGGCAGAGCAATCATGCAGCGGTGTGGCGGTGATAAGCACCGTGGGTTCACCCTCCGTGGGGACCATGAATTGGCGCACGGGGCCACGGCTCAGGGTGATGCGTACTCGCGCGGTGGTGGTGTGCAGTTGGTTGGCATCCAGCACCGTTTCGCAGAGTTGCTGAAGACCCTGGGGATCGGGGGTGAGGGGAATGCCGAGAGCCGAAACACCACGGTAGAGGCGATCAAAATGGAGTTCGGGAAAAAGGAGATGACCCCGTTCGGCGCGCAGGGTGGAAAAGGTGGAGTGTCCCCACAGCACGGCGGAATCCGTGGCGTACAGTCGTGCGTGTTCCAGGGGGAGGAATTCCCCGTTGAGGCACACGATTTCCGGGTGGTGTTCACTCATGGGGAGGCATTCCTTCGTACACTAATAAATAAGGGTTGTAATCTTGTAGCCGTTACTAAATCTTGGAAACAGCAACTTGTGATTGGGTTGGTGGGTGAATCGCGTGTTGATCTCGGGCGAGGAAGGCTTTCACCGCAGGGACTTCTGAGGCGTAGAACTCTTTTACCGTTCCATCAAAGGCGATCTTGTGATCGTGGAGAAAGAGCACGCGCTCGGCGATTTCCGCCATGGAAATGAGGTCGTGGGTAACCACGAGGATCGTGGCTTTCTGCTTCTGATTGATTTCGAGGATAACGTCATCCACGGTGGCGGAGGTCATGGGGTCGAGCCCGGCGGTGGGTTCATCGAAGAGGAAGCAATCCACATCCATGGTAAGGGCCCGGGCAATGGCCACGCGCTTGCGTTGACCGCCGGAAAGGGTGGAGGGCATTTGCTGTTCCATTCCCGCAAGTCCAACAATCCCAAGTACCCGGCTGACTTCCGCCAGAATTTCCTTTTCCTTTTTGCCGGAGTGTTCGCGGAGTTGAAGGCCGACGTTTTGCTCCACCGTGAGGGAATCCAGAATTCCGCCGTTTTGGAAAATATAGCCGATACGCTTGCGTACGGTGCTCAGTTTGGACTCGGAATAGCCAGTAATGTCTTCTCCATCAATGAGGACCCGCCCTTTATCGGGTCGAACAAGCCCCACGATATGCTTGAGCATCTGGGATTTTCCGGTTCCGGAGCCCCCAAGAAGGACGCAACGGGACCCGCAATCGATATGAAGGGAGATATCTT
>JANRMB010000192.1:0-4124 GCA_033761985.1 Candidatus Sumerlaeia bacterium | reverse complement strand
AGGGACCAGGCGACGGCGGAGGAAGCAGGTTTATTTGCGGGTGGCTGAGCTGTGGAAGTTTGATTGGAGCAGGCGAAAGCGGTGAGAAGAAGGAGGATGGGAAGTTTGGATAAGGTAAGTTTCATGAAGGCTCTGCTCGCTGGGGAAGGTTAGGATGACTTAGCCACGGAGGCGGATGTTTTCGAGGTATTCGCGGTAGGTGTTTTTCGGGAGTGCAGCAATGACTCGGTCGAAGGCTTGCGGGTCGAGGAAGCCCATGCGCCAAGCCACTTCTTCCAGACAGCCAATTTTGAGCCCTTGTCGGTGTTCAATTGTGGCAATAAAGTTGGCGGCTTCGAGGAGTGAATCATGGGTGCCGGTATCGAGCCAAGCAACGCCGCGGCCAAGGAGTTGCACCTGCAATTGCCCCATTTGGAGGTAGGTGCGATTGACGTCTGTGATTTCGAGTTCGCCGCGTTTGCTGGGTTTGAGGTTTCGGCAGATCTCGACGACTTGATTGTCGTACACGTAGAGGCCGGGTACGGCATAGTTGGATTTGGGTTGGGCGGGTTTTTCCTCGATGGAGAGAACGTTTTGATGGGCATCGAATTCGACGACGCCGTAGCGTTCGGGGTCGGCAACCCAGTAGCCCAAAATGGCGCCACCGCGTTCAATGTCCATGGCGGCGCGGAAGGGGGTGAGTTTGCCGTAGAAGAGGTTATCGCCAAGGATGAGAGAAACGGGGTCGTTTCCGATGAAGGGCGCGCCGATGATGAAGGCTTGGGCGATGCCTTCGGGGCGGGGTTGTTCGGCGTAGGTGAGATTGACACCGAAGCGGGAACCATCGCCGAGGAGGTCCTGAAAACGGGGGAGATCCTGGGGGGTGGAGATGAGGAGGATATCACGGATGCCGGAGAGCATGAGGGTGGAAAGGGGGTAGTAGATCATGGGCTTGTCATAAACGGGCATAAGTTGTTTACTGGCGACAAGCGTGAGGGGGTGGAGGCGTGTTCCGGCCCCGCCGGCGAGGAGGATGCCTTTTTTGGTACGGGGCTGATACGTCATGATGAGGAAGGGGAAAAGACCTTGTTTGTGGGTTGTTGGAGGGGGATTTGGGGAGGCGCATTTCCTCCTGCGGTAACCGCTAGTGGGGGTGTGGAGAGGGGTCGAGAGAATTTTTCGCTTGCCGGGAAGCGGGGTTTACAATACACCTGATTTTCATAAAGTTGCAATGAGCACACCAGAACATTCTTCGCTTTTGGAGCGATAGATGGGCACCGAAACCGTTTTCCAGTGAAAATCATCGCCACTTTGCCAACGTATAATGAAGCTGAAAATATTCTCCCGTTGTTGAACGCGTTGGTGGAAGTGCATCCCGGCATGGAAGTGCTGGTAATAGATGATGATTCTCCAGATGGAACATGGAAGTTGGTGGAGGAGGCGGCGCGCAAGGACAGGCGCGTGCATCTTCTGCACCGGCGTGCGAATCGTGGCCGTGGAACGGCAGGAATTGCCGGTTTCCGCAAGGCCTTGGAACTCGGAGCCGATCTTGTGGTGGAAATGGATGCCGATTGGTCTCACCATCCGCGTTTTATCCCGAGCCTTTTGGCAGCGGCGAAACGCGCTGATGTGGTGGTGGGTTCCCGACTCGTCCCGGGCGGGGGCGAGGCGGGGCGAAACCCTGTCCGCACGTTGATAACAACTGGAGCAACCCTGTATTTGAGGGCCCTGTTGGGTTTGCCCCTTCGGGATTGCACGTCCGGTTACCGTGTTTTTCATCGCTGGGTGTTGGAATCCATTTGCTGGGACTCGATCCGCTCGACGGGTCCGGCGATTGTTCAGGAAATGCTGATTGCAGCTCGTTCTGCCGGAGCAACGTTTGCGGAGGTTCCGATTCTTTTTGAGGAACGCCGCGCGGGGAACTCCACATTCAACTCCAAAATTCTGGTAGCAGGATTGGTCGCCCCCTGGCGGCTGATACTGAGACCCCCCATGGTGTAAATTTATGGCAACATCCGAACTGCAAAGCGTCCTATTGGACGTTGTAGAACCCTTCACGGCTTCCCTGAATGGAAGCAAAGATGCATTTTTGAACAAGTGCGAAGTCTTCCTTGAAATGCTGAGGAGCCGCGGGCGCGACAATAACTTAACGGGATTCCGTGATTCCAGCGAACTGGCCATCCAAGTGGTGGGCGATTCTCTGGCTCCGATTCTGGAAGCTCCCAAAGCGATTCGCGATTTTGGCCCCGATGAACTGCTGGACGTTGGTTCCGGTGCCGGGCTTCCGGGGATCATCTATGCCCTGTACTGGACTGATTGTGACGTAACGCTTTTGGAATCCAACAAAAAACGCATCGAGTTTCTGGAAGAGGTCATTGCGGCGTTGGAACTGGATAACTGCAAAATTTTGGAGGGCCGTGCCGAAACGCATGCCCATGAACTCAAATGGCGCGAGCGGTTTGATTTGGTTACTTCCCGCGCCGTGGCTCCTTTGCCTATCGCTTTGGAGTTGTGTCTTCCCTATCTGGCTCTGGAGGGCTACATGCTGACCTTCAAAGGGTCCAACCCGGCGGAAGAAATCAAGGACGCCGAGTTTGCTCTTTCGAAACTAGGCGGCGGCTCTGTGGAGGTGCGTTCATACCATGCGGCTCCCACGGAATCCAAACGCAACGCGCTGTGGATCAAAAAGGTTGGTTTGACGCCTGATCGTTACCCACGCCGTGAGGGCATCCCCGCCAAACGCCCGCTTCGTGGTTCCCGCTCCTGAGCATCAACCTCCTTCACGTTTGAATCATTCCCCCCAACGCCCCAGCCCACCCGGCTGGGCGTTTGTTTTTCCCAAAGGTTTTTGCTGAGATGACAGATGCAGTCGGCACCTCTACGCCTCATTCCAAGAAGGTGGGTGACTCATGGTGGCACTCGCGGGAGGGATGGATTTGCTTTGTGGCCTTTGGGTTGTTTTGGATTTTATTGAAGGGTTGGAGAATGGCGACTCTTTCTCCGTGGAATGACGAATTGGCCAACTGGAGTTGGGCGGTGCAACTCCCGGGTGGTGAGGTGGAAAGGGTGCACCTTCTGACGTATTGGAGTATCCGTATCGCGACTGTGTTGGGGGAGAGTATTTTTTTTGTTCGGCTTCCCATGGCGTTGGCGACTTTTGCCGGAGCGGTACTACTGGCTGGTGCAGTATGGAGGCACTTCTCCCCCACTGCGGGGAAGCTGCTGCTAGTGGTGATGACGTTCCATTCCATGCTGCACTTTTACTCGGTGGATGCGAACCATTATGGGTTCATGTTTTTGGCGGGTGTAATCGCCCTGATGGGTATGCTAAACTGGATGACGAGTACTACAATCCGCTCACGTTGGGGTTGGTTGTTGGGTGGGAGTGTGGGGATTCTGGTGCTGGCGTTGGCGCATCCCTTCACGATGTTTTGTTTGGGAGGATTTTGGGTGGGAGCCTGGGCTTTGGGAATGCAGGATCCGGCTTTTTGGTTTGGGGACAGGGCAAAGACGGGGACACAGAAGAATCGTTTCCGGTTGATCGGCGTCCTGCTCTTGCTGGTGGGGTTGGTTCTGGTGGCTTGGAAAACGTATCAGGTGAATGAGAGACTGGTTACTCAACGCATGGAAGGTGGTTTTTATTTTTCCCCCACGTTGGAGTTTTTGAATGTGTTGGTCTCCAATGCATTTGGTGCGTATTTGGAGCATATGATTTGGGATACGGTGACAGGGGTGTTTTGTCTGATTGTCTCGTTTTGGGGAATAAAGAAAATTTGGGGACACTCGAAGCAATCGCTGGGATTGATAGTGGGCGGGATTGCCGGCTTTCTGATTCCCGCATGGTTCTTCACCATGTTGGACAGCGCCAATTATTTTCACTTAAAGTTTCTGATGTATCTGATGCCGTGGTGGCTGGTGATGCTTACCATTGGGTTGATGATTGAAAAAAGGGAAGCGAGCGCGGGGGCGTTCTCATGGATTGGAAGAGAATTGCGCCGGTTGGTTTTGGCAGCATTTGTTCTGCGTTGGTGCGTGTGGATTGTGGGGTACAGTACGTTGGATTATCTTCCGTTGGTGCCCGCGTTGCAGCATGTGGCGAAGTCTCATCCTGAGGGAGCGATTGTGGCGACACGAAGCAACTTTCT
>JANRMB010000191.1:0-15073 GCA_033761985.1 Candidatus Sumerlaeia bacterium | reverse complement strand
TACGAGGCTGTTCACCAATTCGGTGGAGTCGTCTTGGGGGAAACGATTGGTCAACTTTTGCTCGCGTGGTGGACGTTTGGTTTTTCCCTGGCGTTGTGGCAAAGCAAGCTGGTGCCGAGATTTTTTGCGGGGGTGGGTTTCGCCACGGTGCTGCTGTGGTTTGGTGTTCAGGGGGAGTTGTTGAGCACAGTGCTGGAAGGATTTACAGCACCTGAGGTTGCCCCTGTGGCGTTCATCGGCTGGCAATTATGGTTGCTGGGAGTGGGGATTTTGCTGATCGGCAAAGGAATCTGGGTGCTGAAGGTTGGCCGTAGAGCAATAGCTTAAGGCAGAGAAGGCTTAGTAATAAAGTGCGGGAAATTAAATTAGATGGATTGAATAATTTCCCTCGCACTCAAGTACACGATACGATTCAGAGATTGCATCTTCTTACGTAAAGGTTAAATCATGGAAACTTTGTCTTTGCTGATGTTGGTATTCGGTGGAATTGTAGCGATTTTTGGCGCAATCTGGCTGCTTCTTGAGCAGTTCAAATCGGGTATCTTCTGGTTTTTGGCGTGTTTATTCATTCCCATCGTTTCACTCATCTGGCTGGTGTTGCATTGGGAAGTCGGAGCTCGTCCGTTCCTTGTATACTTATTAGGTGTTGGGTTGTGCTTTGTAGGTTTGTTCCTCGGAGGTAATTTATAACCCAATAGGAACTGATTGCTCCTGTTCTTTAGGGGTTGAGCGCTTCCACCAGAAGCCTCACCCCAAAGCCCGTGGCGCCTTCCTTGTAGTAGCGGGTGCCTTTGGCGGCGCGGGCGGGGCGGCTCATATCCAAATGAACCCATCGGGCGCCTTCGGGGAGGAACTGCTCCAAAAAATTGGCGGCGTGGATGGCTCCACCGGCGGGGGCGTGGCTGCTCATGTTGCAGAGGTCGGCAAGGGAATGCTGAATCGTGGGAAGATACTCCGGCCAGAGGGGGAGCGGCCACACGTTATCCCCGGTGGTTTCTCCGGCTTTTTGGAAAGTTTGGCCAAGTTCTGCATCGTTTGAAAACAGCGCTCCGATGCGTTCACCCAACGCGGTGATTGCGGCTCCGGTCAATGTGGCAAGGTTTACCACGGTATCACCTGTCTGGTAGCCGAGTTCCGGAAGCATTCCAAACGCATCGGCGAGAAGCAGGCGCCCCTCGGCGTCGGTGTTTTCCACATAAACGGTTTTTCCACCCTTCGAGGCCACAATACAACCGGGCATGTAGGCGTTTCCGCTGATGGCATTGATGGCCAGGGGGATTACCGCCACCACGGGGAAGGCGGGGCGCAGTTCCGCAAAAGCGATCATCGCCCCCAGAACGGCCGCCCCACCCCCCATGTCGCCATTCATTTTGTGCATGTTGTTGCCGTCTTTAATGCAGTAACCGCCTGTATCAAAACAGACTCCCTTGCCCACCAGAAAGAGGGGGCGGCGTGTGGCATCAGTTCCCGGTAGCCGCAGAATCAGCAACGCCGGGGGAGCTTCGCAGCCTTTGCCCACGGCATAAATCAGGTTGCACCCCAGAATTTCCAACATATCGCCGACGTGGGCTGAAACACTGAGTTCCGGGTGGGAAGTGGCCAGATGAAAGGCCACGTTGCAGAACGCCTCGGGAGTAAGGGCGTTGTTTGGGGCGTTCACCAATTCCCGGGCGAGTTGCGTTCCCCGAATGATGCACTCATGTCGTTTGAGCGCCGCCTGAACGGACTCCATCGCTTCCGTCGTGGTGGTGAACTCAATGCGCAGCGGGTTCTTGCTTTCAGGAGCGGACTTATAACGGAGGTCGGCAAAATCCCCCAGAAAGATCCCCTCAAACAAATCCACGGCGACTTTCGCGGCATTTTCCGAGGGGAGCGCAAACACCAGATGCGTCAGGGAGTATCGCCGGCAGACCTCCACGGCTTGGGCGGCGGCGGTTTTCCGGCGCTCGGTACCGGGAAGCGTGGGGCCAAAGTGATCGGCCATGAGCAGCAGGTGGTGGGTTTTCGCGGCGGAGGTGAGCTCCACCGTGCAGAACCATTCGGCCTTGGTGGATTTATTCTGAAGCGCCCGCTGGTACGCCGAAATATGGGCGGAAAGTGCGGCATCGGCCGTTGTTTGATACGGGCCGGTAGGGGAAAACAGCAGAACAAGTGCTTGTGCTTCTGCGGATTCCAGCACCCGAGTGCTGACGGAATAATCAAAATGAGCGAGCGCGGGAGTGTTCATTGGGTTGGTTCCTGAGAACGGAGAAATCCAAAGTGAAGCTGGGTTTGGAAACAAATAAGGGTTGCTTGCGTGGAATGCCATCTCAAAAGTGAAGGTTTTGCGTTTTCATGGGATTTGATGAATTGCTTGAACATCCCTGCTTGCGCCCCCCAATCCGAGTGGCATACACCGGGGGCACTGAAGGTGGCCATCGGGAATGCCCCGTGCTTTTCCCTCCACCAAATGATTCCCCAGCGGCACCAACTCTCTTCCCCGTGGGTGCCGCCCATTTCCACAGGAGAAAGTTGCCGTACACTTTGGCAGCGATTTGCAACCGATGACGTACAAAGTTCTCGTGAGCGACAAGTTGAGCGATGAGGGCTTGGCGCCCTTCCACGCAGCCGGTTTTGAGGTGCACCATTACCACGAAATCACCCAAGAACAAATCAAGGCCACTATCCATGAGTACGATGCCTGGGTGGTGCGCAGCCGCAGCCGCGCCACAGCCGACATCATCGAGCGTGCCACCAAGCTCCGCGTCATCGGCCGTGCCGGTGTGGGGATCGATAACGTGGACGTTGCCGCCGCTAGCAAGCGCGGGATCGTGGTGATGAACACCCCCGGTGGAAACACCATCAGCACCGCAGAACATTCCATCGCCATGCTGATGAGCGCCGCCCGCAAAATACCCGCCGCCGATGCCAGCATGCGCCAAGGCAAGTGGGATAAAAAGAGCTTCATGGGCGTGGAACTCCGAGGCAAAACCCTCGGCATTTTGGGATTTGGTCGCATCGGTCAGGAAGTGGCCGCCCGCATGAAGGGCTTCCAAATGACCATTCTTGCCTACGACCCCTTTGTAACTCCCGATTCCATGAATCATGCGGGTGTGTCCCCTGCAACGGTGGACGAAATCTGCCGCAACTCCGACTTCATTACCATCCACACACCGCTTTCCGCCGAGACCAAAGGCTTGATCAACGCTGAGCGCCTGAAGACCATGAAGAAAACCGCGATCCTTGTGAACTGTGCACGCGGTGGAATTATTGACGAACAAGCACTTGCCGAAGCACTGAAGGCGAAGACCATCGCCGGTGCAGCGCTCGACGTGTTTGAGTCCGAGCCCATCCCCGAAAACCACATTCTGCGTTCCACCGATAACATCGTCATCACTCCGCACATCGCCGCCTCCACCGTGGAAGCCCAGGAAAACGTGGCTATTCAAGTGGCCGAACAAATTGTGGATGTTCTCAAAAACAACAAAATCACGAACGCGCTCAACGCCCCCAGCATCGAGCCCCGCATTCTGGAAACCCTCAAACCGTACCTTCTGCTCTGCGAGAAACTCGGAAGCTTCATCTCCCAGTTCAGCGACAAGCGCGCGGTGAAAATCACCACCAGTTTCAGCGGCAGCGTACGGGATTATCCCCTTTCCGCTCTTACCACCGCCATCTGCAAAGGCTTTGTGGAAGTCTCCACGGATAACCCCGTGAACTACGTCAACGCCCAGCACATTCTTCAAGAACGTGGGATTGATATTGTGGAAACCAGCCACAGCAGCCAATTCCGTTTCAGCAACCTGATGTCCATCGCCGTGCGGTATGAGGACGGCACCGAAAACTCCGTTGCCGGAACCGTGTTCGATCCAGACCACGGCCGCATTGTGATGGTGAACGGCAAAACGTTTGTGGCACTCCCCGAGGGGAACTTGGTGGTGCTGGAAAACAACGATGTTCCCGGCATCATCGGCAGCGTGGGGACGTTTATGGGTCAGCGCGGCATCAACATCAGCGAAATGACGTGGGGTCGCCACAAGGACGACCACAAAGCCATGACGGTGATCAACGTGGAAGGCGCCCTCAAAGAAGAGGACGTTGCAGGTATCAAAGCCCTGCCGAACATCGTGGAAGCGCGCCTTATCCGCCTTTGATCGTCGAACCACAAAAACGCAAGAAATCAACGACCCCCGGTGAAGAAATTCCCCGGGGTTATTGTTTCATTTATTTTCGAGGCAAATTATCTTAACCGTAAGTACTCTTCAACTGAGAATCCCGCATCACGAAGAATTCTAGCAGTAAGTCCTCTTCCGAGATCTATTCCGCCGTGGAGAGGAATGGTTACAGAAATCTTTTTTGCAGAGTTACGCATCGTCAAATGACTTCCCGTTTGGCGTTCCTCAATGAATCCTTGTGACTTTAGGAATCCTACCAACTCACGTGATGAAATTTGGGGCATTCTTGGGCTCATGCGGGAAGCCCGATGGATAATTCCTCAACATGTACCACGCTTGGAAATTGGGGAATCGGGTCACCATTCTCAAGAAGACTTGCAAGATGTAGCTGCATCGCTTCGCGGATGCTCCATTTTGCCTTTTCAATTGTTTCACCCTTGCCAAAACATCCGGGAAGGTTCGGACTGTAGGCAAAGTAGCCATCGTCTTCCTGCTCTTTTTCAATAACGATTTGGAAAGAATAGAAACGCATTTTGGAAACCTCCAATTTAGATGGATAAATGAAGGAGACGGCTCAAGAAAACAAGGATTTTGTGCAAACCCCGGAAAGGACAACCACACATATACGCTATTTTACATCTACTCAACATAAGGAAAAAAAGTAATGGATGAGAAGAGGGTTAGTAAACTCCTCAGTCTGGTGCTGCGGCACGACCCCAAAAAACTCGGGCTCACGCTCGATCCCAACGGATGGGTCCCGGTGGAGGAATTACTCATGCAACTGGCCAAAAAAGGTTACCGGCTTTCGCGTGAACAATTGGAACACTTGGTGGCAACCAATGATAAGCAGCGGTTTGGTTACAACCAGGATCGCACACGGATTCGAGCCAATCAGGGACACTCTGTTGAAGTGGAGTTGGATTTGGCTCCCTCCGTCCCCCCGGCGATTTTGTATCACGGAACAGCAATGAAGAACCGTGGAATCATCGAGTCCGAGGGACTCAAGAAAATGAAGCGCCAACACGTGCATTTATCCTCCGATTGGGAAACTGCTGTGAAGGTCGGTTCAAGGCATGGAAAGCCGATCGTGTTTGTGGTTGATACCCAAGCGATGGCCACAACAGGCGCGCTGTTTTATCGCTCTGAAAATGGCGTGTGGTTGGTGGAGAGTGTCCCTCCACAGTTTCTCAAACTGATGGAGGGCTGAAAAGGCACCCTTACTCGGCGAGGTGAGACAGAAATGTCGCCTCATCCCAAACGGTGACACCCAACTCTCGTGCTTTGTCGAGTTTGCTTCCGGCGCTTTCTCCGGCAATCACCACATCGGTGTTTTTGGAGACGCTTCCGGCTATGATCGCACCTCGAGCTTCGAGTCGTTCTTTGGCTTCGGTGCGAGTCATTTGGGAAAGCTCGCCCGTGAGCACGAACTTTTTCCCGGCGATGGGGTCATCCGCCGAGCGTTCCACCACAACGGGGGCAGCAACCGGTTCTGGAGCCAGACCCCGTTCAAACAAACGCTCCACCAAGCCTTGATTTAAGGGATTGCGGCGGAATTCCAAGATCGCCTCCACAATCTTTTCGCCGATGCCTTCAACGGCCAGAAGTTCAGCTTCCGTGGCGTTCCAAAAGCGTTCCCAAGTTTGAAAGGCTCGGGACAAATCCTTCGCGGAACCTTCCCCCACAAAACGAATACCGATGGCAAACAGAAAACGGGGGAGTGGTCGGGTGCGGCTTTGCTGAATCGCATCAACCAAATTCCGGGCGGACTTGCTTCCCATGCGTTCCAACCCGGCGATCTGTCCCTCGGTGAGGGAGTACAAATCAGCGACGTCTTGAATGAGCTTGGCTTCCACCAATAGATCCACCACTTTTTCTCCCAACCCCTCAATGTCCATGGCGTTACGGCCCGCGTAATGGGTGATGCGCTCACGGAGTTGAGCCGGGCAGAGAATGTTGAGGCAGCGCAAGGCCACTTCCTCCTCCAGTTGGTGAAGGGGCGCAGCACAGGAGGGACATGTGGTGGGAATGGGGACAGGGACCTCGGCTCCGGTGCGTAAACTTTCAATCGAATATAAAACCTTCGGGATGATTTCGCCACCCTTTTCAATCATCACACGGTCGCCCAAGCGAAGACCGAGACGTTCAATTTCCTCCACATTGTGGAGCGTGGCACGTTTCACCGTTGTCCCCGCCAACAGAACGGGTTCCAGCTCGGCTACGGGAGTCACAGCTCCCGTGCGCCCCACTTGCCAGGTAACGGAGTGCAAGGTGGTTTGGGCCTGTTCGGCGCTGAATTTATAGGCCACCACCCAGCGAGGTGACTTCGAAGTGGTGCCGAGTCGTTCATGCCAATCACGGCGATTGATTTTCACCACCAGGCCATCGGTCTCGTAGTCGAGGGTTTTCCGGCGGGTCTCCCATTCATGAACGGCTGCCATAACTCCATCGATTCCCCGCGCCAAGGTCCGATGCGGGTTTACGGTGAAGCCGGTGTCCTCCAGGAATTGAAGAAACTCAAAGTGGGTTGCGGGAACGCTCCCCACAATCTGACCCTGAGCGTAGGAGAACATCCGCAATGGGCGGGAGCGCACCACGGCGGTATCGAGCATTTTGAGCGTTCCCGCAGCGGAGTTCCGGGGATTCGCAAACGGTTCCTCGCCTTTGCGGCGCCGTTCCGCGTTGAGTTGTTCGAAGGTACTGCGGGTGAAATAGGCTTCGCCGCGCACTTCCAAAACACTCCACTTTCCATGCGAGGGAATGCGGTTGGGGATATCCTTGATGGTGAGGAGGTTCTGGGTGATGACATCCCCGGTGCGGCCATTCCCCCGGGTGGCGCCGAGCACCAAAGGAGCCCATCCATCGGCGCCGGCTTCGTAACGGAGCGTCACAGCAACGCCATCAATCTTGAGTTCCACCACATAGTCGATGGTCTCTGAGCCGATGCCGAGGAGCTTCCGGGATCGGGCGTCCCACTCCAGCAACTCCGCCTCATTGTAGGTATTGCTGATGGAGAGCATGGGCACGGCGTGGTCTACAGTGGCGAAGCCCTCCTGCAAATCAGAGCCGACGGTGCGGGTGGGGCTATCGGCGCTGCGGAGTTCCGGGAAGCGATCCTCCAGTTCCTGCAACTCCTCCAGAAGGGCATCGTAGGCGCGGTCAGAGATTTGGGGCTTGGCCTCAACGTAGTAGGCATGATTTAAGCGCCGGAGTTGTTCGCGTAGTTCCTCCACCCGGGGCCGGGCATCTTCGGCAAACAGGTACATGGCTGATGGTGTGTCCTCTTGGGGATTCTTTTCCCGCCGATGAAACGGTTGGAAGTGCGTGAATTCAACTGAATTTAGCGAGCGTGGCGTGTGTTGAAAAAACTCTTTGTTTTTCTGGAAATGATTAAGTTTGGGCACTCGGTATTTGCGTTGCCATTTGCGCTGATTTCCATGCTGGTGGCCGCAGGGGGAGTGCCATCCTTCCCGGTGGTGTTTTGGATTTTGGTGGCGGTTGTTTCGGCACGCACGGCAGCCATGGCGTTCAACAGAATTGTGGATGTCCCCATCGATGCGAAAAATCCCCGAACCAAGAACCGCGCTTTGGTGACGGGGGAGTTGAGCATGACGACGGCGTGGCTATCTGTGGTGGTGAGCGTGGTGCTTTTTGTGATGGCGGCAGGAATGCTCAACTCTCTGGCATTACTGCTCTCCGTCCCCACGTTGATGGTTTTGCTAGGATACAGCCTGATGAAGCGTGTAACTAGTCTGGTGCATGGGGTTCTGGGGCTGGCGCTGGGAATTGCTCCCATCGGTGCGTGGATCGCTGTGACGGGGGAACTGGCGTTGCTCCCCTGCATCTTGGGGTTGGGGGTTTTGTTTTGGGTCATGGGTTTTGATCTGTTGTATGCGTGTCAGGATTATGAATCGGACAAACGGGATCCTCGGGTTCATTCCATCCCCAAACGAGTGGGGATCCGCCGAGCATTTGCATTGGCGCGGTTGAGTCATCTGGAGGCATTTCTCCTTTTTCTATTGTTCTGGATGTTCACTCCCCAACTGGGGGGCTTTTTTCTTTTGGGGTTACTGGGAACGGGGACACTGATGTTGTATCAGCATTCGCTCCTTCGTCCCGATGATCTTAGTCGCATCAATCAAGCGTTCTTTACCAGCAACGGCATCATCAGCCTATTGCTTTTTGCCATGACATGCCTGGACGTTCTTCTGTGAAAAGGAACCGCTGGGGGTTTCTTCCCATGCCGGGGGATACTCCCGTGCGCAGGTTGGCCCGTTGCGCTTGGAATCAGGGGGCTGAAATTGCTGTTGTCGAGCAGCCCGTCCCCCTTTGGAATCGAAACATCTCCACTTCACCGTTGGGAGATTATCTGCGTCCCCGTTGGTATTCGCTTCAACCGAGAACCTGGTATCCTCTGGGGGGTCATCAGCCGTGGAATGGCAATATGGCGTGGAATGGTGGGGAGTTCTTCACTCGCCCTCGTGCCGGGGAGTTACTGCGCGAAGCTGGGTTTTTCCGTTGCACAGGATTGGTGTTGGAGCACTGGAGTCTCGTTCCTATGGTGCGGAGCTTTCAGGCGGAACGGTTTGTGGTGATTCTCAGTCGATCGAATTATCCCGGTCGTAAAGCTCCCAAAGTGGTGCGGGATCGTTTTCAGGAAGTATTGGAAGATGCGGATGTGGTGCATATGCAACAGGGATTGGAAGCACGCTTGAATTTGATGGTCATTCCACCGGAGTATCGAATTCTGGAGGCGGATCATTTAGGGACGGAGGAGCATTGGTTTTCGCTCCAGAGTGGTGGAACAGAATGAGCCCGGCATCGATTCTTGCCTATGCTCCGGGTACGTGGCGATGGCCTTCCATACCCGGCTCCACACGGTATTACTTGTGGTCGCTTGCTGAGCGTGGTTGGCCGGTGTTGTATGTTGAGCCTCCACAAAGGTGGACGTGGAAGACAAGCATCTGGCGGGCAGAGGATCGACCCTTCACCGTGGCCACACTTCCCTGTGTCCCTCCTTTTGGTGTTCGAGGAATACCATTTGAATCTTCCGGCGAGTGGTTGCGTTGGTTTACCAGCAACCGGATGAAATCCGCAGCCCATGCGTTTTGCAAAAGCGAAACGTTTACGCCACAAATCCTATGGCTCGGCGCTCCTTGGCAGAGCAGGTTGATCCCAACGGGGACACAGAAACCGCTGGTGGTGCATCATAACTACGATGAGTTGGCGATGTCTCCTTTTCTGAAGCCGTTTCAGCAGAATCTTTTGCGCTCTTGGGAAACAGAACTCATCACCCAGTCGGCTCTTGTGCTGTGCTCCTCACACGCCCAGGCTGCAAAACGGCGATCACTGAATTCCAGCACGCATGTACTGGAGAACGCCGTGAAGGATGAGTTTCTTCAGGTCTCCTCAGAGGAGCCTCCGGTAATGCCGGAGAGCACCCGCACGTTGGTGGAGGAACTACGCAAACTCCCTCGTCCCCTACTCGTGTATGGTGGCGTGGTGGATCATCGCCTGAACTCCGATTGGTTTTCAGCGGTACAGAAAGCGTATCCTACGGGGACACTCGTCTTTCTCGGAAATCTCGATGCAACTGCCTCGCCGGAGATGGTGAAGATCCTCAAGGAAAGCTCCAATACCTGGGGCGGAAAACGAATCGCCCACGATGATTATCCGTGGCTTTATGCTGAGGCTGATGTGTTGCTCTATGCGCACGAACAGACGCCGTTCACCGAGGGAATGTTCCCCGACAAGATGGGAGAATACATGGCGAGTGGGAAGCCGATTGTTTCCATTCGAACTCCTGAGTTGGAGCGCTTGGCGGGGGAATCCCGAAAGAATGTGATTCGCCTTGCGGGGACACAGGAAGAGTTTCTCAACCACATCCATCAGGCGCTGAACGAAAACGACCCGATCTATCCGGCGTTGCGCCGTGGGCTTGCAGCCAAGCGCACTTGGAACACGCAAACCACTCGACTGGAACGCATCTTGGAGCGCAGCCTCAAGGCCTCTGGAAACTCCAAAGCTCCCGAATCCCCTTGAGCGTGAGTTGATCATCCATCAACGCACAACGATCAATTTGATTGCTCAGAACGCGACCCAATCCCCCGGTTACCAGAATGGTCGTCTCCGTCCCCAATTCAGATTCGAGGCGACGGATCATTCCATTGATGGATTCAATGGCGCCCAAAATCAATCCGGATTGAATCGCGTGTACGGTGTTTCGGCCGAGTGCGGTGGCGGGTTGTTCGATTGCAATCTGCGGTAGTTTGCTTGTCTTTTGATACAGTGCCTCAGCGGTGGTTTCAATCCCGGCGAGAATCACTCCCCCCAGGTACTGATGCTCGGCGTTCAACACGTCCAGCGTGGTGGCGGTACCGAAATCGATGATGATCATCGGTGCCGGGTATACGAGTAATCCCGCAGCAACGTTCGCAAGCCGGTCCATCCCCACATCCTTCGGAGAATCATAGGCGTTGTGGAAGGGGAGTTTGCCATCGGGCTTTAGCAGTATGGGTTCCACCTGCAGTAATTGACGCAATACGCGCTTGATTCGCTGATCCAAAGGGGGACACACACTGCAAATCGCCGCGCCCACCCAAGTCGCCTCACCCAATCCATTAAGTTGCAGCAGCGAGGAAAGTTGAATCAAGAGTTCATCATCAGTGATTTGCAACTTGGTGGAAAGTCGCCACACTCGGGTGATGCGATCGCCTTCAAACAGGCCAATCGTCATGTTGGTGTTGCCCACATCAAACGCGAGAAAATTGCTCATGCTCTGTTACTCGTGATCTGCAAAAAAATACCGTCCGCGGCTTCGGGCGGGAGTTCGTGTAAATTCATGAATCACCAGCGTACCGTTGAGGAGCACGGTGGTGGGGAATACCCTCAACTCCTCGTTGATGCGCGGATAGGCGATGATATCCGCCTGAGATTTGAAGCGCAGTGTTCCCAATTTGTTAATGTGAAAATGTTGAAGGAACCGGGAAGAATTACGGTGTAAACCGGGAAGATGCTCGGGCTTGATGGAGCTGAGAAACTCTGCGGTGTTTATGCCCACAGGGACGGAGGGAGTTACGGAAGAATCTTTAAATCCGGGGGAGTAGACGCATGAGCCTTGCTTGAGGGCGAAGCTGTTCACAAAATGCTCCACATCTTGTAGAGTGAAACGTACTTTTGCAGGGGCAGAGGATTCCTGCAGCCATGCAGATCTTTCACGAGGGGATCGCCCCACGGTAAAGAACAGTGTCCCCGTAAAATCCTCGGTGGATGCATCCTTCCATTCTGTGCTCCAAAGCGAGCGCAGTTGTCCCGGCCATACGCCCTGAACCGCAAACCCCTTGTACTCAGTCCCACCGTGTCGAGCGATGATTTCCTCGAACGATTGTACCTGCTCGAACGGCACAATATTCAATGTGGGTGCAGGATACAGTTTGCTGCGTTCCACTCCGGAATTGGGGGACACGGGAAGCGCTAGAGTTGTAATCCCCAGTCTTAGTAGTCGAGCGGCATCATCCTCACTCGGCAAGGCATTCGGGAAGGGGTTCTCCGTCAGGATATTCACCAAACCGGGGCGCAACACGCAATCGTGCAATTCTGGTTCGTAAATGCCCTGCTCTTTCCCCAAATCCCCGTGAATCACAATCTCGCTGCGGAACTGCCGATCGTGCGAAACGTGGTCTTCCAATAGGTGTGTTTGAATTCCTACGTCCCCCTTGAGAAGAGTGTCCCCATCGGCAATTTCTGCGTGGCGCAGCAGCACATCAAAATCAAAGACTCCTGCTTCCAATGGGAGCGCTTCATAAGAGGAACCCTCCAGCGCCTGATCGTGATCATGAGCAATGCCATAAAGCGCCAGCAACAGCGCCAAAGCGTGGAGACGTGCCACTTCCTCATCGCCACCGTCGTCGTCCTTCAGGCTTCCGCTTTCAATCAGAATGCAGGAGACACCATCGTTCATGCTGGCGTCCCCAAAGCCACGGGGAAGATACGCGGAGTTATATCGCGCCAAGGAGGGTGCATAGGGGCTAATGTGATCCACGATAAACCCGATGATGGTTTTGGACTTCAGCCGAGTCAGGTTATCACTGTTGAATTCGTTGTAGGGGGCAGCTTGAAACGCCAGACTTACCAAATCCGCACGCCCTGATTCCCGGTCTTTGCGGGGATTCATATCGTGCATGCTGAAGGCGAACTCTGGTTTGAATTCAGCGCGCAACTTCGTCAGCAATTGTCCTTCGGGAATGGCCTTGGCTCGGGCATCGCGATTGGCGTCAAAACCGAGCGGTGTTTGTCGGGTAAAGGCATCCAACGCTCCTTTGTTCACCAACGGTACCACGCAAAAATACAAGTGGTGCAACAGGCTCGCCACCACGGCGTTTTCCAGTCGGTTGAACAAAATCCAAAGCACGGAGTTCAGCGCGGCGGTACACTCGGGTTCGTCGCCATGCTGGCGAACCCAAATCAACACCCGGCGGCCTTTGGGGTTGCCGAAGGTCAGCACTGGAATGCCAAAATGCTCGGTGGTTTTCTCAACAGAAAACGCCGGGGCTTCGAGTAATGAGTCCAACAGGCGTTCCTGATCGACGGAAGTGAACTCCCGCCAATCCCCCACCCAGGCATCCTCCAGATGAATCAGATGATACAAATCATCCACGTTCAACGGTGGGGGAGTGTGGAGAACGACTTTGCCCATGAATGCATAAACCCTTGGCGAGAAAGATGGGGAGATTAAAGGCTGATTTCAGGGGATGCCGCAAGGGGCAAACTCTTTGGGAATTCACCTTTTCCCCATCGCTTAGGGGCGCTGAGATGGAAACAACGGCGGCCCTGCAGGTTGGGAACCCGTTGTAGGCTGTGAGGCAGGCTGAGAACCCGGTGGACCGCCGATCATGCGCAGCGGTTCGGCCCCATCACCGCGGTGATAGAGAATCAAATCCAGCCGGTTGAAGATCCCGAGAATCTCCGTTTCCCGGGCATCCACATAAGCCACATCCGGGAACTGAGCTTCCTCCAACGCCTTTTTGAGGGACATGTCTCCCCAGCCCACGGTAAGAGCGCTGGAAGCTCCCGGCGGAAGCAACCCGGGGATGTTCAGCCCCACGCGATACGTGCGCACTTTAGTGGTGGAAAGCTCCGCAAATGGGATCTTGTTTTCTGCGGGTCGGGAATACGCAGGATTGTAATACGCCGGCGTGGTGGTGTTTTTGTAAATCACGGCGGGGGGCATTCCCACACCGGCCCGACTATTCACAAAAATGCAGCCGGTCACAAACGGAGTTATGCCGAAGAGCACCGAGGAAAGTAGAACGAGTCGCCTCATGGGATTACTTCCCACGGGCTATGGTCGTGTACTTTTGGTAAATCAGCAGGTAATTTTGAATGCGATAATCGGTGTGGGCCAATTCGTTGATTTCACCGTTTTTCATCGCTTTGTTGAGGCCGGAATTTCCCCATCCCACAAGGAACAAAATGCTGTGAGAAGAAGCACGACCTTCTTTTTCGCCGGGCCGACCGCCTTGAAAGAGCACGGACGTTTGATCGTTGTAGAGAATCCCGCGCGGGGGTGCCACGGGAGCGAATACACACCCCGTGAGCGTAATGGCCACGAGGGCGGAAAGTGAAGCGAATGCAATTTTTGTCATGGTTTTCTCCTTGAATGCTGGGACAAAGGCAAGGGCCGTTCCGGAATGCGGAATCTGTGAAAGAAGGGGAAAAATGAGACTAATTAGAATAGTTCAATTGCGCAGGCCAGGATTTACGTATTATAAAAACGATTATCAAAAGAGAGTATATCAGGATTCTGAATCATGGCAAAAAAGGCAAGTATCAATGGTGCAGACAAAATTGGGCTAGATCGAGTCGACGAGCTAATGCGGCTAGTCTTTGAAGAACTGAGGGTTCGTGGTGGAGAAGGGCGTCCAAAAGAGGTACTCGCTACGGTAGGACAAAAAGCGAACATCACCCCGTATGAAGCGGAGTCCACAGATTGGTTCAAAAGCCGCGGACTTCATAGCCCTAGGTGGGACACGCACGTTAGATTTTGGGCATCCACTTGCGCAAAGGCTGGATTTCTTCGTACTGGGGGAACTTGGGAGATTACTGAAGAAGGTATCAAAGCATTAAAATTCCCAAAAGGTGAGTTGATTAGGGAAGCACAAAGGATATATCGTGAACGCAAAGTAAAACCCACAACTATTAATGTTTTACCTGAAAAGGAGATTGATACTGCCGAGATTGAGCAAAAGCACACGATTAAGGCAATCCTTGATGAAGCAAGAGAGGATGCTCGTGCGGCGATTGATGGTCGGTTGGATGAGCTTGATGCTTACGATTTTCAAGAGATGGTAGCCGAATTGCTCAAAGCTATGGGTTATTATGTACGGCATGTAGCCCCACCAGGGGCTGACGGTGGGGTTGATATACTTGCATTCAGAGATCCTTTAGGAACCCAAACTCCACACATTAAGGTTCAAGTTAAACATAAAGAAACAAAAATGGATGTTAAGGAAGTCCGCCAGTTAGCGGGCATTCTACATAAAGATACAGACATCGGATTACTTGTATCCTCGAGCGGTTTTACTCGTGATGCGGATCGTGAAATAAGCCAGGCTTCAAAACATTTGGATCGTATTGATGGTGTGAGGTTACTAGAACTCTGGATCCAACACTACGATAAAATCACCGAGCGTGGTAAGCAATACCTTCCATTAATTCCTGTCTATTTTCTTGCTCCTTCTGAAGATTAGGTTAGATAGAAATCTTCGAATTCTCAATATCCTTCCCCCCCACTCACATCGCATCCACAAAATCCCTGATCTTGTTATGCGTTCCCAGCAGAAGAAGTTCATCGCCGGGTTGCACCACCTCAGTCCCGGCGGGAGAGACGATTTCTTTCCCCTCCCGGCGGATCCCGCCAATCT
>JANRMB010000190.1:0-3839 GCA_033761985.1 Candidatus Sumerlaeia bacterium | reverse complement strand
CGTCGCCACCAGCATTTTATCGCCGGTTTCGTGGCCATAGGTATCGTTTACAATCTTCAGATTATCCAAATCCACATAGAGGATTGCAGCGTGGGATTGCTCGGCGGAATCGTTTGCCCAAATAACGCGGGCCGCGTTCATAAATCCCCGGCGGTTGAAGAGGTTGGTCAAGGCATCATGTTCCAGCATGATGCTCATCTTATCGAGTAACTGCTGACGGTCCCGTAGGTAACGCCGAAGTGAGAGTACGGCAACCACCCATATAGCCGTGAAGAGAAGAAAGATGACCAGAACGAGAAGAAAGACGATAAAGGTGCGTTGCTCAATAATGGCTTGGGATTTTTGGTGCCGGGCCCGAGCCTTGTCCATCATCAAAACCTCGAACCGGTCGTACTGATCAATAGGCTCGTAGTAGCGATCGGAGAGGAGAAGCTCCAAACCTTCTGCAGACTTCCCTTCCTCCCCAAGCTTCATCGCCTGAACCTCCACCGCCATGATTGCCCGGTGTGCTTGAAGCCATTCGGCTGCTATTCTCCTGATTTCGGGATCGCTGGAAAGAGTAATGATGGAGGAGATCAACTCATCGAGATTCTTCACCTCATCATCATATTGGCGGCGCTGATCGTAATCGTTGGACGTAACAATGGCTCGAACGAGTTGGGAAATGGAGGGGGTATCCTCTATCCGCTGCAGGGTATCGAGGACTTTCAAATCCGAGACGAGTACCTCCCGAACGTCGTGGTCTGTTTTCCAGACGAGCGAGATAATCGCGGCGAGCATTAGAAGAGAAATCAAAAGCCCCGCCGTCAGAATCATGACGGGGGAGGGTTCGCGAGCGATGGCAGAGTGGCGCAGGCTCATGGGTATTTGCCCAAGTGAGAAATTCGTTTAGCAACAGATTAGATTTAATCTTATGCCGCTGTGGGAAATTTTCATCAAGAGGGAAAAGCAGGGAAGAGAAAACTTTTCGTTGATAAACGAATCCCCAGTTGATCAGGAGATCAACCGGGGATCGTGGAGGCTTAATTTTGAGAAGTAGGAGTTAGGCGGTGGCGGTGGCTGGTTCGGCTTCTCTTCTCAATTCTTCATCCGTTTTACCGAATACCAAACTGCCAACAACCATACCAACGATTGCCAAAAGCAATCCCACTACTTGTGGAGGAAAAAGTGGGCCTTCTTCACCAAAGAATCCAGACAAACTCAATCCCTCCATGGTAGCCCAAGAACCAACTCCCATAACGATCGATGTGTAGGCCCCCCAAGTGTTGGCTTTCTTCCAGTAAACCCCAAATGCAAGAGGAATAAATGCTCCCGTTAGCGTAATCAAATACGCATTTTCAACCATGTTGAAAACAGTCAAACCACGCGCTTTATTGTAGTAAGCATAGAAGAACACAATAATGCCGAACACCATCACGGTAATCCGCAACGCCAAAAGTAATTGACGATCATTGAGCTTCAGAAAGTCCTTCAGGATGTTGTCAGCAATCACTGCAGACGGGGCCAGAAGTGTACCGGATGCCGTGGACATGATGGCCGAAAGCAGAGCGCCAAAGAAAATGATCTGAACCCAAATAGGCATTTGTTCCTTGAATACCCGTGGAAGAATTGCATCGGTAGCTTCGGTGGACATCAAAGAGGGATCGATCATGGTGGCAGCCACGGCGATGAACATGGGAATAAAGCAGAAAAGGATGTAGAAGCTGCCACCAATCACTGTCCCCCAAACGGCTGTTTTTTCATCTTTGGAAGACATAACTCGCTGGAAAACGTCCTGCTGTGGGATACTGCCGAACGCCAGCGTAATAAAACTCCCAAAAAATGCCAGCCATGCAGCGAATGTAGCCTCTGGAAGGAACGTGAATTTTTCCAGTTCACTGGCGTGATTAATGACCGCAGATGCACCCCCGTCCACCATCCCAGTGATGATAAATGCACCGATGATGACACCAACAATAATTACGGCCATCTGCACAAAATCCGTCACAGCTACTGCAATCATCCCACCCGTCATGGTGTAGGCCATAACCGTCGCCAAACCAATAATCATCCCGACCAGCACAGAAATATTCCCATCGGACACAACATTGATAGCCGTACCAAGCGCGAAAACCTGAGCAGATACCCAACCCAGATAGCTGATGGAGATAAAGATAGACATCAAAACTTCTATCTTGCGGTTGTATTTTCTGCGATAAAAGTCAGCAATTGTATCTATTTTCATCCGGTAGAGGGGGAGCGCAAAAAACAACCCCACAAATACCAGACAAAGGCCGGCCCCGAAAGGGTCTGCAACAATTTCGCGAAGGTTGCCACCTTCGGCAGCAAAAGTCCCAGGAACACCCTGAATCGCCTCAGCACCAAACCAAGTGGCAAACACCGTGGCGATCGTCATGTACATAGGCAACCCACGGCCAGCCAAAAGGAAGTCCGTTGAATTCTTTACTTTCATGCTGGCATAAACGCCGATTCCGACAGAAATCAGGAGATAAGCCAGCACACAAATGAGGAGAATGCTCATGGATAGTGCACCGAAAAAAAGGATGAAGTAAACTCGGGTAAGTCCCTTTTTCGAGGGGGTGCTAATCGTCAACCGGAATTGCGGCTCTCTTTCTCACGGAAATAAAACTTTACTAACCCCGAACCAGACCAGAAGGGTAAAAATTGACTGATTGTCCAACATAACTCGCCAGAATTCTTGACGTCTCGGGGGCGTTGATGATTTTTCTACGGACGTAGCAGTGGGGGTTTATTCGTTTTTTCCAAAGGCTTCGCGTCGATGCGCTCTGCTCAACTTACCTCCAATGCCTTTACGCTGATCGAACTTCTCATCGTGGTGGCCATCATCGCTATTCTTGCGGCTATCGCAGTCCCCAACTTTCTCGAAGCCCAAACACGCTCCAAAATCACCCGTTCCAAAGCCGATCTGCGCACCATGATTCTCGGACTGGAATCCTACCGAGTTGATTTGGGAACCTATCCCCGGGAATACCTGACGGGGAGCCCCTACGGCGACCCGAGTCCCGATGGCAACACCGTGGACGGCATTGTGTGGACGGGGCTTTCCACTCCCGTGGCGTACCTGAGCAACGCGTGGATCATCGATATTTTTGCCGTGGGCCGGGCCGAGAACACCTTCCACGAGGAAGTGGTGACCTATTACAATTCCCGGTTCCGGGTGGAAGAGGTGGCCCCCGGTGCCTATTGGGAGGCGGCCCGTGAGTTTTGGGGGGAATGGCAGATTATTGGTTATGGGCCCGACTGCGATTTTGAAAACCTTGAGGGAAATTTCAATACAATCGCCATTATTTATGATCCCACCAATGGAACCATCAGCCAGGGGAACATCTGGGTTTCCCAGCGGAATTCCGGAATCCAACCTCCTCAACCGAGTATCCTCATTCCCTAGCTCGGCTTCCGTAGAGGTGAACGCCCTAATTGGTGGGTTTTCATTGACCGCCTGCCGGGGTGTTTGGCCTCTTCTAGGGCCTTGCCGGATCGGAGTGTCACACTCCGGCGTTCCTGCATTTGCTGTTGAATATTCCCGCGTTGCCGCAGTTGTTGCGGGCGCTTTCTCAAGGACGTACCGCCGCCATGATGCAGGCCATGCGAAATCCCAAAGTCCTCAAATGGGGACTCTATGCCCTGATGGCTGTAGCCATTCCTAGCTTTGTTTTGCTCGGTCCCAACATGGGGGGCGGCGGTGGTGTTGCTCCGGAAGCAATAGACTTTGTGGAAATCAAAACAAGCCGCGGCACGGAATTCCTCCGCAACGATGACCTCCGCCTGGCCATGGACCGCGCCGTGCAGGACAACGCCATGAAGTTCGCCTACGTGAC
>JANRMB010000189.1:0-7156 GCA_033761985.1 Candidatus Sumerlaeia bacterium | reverse complement strand
TGATGCCGAGATAGTAATAACCGAACAAATCGAGTCGGAGAGGGCGATTGGCCATGGGGTTCAGGCGACCTTTTTGATCATGCGGAAGCAGTTTTCGCCCCCAAGATGCCCTTCGTATTCCACCTCATCCATGATTTTGCGAATAAAGTGGATGCCGAGCCCACCGGTTCCCCGGGATTTGAGCGGACCTTCCAACTTCGGTTTTGGGCATTGCTCCAAGGAAAACGAATGCCCGCGGTCGAAGACCTCAATCACGAGTCGCGGTTCATCAAAAGTGCAGCGCACGCGATACACCGCATCGTGGCGACCTTCGTAGGCGTGAACAATCACGTTGGAGCAGACTTCATCCACAGCGAGCTCAATCTTTCGAAGGAGCTCTTCGGCCATCCCGTGAAGCCGTGCAAACTCGCGGATCATGGTGCACACCACGGCGAGGTACTTGGGATCGGAAGGGAGAGAGACCTCCACGAAGGAGGGAACACCGGGACGATGACGGAGAGGTATATCCACGCAACAGGCTCCTGAGTCAGGCTCTCGCCTTAGTACGTCCGCGCCAAATCCAAAGCTTCAGCCAAACTCTCAGTGATGGTAAAGACATCGGAAAGCCCGGCGAAGTCGAAGACTTCGCGAACGGCGATGTCCATTCCGCAAAGAATCATCCGGCCTTCCTGTTCCTCCAGATGATTGAAACAGGCCACAATCACCCGCAGGCCGCTGGAGCTGATGTAATGAACACCGGAGAAATCAATAATCAGGGTACAGCCGAAGAGCTTCTGGCTTTTTAGGGGATTGAAGGCGTTTTCCACAGCTTCCGCACCGGCCAAATCAAGTCGACCTTCGAGGTGGAATTGCCAGAGATTCTCATTTTGCTCAACGCGTACGTCCACGGTGGTTCTCCGAATAGGGGTTGGGCGTTCTTTGAATGTTTTCTTCTTTCGCGGGTGGGGAATTCAGGCAAGGGTTATCGTTAGGACGAGTCCGTTTTCCCGATCTCGGTGTTGCTATTCGTCTCAGGACTCCTCAACGTAGCTCCGCTACGCCTTCGTCGCCTTCGCCTCACGCGCCTTGACCTCAGAAAAACGTTTCTCGTCCTACTGTTGTTTGTCTTGGCTCTCCAGAAGCATAGAGTCCGTTTTCCCACCTGTTCAATTGAGAAGGGCTATGTTGCTATTCGTCTCAGGACTCCTCCCCGTAGCTCCGCTACGCCATCGTCGCCTTCGCCTCACGTGCCTTGACCTCAGAAAAACGCCTCTCATCCTAATTGTTGGGAACATATTGGGCTTATCGTTGGTGATTAGGCACCGATGCCTTCATTCTTTTTGAGTTTGGACTTCAGGTAGCCCTCGATGAAGGGATCCACCCAGCCATCGAGTACTTTGTCTGTATCGGAGATTTTGAGTTCGGTGCGTTCATCGCGCACCAACTGATAGGGTTGAAGGATGTAGCTCCGGATCTGGGAACCGAAGTTTACGTCGCTTTTCTGGGCTTCTGTCTCGGCGCTCGCGGCCCGGCGCTTATCCAGCTCCTGGGCATACAACCGGGAACGAAGGACTTGAAAGGCCGTATCCCGGTTCTGGTGCCAGGAGCGTTCATTTTGGCAGCTTACCACAATGCCGGAAGGGAAGTGGGTGATGCGGACGGCGGAGGTGGTTTTGTTTACCTTCTGGCCCCCTTTACCGGAAGAACGGAAGCTATCGATGCGCCAATCCTTGTCCTTCACTCCAATATCGATCTCGATGGATTCGTCGATTTCCGGGGTCACATAGACGGAGGCAAAACTGGTTTGGCGTTTCCCTTGGGCGTTGTAGGGGCTGATGCGAACAAGGCGATGCACGCCGGATTCTGCCTTAAGATAACCGTAGGCCATGAAGCCTTCGATGCGGATTTGCGCGCTGGAAATACCGGCCTCGCCGCCTTCCTGCAAGTCCACCAGCTCAATCTTGTAGTCTTTTCGCTCGGCCCAACGGGTGTACATCCGGAGCAGAATGCTCGCCCAATCGTCGGCCTCCGTGCCACCGGCTCCGGAGTTGATGGAAAGGAAACACGGCATGGGGTCGGTTTCTTCCGTGAGGAGCGACTGGATTTCGAGGCGCTCATGACGTTCTCGAAGCTCGTTGGAGAGTTCGATCAGAGATCTGGCGTCGTCAGAATCTTCCTGACCTTCGGCTTTGAGGAGTTCCGCGATTTCGAGGTTTTCCGCGGCTTCCTTTTCCAGGGCGAGCCAAGGCTCAACCATCTGCTTGATCTCGTTGATTTTCAGGAGTGTTTTTTGGGCGCGTTCCTGATCATTCCAGAAGTCCGGGTGCTGGGATTCTGCTTCAAGGCTTTGAATGTGTTGAAGTTTGCCTTCAACGTCAAAGATACCTCCTGTTCTGCTCGCAGGAGCTTTGGATTTCGCGCAGGGTTTGCAGGCACTCGGAAAGTATCATTGGGACGTAAATCCTCTTCAAAGTCGCCGAACAAGGAAACTCGTTGGCGTGGGGAATGGAATGTGACAAATCAAGGGCACGAATGCAAGCCTTGGTTCATTCCCTGCTCCGAGTGGGGAAGTCCGATTAGGTGGGCGAGCATTACTCTTTTCCTGGTGGCCGAATGATTCCTTCCTCAGAACTCGTTTCCCTCCTCTTCGCCCGGGACTCATTTGTGAATCACATCACCGCTCAAGGGTTGAACGTAACGGGTGGGTTCTCTGATGTAGGTTTGGTGGAACACTTTCTTGCCTCGTTGAATACGGATGAAGACAACACGGTTTCCCTGAACAACGCCGCGGCGTTTCTGGGTGAGTTGGTGCGGAATCGGTTTGGAGGGGAATGGCATACGCATCGTCTGTTCGGACTTTCGCTGGTGAACATAGGCGCTGTGGAAGGTTTCGTTTTCTCGCCTTTGCATCTGGTGGAAAAGAAATCGGAACTTGGGGCCGGGTTATCCTTGGAGCGTGTGTTGGGGATGATTCCCCAGCGGATTGATGCGGCGAAAGCTGACCGCATTCGGTTTGGTTTTTCTTCGGCATCATTGGAACAAGTTCTGGAAAGGCTGCTTTCTGGGAACGCTGCAATCAATGTGCGGGCGGCGCTCTTGTGTGAAGAATTGCTCCGCCAATGGCCGGAACGCTTCGGGCGCCCGCTGGTCCGTTCACTCGTGGGGATCCGCGAATTGGATACATTCCTCAAATCCCAACACTTCCTGTTTTCTTTTGATGAGGAGCTTCTTGCACGGTTGGGAATCTTTGTGGGGGAAGTGATTCGCGGATTGTATGGCGGAGAATGGACGTACTCCGGTACTGGAGATACGGAGGCTCTTTCACTGGAGTTTCCCGAGTTGGCGCTTCATCCCATCGGGAAAGTCTACAAGCTGCTGAGCATCCAAAAAAATGGGGAATCGCTGGAGGAATACCTCCGTTTGATTCCGAGTGCCCGGCAGGCCATGCGTGATAGGTTGGGTGCAACCTCATAAAAATCAGGGAACAGTGGGAAATCATCGGCCATTATTTTATTGCCGCCTAGATTTGTGCCGGGCTAAAACAATTCATCATCCTCAATAAATGGCATGATCCAGCCGTGTTTTTCGCGGCGGCAGTTTTGTACGACAAGGAGATTTAGATGGCCGAAATGGACAAGGATTTGGAGCGAATCCAGAAAAAGCTCCAAGAAGTGGAAGCACTTCAAAAACGCAACAAAACCACCAGTATGCTGGCAACGCTGGCGATCGTCATAGTGGCAATCGTCATGGTACTTATTGTAATCAATCCCATTTTTTCGCTTGTTCAAGAACGGGAAAAAATTGGGGAAACCCTTGTAACCAAAGCTCACGAGCGTCTTGCTCCAAAATTGGGAACAGAAGTTCAGTCTTTAGTGGAAGAAGTTGTTCCCAAGTATCAGGAAAAAGCGGGGGCAATTATCTCCAAACGTGAAACGGAAATTGTGGATAAACTCACCAAGGAGTATGATCTGCTTTACGCCAACCTGAACGATGAAATCACCAAAACTGTGGATGCTTTCCTGAAGGATTTCTCCCAACGGCAGTTTGATCTTCTCCTTGAGGAATATCCTGAATTGACTGATTTGGATTCCACTCCCGACCCCAACAACCCCGACATGCGGAAATCAGACATGATTGTTCATGCAGTACAAGGTGCCTCCGCACGGCTCTCCGCCGATATTTTTGCCAAGCACACTGAGGCATTAAACAAACTGGACGTGCAGTTTAATTCTTTGGAAGTTCCGGCTTCGTTGAAGGAATTGAACAACGAAGAACTCAAGTCGCTGGTACTCAACGAGGCCTTTGATTTCTTCTACGATATGATGAACTCCGATACTGAAGGAGAAGTAGTACAATGAGCAACAACCAAATTCACGCGATAGAATCCGCTCTGGATCAACAAATTGCCCGCCTTAACCGCACTCAGAATTTGAATCTGGGAATTGCTGCGGTTCTGATCATTTTCCTGATCGGCTACATGGGCTACCTTTCCAGCCTTACGGCTCAAATTGATGCCGAGGGTTTGGTGGATGTAGCGGTGGACAAAGCCGATGAGCAACTTCCCATTCTCCGCAAAGAACTGGCGACGTCGCTGGTTGAAGGAGCCGAAGGGAATATCAACGAGCTTATTAATACCGGGTTGGAATTTGTCCCCGAACAACGGAAAAACCTGGAGAAATACGTGAGCGATGTTCTTCAGAAGAATGTGATCATCATGGATGAAGGCTTTAGCGAACTCTTCAAAAATGTGCTTGTTGATGCCCGCCCACAACTTGAGCCGATGTTGAAAAAAGTGACCGATGCCAAAACAACGCTGGAACTGGAAGAAGAAATCTACGCCATCTTCCATGCGAATTTGGACCAACCCGAGGTTCTTTCCGATGTGGATGCCTACGGGGAAATTTTGATGAACGTTGCCGACAAAGTCGAATACCTCCGCACCAGCGACTCGTTGTCGAAATCTGAACAACGCGAGCTTTTGTTGCTTCAGGCGCTCCGCGAAATCAGCATTCGTTCTGATAAAGAAAATCCCACTCTTTAATCAAAATACTCAATCACAGGCTTGCCCTACTTTACGGTGCTCCTCCTATATGGTGGAGCACTGTTCTTTTTTACGGAACCTGATTATGTTCAGAACCCCCTCATCCATCGATTCGCCGATTCCCCATCCCACCCAATATCTTCGGTTTTTGGAACTGTTTAATAACCGTTCCTATTATGATGCCCACGAGGAATTGGAAGATCTTTGGATCATGGAAGTGGGTCAGGAGAAGAACTTCTACAAAGGCCTGATCATGATGGCCATTTCTCTTGAACACCTGCTCCGCGGAAGACTGGAACCCGCCCAACGTCTTCACCGGGACGCACGGGTTTATCTGCTCCCCTACCCAAGGGTGTACGAAGGGTTGGACTTGGGAGACTTCCTGTTGCGGATGGAGAAAATTCTCATGAAAGCCGCCCAACAAAAAGCTTTGGGGAAGGTGCTCACTCATGTGGAAGAGCACCCAACGTTACGACTTCTTGGTTGATGCTACTTTAGCTAATAGCGTTGCGAACGATATCCTTCAGTTGAATGAAACCGTATTTGCTCAGGTTGTAGAATTCCGTGGGCGAGGAAACTTGGCTGAACTTTTTGAAGATGAATTTGGGGCGTAGATAGAATTCGCGCAGGCCATTGGTCCGTAGCTTGGCCAACCGTTCAATACTGATATGCCGAGTGGGCATGGCGGGGAGTCCGTATGCTTCCTTGGGGATGCACCCATCTTCCAGCAGGCCTTTTTCCACAGCTTCCTTGTAAAGAGGAGTACCGGGGAAAGGATAAGGATAGAAGATCTCCAAGAAGTCGGGATCTACTTCCTTGGCGAACTCGATGTCTTTTTTCAGTGCGGCTTCATCATCCTCGGGGAGTCCGAAGAGGAGATACATGCTGCGCTTGATGCCAGCAGCACGCGTCATGGCGAGCGCCTCGCGGGCTTTTTCCACCGTCGCCTTCTTGTTGATTTGGATGAGGGCTTGATCATCGCCCTTTTCAACTCCAAAGGCAATAATCCAGCATCCGGCTTTTTTCATCCATTCCAGAACTTCGGGATTTACTGTATCCACGCGGGAGTTGGAAGCCCATTTGATATCCAGCTTTTCCTCGATAATCGCCTGGCAGAGCTCAATCACCCACTTCTTGTTTTGGGTGAACAAATCACTACGGAACAGGAAGTTGCGGATGTTGTGTTTATGAACGCATTCCTTGATTTCGCCAATCACGTTTTCCACGCTTCGGTAGCGGTTCTGTAAACCACTCACCTGATTAGCCAGGCAATAGGTGCATGAGAAGGGGCATCCGCGGTTGGTGACGAGGGTGGTTTGCAGTTCTCCGGTGTCGGGGCGAATGTAGAGGGAGTTGTTGGCCAAATGGCGCGCAGGATAAGGGATATCATCCAGGTTTTTGGGAAGGGTGCGCTCCTCGTTGCGCTTGATCCCGGATTCCGAGCGGAAGGTAAGCCCTTTGATATCTTCAAGTGGGACCACACCTTCGGCGATTTCCATGATCGTCATCTCGTATTCGCCACGGAGGCTGATATCGAGGTCGGCATGGCGCTCCATGGTCTGAACATCAAGGGTGTTGAAGTGGGCCCCTTTGGCGATGGTGACGATTGAGGAGTCCATCTCCTTGGCAATTTTTGCCGCGATCAGGTCGTCTTCAAGGGAAGGGGTCGTAATGGAGAGAAGAATGGCGTCGGGTTTGAATTCTTGAAGATCGCGTTTGAAGTGACTCCAATTGAGTTCTTCACCAGGATAATCCACGACCTTGACGGTGGCGGCAGATTTTTCAAAGGCCGCTGCGGCGTAGAGCAAATCAATCGGGGGACGAAGAGCAACCGTCTTGAGTTTATCGATTGGGGTTTGGCAACGGTCTTCCCGAATGTATTTTCCAGTGGGAGGAACGGCGCAGAGAACTCGTTTGAGGTGCTTCATGGGGTCGGGAGTTTCCAGGTTAACGAAAAGGTTCGGGCGTGGTGGGCCATCTGTCTCAGAAAGTGTGGAACGTACTGCGTGAGGTGGGGTAGAAAATCCACCCTTTTTTACAATAGGCGTTGGATTTTCAAGGAGTTGAAGCGGTTTGACTCAAATAAAGATTTCGATTGTCCTCATTCTGAAGGTGGATTCGATGAAGGAATCTTCT
>JANRMB010000188.1:0-11796 GCA_033761985.1 Candidatus Sumerlaeia bacterium | reverse complement strand
TGATTGGGGCCGAAGCTGATACTGATCTCACGACCCGGCACCAACATTTTTTGCTCTTCCTGTTTGGCGGAAAAGCTGGGCTTTTGCACTACTTGTGAGGTGCGAACCGCTTCTTGTGAGGGCCTCGGTGTTTGTTGTGATGCCTGGGGAGGTGGTGTTGGGGAGGCGGGAGCACTTTGAGGATGCGGAACGAGTTCGCAGTAATCAAAGGAGCTGAGATGATAAATGATTTCATCACGGTTCCAACGTTGGCGGCGTTGAATCCCCATCACGAATTCCGGGGGAAGCTGACCGATGCTTTTCAAATCGTAGGTGGCCAAGGCAATTCCCTCGGCTTTCACGCTGCCATCCAATCCCAACATCAGCACCACTTCATAATCCTTGTTGGGTCGCACATCCTTGTAGATGCAGATGGTTTGGTCTTCCAAGCGCAGAATGGTTCCCATGGGAAACGTCCCCGCACCCAGAGGTGAGAGAACGGGCTGGTTGAACGCGGGGCGTTTGATCTGATCACCGGAGGGGCGCGGCGCGGCCATCGGTGTGGGTTGTGGAGTTTCCGTGGGAGTAAACTTCTGAACTGCCGGGCTGGAAGGCGGTCCCACCGGCTCACGATCCTTCCCCTGAACCCGTGGCTTATAGGGCATTTTGTTACGCTTTTTGAGCGCCTCGGTGAGCTTGCTCAGGTAATCCAAGCCTTCTTCATCCAGATCCAAATCCGGGCCGTTACCATCCGACATCAAAAGTCGCTGAAAAGTAGTGTGGCGCAACAACGGGATCAGTCCTCCATCAACGTGTGAAGAAGAGGTTAGGACGCTTCCCCCCATATTGGCAAAGAAAAATCGTTCCTTTTCCGTTGGAATGTTATATTTTCAAACCCGAAATGATTTCTCAGGATGTCTTCTTGGGAGTGGAAACCGAAGCGTTTCTCAAATACAGCGGCATCACTTCCTGCGCATCCCGTGGTTGGTAGTTCTTGCTGTCAGCTGTTTGTTTCGTCAAACGCCCCACCCACTCAGCGGAAGGATGCTGATATTCCTCTTTCAGCAACTCAATACTCACAAGCTTTTCACGGAAAACTTTCTCGTAGTCTCCAACACCATGACCAAACATTTTGCCTATAGTGATTTGATGATCTTCCAACAAGTAAGAGCATAATTCTTGGGGTTTCCCGCAGAATGGTTGGGTTCGGGGGATGCAGGATCCCGAGGCTTCCACCTCAAAAACTTGGGCATACACCTCTCCCAACCGTGCATTAAGCACAGGTATGTAAATTCCCGGTTTGAAGTCGGAAACTCCAAATGCCATCGCCTCCAAGGTATTCACTCCGATTAGGTTTGGAGTGCCCGAGGCGCAAATCCCTTTCGCCAAAGAAAGCCCAAGCCGCACGCCCGTGAAGGAACCCGGCCCCAGCGATACACCAACTACACGCACATCCTCCCAGCCAGCTTTGGCAGTATGCAGAAGTTCCCTTATCGCTGCCGCCAATTGAACACTCTGGGCTTTGGGATCATCAATTACCCGGCTTCCCAAAACATTTCCCTCATCATTCAGCAAACACACGCCCCCCACCGGTGTGCACGTTTCCAATCCCAAAATCAACGAGCGATTCATCGGGTTCTCTCTGCAAGAAACTCGGCAATCAACGCTCGCATTATCAATCCTTGGCGTCCTGAAGGGCATGTAATGGTGACGCAGCGTGTTTCCTCTGCTTTCCCTCTGAGAAACGTAAAGCACACATCGCGCTCACCATCCACAACCTGTGGGAACATCCCTGCCCACTCCACAATCGTGAGCGCATCGGGGGGAACCTCAAAACCCGTTGAATCCAAATCATCCTCCCCTTGAAGTCGGTAGAAGTCCCAGTGATTCACCGCCAGAGGTCCTTCCCGGTATTCCTGACACAACGTGTAACTGGGACTCGATACCGCATCACGAAGCCCCAATGCTTTGCACAGCCCTCGCGTAAATGTTGTCTTTCCTGCTCCCAGTTCTCCATCCAAGGCGACCACCATTCCAAGAGTCAGCGCTTTGGAAAGCTTCCTTGCAAGTGCTTCTGTTTCCTCTTCTGAGGAAATCTCAAGTTCCACAGTCCGTGTTGAAAAAGCGGCGTTCCAAAGCTGGGAAGCAACAATCGCCTGGGTTTCCCCTCGAATGGATTCCGCTTCCCTGCTCCAGATCGGCTTGGCCCAAAACGCCGGAAAACATCCCAAATCCTCCAAGGGAAGCAGCACAAAAGGGCGCATCTCGATAGCGGGGTGGGGGAGTGTTAGGTGCGGTGATTGGCAGCGAAAATTCCCAAATAGTAAGAGATCCAAATCAATTTCCCGAGGTCCCCAGTGGCGGCGAACCTGTTTTCCCAACTCTTGCTCCAAATCCCGCAGGCGTTCAAACAACTCATCTACGGTGAGGTGAGTTTCCAACCATACCGCCGCATTGAGAAAATCCTCCTGATTGAGATCACCCCAGGGTTTGCTTTGGTAACACCTGCTCGATTGCACAACTCGAGTTCTGGGAAGCTGATCCAGTGAAACAATCGCTTCCAACAAGCGTTCCTCGCGTGGCTCTATGTTGCTCCCCAAAGCAACAACCACTTGCTCGGTTTGCACAGGAGTTCCTTCGTTCGCAGAATGAGGGATGGACATGGATGGAAAAGACATTGAAAGACTCTGTGGAGGTCGGAAGCTTTATGCCACCGCCTACACCAGAATAAACTTCCCTTCATCCGTGGTGTAGATGATTTGGTAAATTTCTTCCTTGGGAAGCATTTTCCCCGGGTTCTCCTGAAACCATTCTGAAAGAAGTTCCACACGTTTCTGCAAAATCGCAAAACCCCGGGCATTACAGGCATAAGCCAAATCCTTCGCCCCGGAACCATTCTGAAAAAAGCCTTCCCACTTGGCATCAGCTTTTTGAAGCGCGGGGGTCTCCCGAAGCTCCTTCTCCAGATTTTCCAGTTCCTCGGTGAGAGATTCTTTCGATTCTGAATCGATGGGGAATGACAACGCTTCCCGAATCAACCGGATGGAATAGCTCCGAGCCGCCATTTCTGTATAAACGGAAGTCAGCAGCATAAATCCCCGCCCCACGGCGTTGGCGATCAGTTCCACTTCGCCGATGGTGGGGAGCAGATTGGATTCATACATCAAAGCCAGATAGTGGCGTGCCTCTGAGGCACCCATGTCCAGCTCGCCCTCCAGAATGAGATGCTCGGCAAAATCCACCTTCACGGGATAAGTGCTTAAGGGATACTGTTTGAGGAATTCTTCCATCAACTCCAGATATTCAGCCACTTCGGAACTATACGCCAGAAAGCAAACCCACGCCTGAAAGGCTTCGTCGTCGTAGTAGTCATTGAAGGCATCGCGCAACGCTTTGTTGATTCCTTCGGTGTCACCGGCCTCTTCAAAGGAGTCGATCCGTTTCAGATGTTCCTCTTGTGTTCGCGCATGAAGTCTCATTAGTTCAAAACTGCTTCCATCGTGATGTCTTCGTGGGCTTTCATCCATTCCCGGTGAAATCCAACCCAACGAGAGGAAGCTCATTGGGGGTAATTGATCGTGTCTAACTCATTTCATTTCAACGGTGGAACTTGCAAATTCGTCAGCAGCGCAACATTTTTGGCGTGCTTTACGGTAATTTCCGGCTCGCTTATTTCCTGCAAGCATACACCCGCCCCCAAGGATTTCAAGGGTATTGTCCTCCCCGATCTCCCCGTGGCCACGTCAGTTTTGGAAGTGGGGGAATCCGCTCTTTTCCAAGGAAACCTGGTCGAACTTTTCGCGATCGATCAGGAGACGTACCCCACTCAGATTATTCTACAAATCAACGGTGATTCCCACACATTGAAAACCAACGAATGGGTGATTGCCAACGAGACCTTGGTTTATGTGAATTCCCTTACTACCAATCGCCAAACGGGAATGAAGGGAGATTCTGCCCAAATCCGCTTCCACCATCTCCCTAAAATCTGGGCTACCAGTTCTGGAACCAATCAGGATGGAATGATTTTCTCCCCCAAAACGTTCCGCGAAGGGGAACTCGACTTCTTCCCTTCCGGAATTCTGAACCTTGAAGCTGTTCAATCCAACGATCCCCTCAACACCCTTGATGATGCGGCTTTAGTCCGTCTCCAGTATAAAGGCGAGGATCATTCACTCACCGTCCGGGAGTTTTCCCATACTCGATTTGGGGGGAATCTTTACCTACACGCCGGGGAAGTCTTCACCGGGGTTCGCGAGCGCGACGGTCGGGTGCAACTTTCCTTACTGGATTCCACCAGTGCGTTTGATGGTCTTTCCTCCCAGGAAACCAAGACCTTCCAAGCCGGAGAATCCCAAACTTACGGCGATTGGTCGGCAACGTTTGATTCCATTCCGGCGGTATCCCGCGAGGCGGTGCAGGGGGAACTACTGAAACCCGAAAACTACCGCCTTTTGCTCACGGTTTCCAATCCCGAAGCCAATTCCACTCAGGAATTTGTTCTCAATCAAAACCAATCCATCCGTTGGGGAACCCAGGAATGGATGCTGGTCCAGGCCACGGAAACTACACTGGAATTGGAATGCTTCACCTACAGCACACCCAAATTTCCGAGTGCCAAACGCGCCGAAAGTGAAGCTGTAGCTAATGCCTCCGAACCCACTGTTGCTGTCCCTCCCCGTTGGATTGAGAGGGAATTACTCCTCAACTCCCCGCTCGAGTTTCAAGGGGCCACTTTCCGAATTACCCGACTTCTCCGGCAGGATAGCACAAACCTTTATGACGACCAGATCGAGTTGGCGATCACCGGAAATGGTTTGGCTCAAACGATGACCATCAAGGAAGGTACCCGCCAAATCGTTCGGGGGAACAACCGTTGGTGGATTATTCAGGTCAAAGACGTCCTTGCCGAAAGCGAGCAGGGATACGCTTTAATTCGCTTGGAGTCTGATCAGATTACTCGAAACAACTGAACGGAAGCAATCGCCTAACACAACAACCATAAATCGCTTTTCACTTGCGACGATTGACGCTTCCCGTCATTCTTTCCTCGGTGTCTGAAGTGGATGATCGCCGTTCGGGGCGGGCGGTCAATCTTCCCCTTATGCTTCCTAAAGTCTGAGAAATTGAGGAAAGTTCATGGCTGAACGAAACGCCTATGCTGTTTTGGGACTCAAAAAAGGGGCCTCTGAACAGGATATCAAAATCGCCTTTGTCGAACTCGTCAAAAAGTACGACCCCGAAGTGCATACAGAACGGTACCTCGTTATTCAGGAAGCCTATAACAAACTCAAAGATGCCAAAAAACGCGCCAAGGAAGACATCCTCACCTTCAATGTGATCGACGGGCACTATCTGTTCTCCGACGAAGAGAAAATTTCCGAGGACAAATCCCCTTCTGACTCCGACGTTCAGGATGCCCGTAATCAATACAAGGCCGCCGGTGGAGACTCCGCCGCAAAAGAAAAACTTACCCGTCTCCTCATGCAAAAATCCTATCTCCTTACCCGCCGCCAAATGTGGGGAGATGCCATTTCCTGCTGGGAAGATATTCAATCCATCGACCCCACCAACGTGCGCGCACGAAACAACCTGATGTTTGCTTGCGTTACGCTGGGGCTTTCCTATGCACTCCACTCGCTTTTTGAAGAGTCACTCGAGATATGGGAGAAAGCTCTGGAATTGAATCCGGACCATGTGGATTTGATTCATAATCTAGCTTTGGCCAGCGATCGCTCCAAGGACTATGAGCGTGGTACAAAGTATTGGAACGAGGCAACTTCACGTTGGAAAAAAGCCCTCAATCAAGACCCGGAAAATGAATACCTGAAGGCGATGCTTATTGAAACACATCGCTACATGAGTGAGCGCGACCACGATCCCCGCCGCTCGAGCAAATCCAGCGAATCTGTTCGTAAAGTCCCCACCCAAAACATTGAACATTACCGGGAAGTACTGAGCCTTAAACCGGATGACTTTGAAGCTCAGTACCGTATCGCCAACTCCCTGATGGAAGAAAAACGCTACAGTGAGGCGGTGAAAGAGCTGTTGGAACTTTCCAACAAACACCCGAAAAACGTGGAAGTTCTCAACATGCTCGGTTGGGCGTATTTGAACTCCGGGGAAATTGAGTCCGGGTTCGATACATGGAACAAAGCCCTGACGCTCGATCCCAAAAACAATCAAGCCAAGGAAAACATCGTTCGTGCGCATCTTGCCTTGGGCAAACAATTCCGCACCAAAGGGATGTTTACCCCCGCGCTCATCCACCTGAAAAAGCTTCTGCGCTACACCAAAAGTGCCGAAGTCTTTATGGAAATTGCCGCCACCTATGACATGAAGGGCGATAAGCGTTCCGCCAAGCAGGCTTACGAGCAGGTTCTTGTTTTTGATAAAAACCACAAACAGGCGCGCAAAGCCCTCACCGACCTCAAAATGCGCTAATTGCAAGAGTTTTTTTTCATCCGGTTGGTGGGTTGTATTATGCCTAACCTTAGGCATAATCCGCATCAACTACTCGTTGACCCGCCCATTTGTCTGCACCCACAATAACACGAATAACATAGTTTGCATCCGTCTTTTATTTGGGTGCCCTTGATTAGGGGAGATCCTCCCTGCGTACTCCGGTGTTCAAAAACACCCAAAACGACTGAAGGAAAATTAGAATGGCTAAGATTCTCGGCATCGACTTGGGAACAACCAACTCCGTCATGGCCGTGATGGAAAAAAATGGTCCGTTCGTCGTCCCAAACAGTTTGGGCGAACGCATCACTCCATCCGTCGTGGGGTTCTCCAAATCCGGGGAAGTTCTTGTGGGCAAAAAAGCCAAACGCGGAGCCATCATGAACGTGGGTCGCACGGTTTTCTCCATCAAACGTCAAATGGGTACCAAGCACCGTGTCCGTATAGAAAATCGTGAATACACTCCCCAAGAAATTTCGGCGATGATTCTGGAAAAGATGAAAGCCGATGCCGAAGATTATTACGGGGAAAAAATCGACCAAGCCGTTATCACCGTTCCCGCCTACTTTACCGATACCCAGCGCCAAGCCACCAAGGATGCCGGTGAAATCGCCGGACTCAAAGTGCGCCGGATCATCGACGAACCCACTGCCGCCGCGATTGCCTATGGTCTAGACCGAGGCGAGGACCAAAAACTCATGGTGTTCGACTTGGGCGGTGGTACGTTCGACGTTTCCATCATCGAAATCATCAGCGGTGTTTTCCAAGTTCTTGCCATCGCCGGAAATACCAACCTCGGGGGGGATGACTTCGACCGCCGCATTTCTGATTTCCTCGTCAAAAAATTCACCGATGAACACGGCATCGATCTCTCCAAAGATCCCATCGCCATGCAGCGGATTCGTGAAGCTTCTGAAGAAGCCAAAATCGAACTTTCCGAACTCAAGGAAACCAATGTTCTGGTGGAAGCGATCACCATGACCGATAGCGGCCCCTTGACGCTCAGCCAAACCATCACCCGTTCCGAGTTTGAAGACCTTACCGCCGATTTGGTGGAGGCGACTCTCGAACCCATGAAAAAAGCCGTCAAGGATGCCAAACTCAAAGTGGAGGATATCGATACCGTTCTCCTCGTGGGTGGCTCCACTCGTATCCCCGCGATCCAAAAAATTGTCCGGGATTATACAGGCAAAAACTCCGCTCGGGACATCTCTCCCGAGGAAGTGGTTGCCATGGGTGCCGCCGTTCAAACTTTGGTCCTCAACCCCATGGACGGCATCAACCAAGACCTTGCCGCCAAGTTGAAGGTTGATAAGCCCGTTATCATCCACATGACGCCGTTCTCGCTCGGGGTTGGTTTGGAAGACGACCATTTCAGCCCAATTATCGAGCGTAACAGTACCTACCCGACGGAGGGGAAGGATATCTTCACCACAACCAAGGACTTCCAGGAAAACATCAGTTTCCCTATCTACGAAGGTGAAGACACCACTGCCTCCGCAAACACATTCCTCGATCTGCTTCGTATTGAGGGCATCACCCCTGCCCCCAAAGGCGTTCCCCGGATTGAGGTGACCTTCAAACTTAATGTGGACCGTATTTTGGAAGTCACCGCGGAAGACTTGGCCACTGGTATCTCCAAAAAGGTTGTCATCACAGCCACGGACGAACGGCTTTCCGAGTCTGATAAGAACCGCATGATTCGCGACTCCCAAAAACGGATCTCTGATCAACTGCGCAATAAAATCAGCGACTCTCGGGCAGAAGAAGCCCAAACCATGTTGGAACGTGCCGAAGCAACCCTTTCCGCTGCTCCCGAACATCCCAAAACTCCCGTTCTCCGGGAACTTCGTAACCAGTTGCGCCTTGCAATTGAAGAAGGAAATGAAGGGGCGATGGACGATAGCATCGACGACATTCTCCGCGTTCTTGCGGAAATTGAGTCGGCGTTCTGATCAGCGTTCCTCCCAAAAATTCGCAACCCATACAAAAGGCCTCCCAAAACCGGGAGGCCTTTCTCTTCTTAGGTTGTGGTTGAATCAGTCGGGCCGAAGTTATTTCAGCCCGAGTGCTGCTTTGATCTTTCCGGGGAACTCGCTGGGAAGCACACATGTTTCCACACCGCAGGCCTTGAAGACTTCCAGTTTTTCCTGTGCAGTCCCCTCACCACCGCTGATGATGGCGCCCGCGTGCCCCATGCGCTTCCCTTGGGGAGCAGTCTTCCCGGCGATGAACGCCACCACGGGTTTGGTCATGTGGTCGCGAATAAAGTGAGCGGCGGCTTGCTCGTCCGTCCCACCAATTTCACCAATCATGCAAACGGCTTTGGTGTTGGGGTCTTTCTCAAAAAGGGCGAGGTACTCGATGTAGCTCATCCCGATGATGGGGTCTCCACCAATACCAACGCAGGTGCTTTGGCCAAGGCCCGCACGAGTAAGTTCGTTAACCACTTCGTATGTCAGCGTACCAGAGCGGGAGATCAATCCGATGTTTCCGGGTTTGTGGATGTGGGCGGGCATGATGCCGATTTTCCCGATTCCGGGAGTAATCACACCGGGGCAGTTGGGCCCAACCACTTGGGTGCCTTTGCGTTTGGCTTCATGATAAACGGTCATCATCTGGCGGGTGGGAATCCCCTCGGTGATGATGATCACCAACCGCAATCCTGCTTCAATGGCTTCAAGAGCCGCATCGGCCGCAAACTTGGCGGGGACATAAATAATGGAAGTGTTACAGTTAGTTTTGGCCTTGGCATCAGCAACAGAGTTGAATACCGGAACGCTGCCCAGGGTTGTTTGGCCCCCTTTGCCCGGGGTAACACCCCCGACGAGTTTGGTGCCGTAGTCGAGCATCTGCTGACCGTGGAATTGGCCCTCGCGGCCCGTAATCCCCTGAATGATCAGTCGGGTGTCTTCAGTAACCAGAATCGCCATGAACCGCGTGTTCCTTCAATCCGAAAAAGTTGGGTGGTAATCGGCGCCAGATGGCGCGCCGTCACGAGTAAGAGGAGAGGAAAGCGAGGCGTCAAGGCGCTCTTTTCTTCCAATCAGGATTTCTTCCTTTTGCCTCCCAACCAGAGGCATTGGCATGTTTTCAGCACTTAGATTATGACGATCTCAAGGAATTGATTAAAAAGGATTTTTCCAACACATGTACGATCCCGCCATTGCCCAACCGATGCGTGAAGAACTCACCGAAGTCGGATTTAAAGAACTCCTCACACCCGATTCCGTGGATAAAGAACTGAAAACTTTCGAAGGTACGGCGTTGGTTTTTGTGAACTCCGTTTGCGGTTGTGCCGCCGGTGGTGCCCGCCCCGCACTTCGCATGGCGGTGGCCAAAGCCTCCAAAAAGCCGGAGAAACTTCTCACTGTTTTTGCCGGAATGGAAGCCGAAGCAACGCAACGTGCCCGCAGCTACTTTGTTGGCTATCGCCCCAGCTCCCCAATGATGGCGTTGATGAAAGACGGCGAAGTGGTGTTTGCGATCGAGCGTCACAACATCGAAGGTCAAATGCCCGACGCCATCGCTCGCTCCCTTATGGCAGCATTCGAAGAATACTGCTAACATTTTTGAGTAGTGAATGAGTAGACTTGCCCTCTGAAGTTTTCAGAGGGCTTACTTTATTCTAGCGGTAGTTTTCTGAGTCGGATCGAATTGGTCGTTACTGTAACCAAAGCACCTTGTTCCAGTTCTAGCGAGAAGGTCGACCAAGCTTCCAAAATGGTTCTTGCGGCTGTTTCTCCTCGAAGTCCCTCTATTCGAATTCTGATTACTGATGGTTTCAAAAGAAGTTCTTTTGCACAGATCAGATGAAAATCTGCATCCAACGTTACAACGACGAGATCTTCCCTTCTACCAATTTGCAGGATTTCCCAGTCCGTCGCCTTGGACATACCGAGCTCCCCCACATGGATAGAATGATAGTTTACTGATCTAAGATAAGTTACCGTTGAACGCGGAAGCCCTTGATCGAGGAGGAAGCCTTTCATGCAGTCGAGCGATCATGGTAGGAATCATCCAGCAATAGGCCGGCATATTGAAGTGCTTCTTTGAGGTCTTCTTCCTCTAGCTCCGGATACTCTCTGAACAACTCATCACGATCCGGGTACGACGATACCAATTGTAGAACCCTCCTGACCGTGATGCGTGAGTCCCGGATACAAGGTTGACCATTCATGATACTCGGATTTTGTGTGATTCGATCAAACTTCATCGTGATAACTCCTTACGTTGTTATGGGGAGAATCTGCTTCCATGCTTGGAATTGTCAAGCAAACCACGGCATTCTTCCAACAAGGCTGAATGAAGTGGTTGAAAAAGCATCTCACTTTTTTTGCCACATTGAATCCGGTTGTCAGCCGCCCACGGGATGACATTCCATACCCTTGCAACGTAATGAACTTCAGGAGTCTTGTTCTGCATGGCAGTCGTGATGGAAAATCCTCCCGTAAGCCCCCTCATCGGGAACGCACCGGTTGATCCCGAGTTGCACGCCCATCTGATGGAGCTGAAGGCCAAGCTTGGAAAACGTGTCGTGGTGCTTGGTCACCATTATCAACGCGACGACGTCATTGCTTTTGCCGATCGCCGTGGGGACTCTCTGGATCTTTCCCGATTTGCCGCAGGACTCAAGGACATCGAATTCGTCGTCTTTGCCGGGGTGCATTTCATGGCCGAGGCCGCTGACATGCTGACTCCGGAGCATGTGACGGTTCTTCTCCCCGATCTCCGAGCTGGTTGCAGTATGGCCGATATGGCGGGTATTGAACAGGTGGAAGAAGCATGGGAAATCCTCACCGATTCTACCTCCGATACCATCATTCCCATTACCTATATCAACTCCACGGCGGAATTGAAGGCTTTCGTGGGGCGCCATGGTGGAGCCGTTTGCACAAGCAGCAACGCCCGCCAGATTGTGGAATGGGCCTTCACTCAGGGGAAAAAACTTTTGTTCTTCCCCGATCAGCATCTTGGCCGAAACACCTGCGCCGTCCTTGGGTATAATGTAAAGGACATGCTAGTTTATGATCCGCATGCCCCTGAGGGTGGAAATACCTCGGAAGCCTACGCCAAGTCCCCGGTGATTTTATGGAAAGGCCACTGCAGCGTTCACCAAAACTTCCGTGCAAGCCATGCTGACGTGCAACGCGAGCGCATCCCCGGTGTAAAAATCCTCGTTCATCCGGAATGCCCCTACGAAGTTGTGCAGAAGGCCGATTTCGCTGGAAGCACCAAGTATATCATCGACATGGTGGAGAAGTCGCCGGAGGGGAGTAAGTGGGCGGTGGGTACGGAGCATCACCTGGTGAACCGTTTGGCAAAGGAAAATCCCAGCAAGTTGGTGACTTCTCT
>JANRMB010000187.1:0-2697 GCA_033761985.1 Candidatus Sumerlaeia bacterium | reverse complement strand
AGCGTTTGAGCAGCGGCTGGGCTGGTGGGGACAAGGAGGTTCATGTCCTCCAGGGCATAAGCCGGGTGGGCAGTCAACGCCTCCCAGGCGACAACGATTTCCTCCGTCCCCGTAACAAACTCGGCGCTATCTGCAGGGAGGTAGGCATTCCGGGTATTGATGTCGTTGATGACGGGTTGGTAAGCACTGATGCGTTCCGCTTGGGCATTCCATGCTTCGAAGAAGACTTTCTTGGCTTCCTCAAATTCGGCGGGGGGAAGCACCACGTTCAAGGTGGAAGCATCGACGCCGATGGGGGACGTAGCCCAGGCGTCGAACTCAGCCCGGGCACCTTGGGGTAAACCCGAAAAGGTGCGGCTCATTTGCACAGAGGGGCGCACCATGAAAATGAGCACCGCGCACACCACGGCAACACCCGCCAGAATCAGAAGGGAACGTACAATCGGGTTCATGGGTTTCTGTTAACCTTTGGTCGGTGACTTGGAAGTTTTTTTGGGAGCAGGCTTGGCCTTGGCGGTTTTCGCGTTGGTGGACTTCATGGATTCTGCGGCGAGTTGTTCCAGCAGGCTGGGGCGTTTTTTAATGACCAATCCTTGAAGCATCAGGTTGATAACTCGTTCCGTGGCCTCCACGGCGGCCATCACCTGGTCCGTATGAACGGCTTTGGTGCGCATGCCGGAGTCCCACGTGATGGTGGTTTCCACCAGAGCATCGGTTTTGCCGCCCCGGGGAATATGCACCTCGTAGTCCAACAAAACGGGGACAGTGATCTTCAGCTCGCTAGCAATACTGCGCAGGGCGGTCATGAAGGCATCGAACCCACCGGAGCCTTTCCCGATGGCTTCGCGTTCCTCACCCTTGTACGCCACTTTGATCGACGCCGTGGGGGACACTCCCATGGAGGATGTGATCACGCAATGCACCACGCGGAAGGCTTCCTTCTGGTTTTCCTCTTTCAACACATCAGCCACAATGAAGGGAAGATCATCCTGTGTGACGTTGTGTTTTTTATCGCCAAGTTCTACGATGCGTTTCAATACTTCAGCACGCTGTTCCTTCGTGAGTTCCAGATTCAGAGCCTTCAGGTTGAAGTCCAAATTACTACGACCCGAAAGTTTGCCGAGGGCATACACGCGGTCGCGACCAAACCGTGCGGGGGTCAGTTTGCTTTCGTAGAGATTCCCTTTTGCGTCACCATCGGCGTGAATCCCGGCGGTCTGCGTAAAGACGTTCCGCCCCACGATGGGTTTGTTGTCTGAAACGCGTTTGCCGCTGAAAATCTCCACCAGTTCACTGATGTTGTTGAGTTCCTCTTCACGAACCCCACAGGTACGCTCGGAGTGATCGTTGATGGCGGCCACCACTTCCTCCAGCGAGGTGTTGCCCGCACGTTCACCCAACCCATTCACCGTGCAGTGAACACCGGCCACGCCACAATTGGCGGCCACGATGGCGTTCGCGGTTCCGAATCCGTAGTCGTCATGACCGTGAAACTCAAACTGCAGCTTCGGATAACGAGCGAGAATTTCCGTGAGGAATTTCTCCACCTGCGTGGGATTCAGAATCCCCAGCGTATCGGGAAGGAGAATACGATCGAACTCCGCCCAATCGTTGTAGGCATCCAGCATCTCGTACACATACTCGGGGCTGTGCAGCATACCGTTGCTCCAGTCCTCCAAATAGATGTTGGTCGTGACGTTGTGTTTCAGCGCGTAGTCCAGCGTACGGCGGATATCGGCGCGGTGTTCCGCCGGGGTTTTCCGCAGTTGGTTTTGGCAATGGTTAAGCGAGCCTTTGGTGAGCAGATTCATACGATGGCAACCAGCGGACCGAAGCCAATCCACCGAGGCCATGTGATCGGTAAAGGAAAGAACCTCCACGCGGTTGTTCCACTTTTTGGAACGCGCCCAATCCATGATGACGCCGAGGGTGATTTGCTCCCCATCGCTGACGCGGCAACTGGCGACCTCAATGCGGTCCACATTGACCTTCCCGAGAAGACGCTGGGCCAGAAGCAGCTTCTCCTGCGTGGGAAAGGAAACCCCCTGCGTTTGCTCGCCATCCCGGAGAGTGGTGTCCATAATATCAATCTTACGGGCCACTTTGGGAAGGGTTGATTTCCGGGGGGAAGAGGGAGCGGGCGCCGCTTTTTCTGAAGTGCGCTGAGGAGCCATGAGGGGAATTCCATACGAACGTAAAGGTTGAAGTGCGGAATCCATGCGCCCAAAGCGCCGGTGAGGTCAACCCTTGAACTTGGAACATGAAGATCGCGTTGATGGGTCAACAACATCAACATCGTCAAAACCCCGTCGTTTACACGACGATTTTGTCAATAGGACGAGAGACGTTTTTCTGAGGTCAAGGCGCGCGAGGCGAAGGCGACGAAGGCGTAGCGGCGCTACGGTGAGGAGCCCTGAGACGAGCAGCAACACCGCCCATCTCAATTTGACAGGCGGGAAAACGGACTCGTCCAACCACCAAGTTTATTCGGGTTTGAGCGTCAAACTGGCAAAAAAGGTCAACGTATCGTTCGCCGGGGCAGGACCATCAGGGCCCTGAATTCCAAACGGTTCGCTCAGTCGGAATTCCCAACTCGCCGAAGCCAGCAACCGGGTGTTGCCTTTCAGATCATCCGCCGGGCCCACCAGAATCGGGGTCAATTCCACCAGAACGGTGATCGGCAAATCCACCCCCACC
>JANRMB010000186.1:0-12062 GCA_033761985.1 Candidatus Sumerlaeia bacterium | reverse complement strand
CGATTGGGTTCAAATTGCCCCCGGGAACGAGAACATCTTCGTGATCTTGGTGGGGGAAAATCCCGACAAGGAATCCACCCTGATTGCCCGCATTCAACAAGCACTCGCGAATCTTGGCTACAACCCCGGACCCATCGATGGACTGTGGGGCGGCATGACTTCCAGCGCACTCCTCAAGTTTCAGGAAGCGGAATCCCTCCCCGCCACTGGCCAAATCAACGAGGCCACCCTTGAAGCACTGGGCGTGGAATAGGGATTCCAACCGCTTTTCGTTGCACCACATCGCCTCATTCCTCCTATTGGGCCACTTGATTTTTTTCGGTGGCCCATTTCGGCATGACGAATCCCCCTTCCGACGTTCCTTCTTCCGCTTCCGAGACTCCCGCACCAGAATCAACTCCCCCACCGGCCAATCGCTGGGCCTACGCTCCTGTGGCCCTCTCCCTCGTGGTGGGGTGTTTCGCCCTCGATCAATGGACGAAGTGGCTCACCATCAAATATCTCATACCCGAATCCCCCTGGCCACCCTATCCCGTGCAGGTGCTCATCCCCAATCACCTCCAACTGATTTATGCGGAAAACCGGGGAGCTGCGTTCTCCATCCTGTACGGACATGTGGAGCTGCTCGCCATCATCACCGCCTTGGCAATAGGCTTTCTCGTGTGGTTCTTTCAAAAGATGCCGGAAAACGAGGTGGTGGGGCGCATCGCTTGCGGGTTTATTCTCGGTGGTGCGCTGGGAAACCTCTACGATCGCGTCTTCCGTGGGTTTGTGGTTGATATGATTGATGCCTATGTGGGTGAGCACCATTGGCCAACATTCAACATCGCGGATTCCTGTATCTGCATCGGCATGGCGCTGCTGATGATCCGGATTTTTCAAGGGAAGATATAAAGTGTGCCTTGCAAAGGCTCTCCGAAGAATGTACAAAATGTACAAAATGGAGCGCCACAAATGAAAGAGTACACCCTTACCGACTGCCGAAACAAGCATGGTGAAGTCTTTGATACTGCTTCCCGGGAGCCCGTTCGTCTTACGAAACAGGGAAGACCTTCCCATGTGCTTCTCTCTGCCCAAGTATTTGAGCGATTGATTTCCAAGGTGCAAGCCGCAGAGGATCAACTGCACGGCGAAGCCGCTCAGCGGTTGCTGAAAGATGAACCGACTCTGGGTGCGGATGCCTTTGGAGATCGTTTGCTGGCATTCATTTATGACAAAGATTGATGGAGTCGCTTCCTTTTTCTCTCAGTTGGAGAAGCTTCAACCCAAAGTTTCCAATCAAATCGCCCGCAAAATCTTTTCGCTAGCCGTCAATCCACTTCCCCACGACGGACAAAAATTGAAGGGGTATTCTGATTTCTATCGGGTTACCTGCGGGGAGTTTCGCATCGTCTATCGATACACTCCTGAGGCTGATACGGTAATCATCATTTTGCTGGCCAAGCGTAATGACGATGAAGTGAACAAACTCCTCAAAAATCTTCAGGGATGACGCACCCACCCTTTTCGATCATGACGCCCCCTCATTCCACGCTCTCCTACCGCCCTGAAATTGACGGCCTGCGTGCCGTGGCGGTTCTTGCCGTGGTTGCGTTCCACTATTTTGGAGAAGCAATTCCCGGCGGTTACATCGGCGTGGATGTCTTCTTCGTTCTCTCGGGATTCTTGATCAGTAGTATTCTCTTTCGGGAATTTGAGTCTGGAACCTTTTCCTTCAAAGCCTTCTGGGAACGGCGTATTCGGCGAATCTTTCCGCCTCTGATCGTGTTGGTGCTCACGGTGCTGGTGGGCGGGTATTTCTTTCAGCTTCCGGAATCGTACGTGGAGACCGCCAATACAGCATTGGCGCATGTTTTTTTTTCAGCGAACATCCAACTCTACTACGCTACGGATTACTTTGCCGATGCAGCCAACACCAAACCGCTCCTGCATTTATGGTCCTTGGCGGTGGAAGAACAGTTCTACCTGATTCTTCCGATGCTAATTTGGATATTGAATCGCTACCGGGTGAACAAACAATTCCTGATTCTGGCGATGCTCGCTGTGGCCTCTTTCTGCTGGAGTGTTTACCAAGTGCGTGAAGATGCCACCGGGGCCTACTACCTGCTGCCGAGTCGCGCTTGGGAGCTTCTTCTGGGGACTCTACTCGCCGCATGCAAGAAACCCCCAGCCCCCTCCCGCGTAGCCTCAGAAGTCGTTACGTGGTCGGGGATGGCGGCGATTCTCGGAAGTGTTTTTCTGCTGACGACCGACTCACCTTTTCCGGGATGGAATGCCCTCCCTGCCTGCTTGGGAACGGTTGGATTACTTTGGGGGACAGGGCATCCGGATTCCGTGCTTCGAAAACTCCTGAGCCTCTCTCCGGTTGTTTTCATCGGCAAGATCTCCTACTCCCTCTACCTATGGCATTGGAGCATCTTTGTTTTCGGAATTCAGTTCAGTCTTGGAGAGCCAACAACTGGTTACACGATCGGTTTGCTGATCCTGAGCTTGGTGCTTTCTGTATTTTCCTATTATGCAGTGGAAACACCGTTTCGAAAGAGGAGTCTATTTGGCGATTCCAAAGCGATTTGGACGTTTGGAACCATTGGTTCCTCACTCGGGGCTGTTGCAGCTTTTGTCGTCGTAATCAATGCAGGAATGCCGGATCGCGTTAGCCCGGAGACACAATCGATTTTGGAAAGTACTGCCATGAGTCAGAGGATTTGGGCTTCAGATTTGGCTCAGTTACAAAATGGAGAATACTTTAAGTTGGGTGTTGGGAAGCGATCACCCATTCATGAACCTGTTTTTTTGGTTTTTGGGGATAGCCATGCTCGATCAATTATTCATGTTCTTGATGAGCTTTCACTGGAACAGGAAATTCAGGGAATAGGAGCCTATGTGGGAGCGTGTCCCCCACTTGTAAATGCGGAAACCTTTCAACACAAGGATCTTGCTCGGAAAGCAAATCAGGCAATTTTGGAGACGATTGATCAGCATCCTAGTATTCAACATGTATTACTTGTGGGCCGTTGGATGCTCTACACCCACCAAACAAACGACACTCTCTTAGTAAACTCACGTTTACCAGAAACTCGCGAAGAGCAACATGAGTTATTTGTCCATCACGTAGAATTGACTCTGGACGCCTATAACCAACGTGGAATTACGCCAACTTTTCTACTTCAGGTTCCCACACACAAACAGCACGTTCGCCAAGCCATTTTTCGTGCTTGGCTTCTCGGAATCCCCCTGTCGGATTTGGAGAAGGACATTCGAATTGATCGCAACTCCTTCGTACAAACAAATTCACGCACACTACGATACTTCAACAGTATTCCATCGTCTCGGGCAACATTCCTCGATCCCAGTACATACTTCTACGACGAATTTGGGAACGGATTGATTTTTGTGGATGGCAAATCTCTCTACTGGGACGACGATCACATCTCTCTTGTTGGGGCCCAACGCATGGTACCTATGCTAAGGGAATGGCTTCTCGCCATCAAAAACTCGAACGCCCCTCATGCGTCCCCGTGAGGCTTCTCCGTCCCCTTCTTTGCTCCCCATTTGTGCTCTGTCCCCTTCATCAGGCGTTCCACATTGGCGCGGTGTTTGAACACCACAAAAACTGCCGCCGCCACACCCATCGCCAACGTGTAACCGGGACCATGCAGAATTCCGATGCTAGTTGGTAAAACGACAGCAGAGACAAGTGAACCCATCGAGACATAACGCGTTAAGGCAAACGCCAGAATAAATGCTCCCAAGGCAATCAGAACGCTCAAAGGCGCCAAGGCCAGAAATACCCCGAGGCTGGTGGCCACACCCTTTCCCCCCTTGAATCCCATAAACAAACTGAACAAATTCCCCAGCAGCACCGCCAATCCGAGGGACACTGAATGTACTTCGGGATTCAATTCCAGCGGCATCAACCACGGAAGAAGCACGATCGGCAACACAGCCTTCACCACGTCGATCAGGAGCACCGGAATTCCAAGCTTGGGCCCCAATACCCGAAGGGCGTTGGTAAAGCCAATATTCTTGGAACCGTGTTCACGGAGATCTATCCCCGCGAAGACCTTTCCGATGATCAATCCCGTGGGAATTCCCCCCACCACATAGGCCAGGGAAATTTGGCCGAGTATAAGTGCAATCATCCCGAAGCCTCAACCAATACCCAGCAACTGCCGGGTGGCCTGTTCCACGTCGTCCTCACGCATTAAACTTTCCCCCACCAAAAAGGCGCGTGCCCCCACGATTTGGAGTTTTTTGATGTCTTCATTTGTGTGGATACCGCTTTCGGCCACCAACACATCGGGGATGTAGGGAAGCTTGAGCGCCAGCTTCTTCGTATTGGTCAAATCCACATCGAATGTTTTCAGATCGCGGTTGTTAATCCCCACGATGCGGGGCTGACAGTTGGACTCGGCCAGTTTTTCCACGTCCGCTTCGTCATGAACTTCAAGCAACACCTGTAGATGGAGGCTGCGGGCAAATTGATACAATTCAGCCAACTGCTGGGGTTCCAGAATGGCAGCAATCAGCAACACGGCGGAGGCACCAGCAGCTTTTGCTTCCAGAATTTGAAGCTCATGAAGAATGAAATCCTTCCGGAGAACAGGAAGCGCCACCGCGCCACTGATCTCTTCCAGAAAGGACAAATTCCCCTGAAAGTAGTGGGCATCCGTCAAAACAGATAGTGCATGAGCGCCGCCGTTTTCAAAGGCGAGAGCCAGCTTTACGGGGTGAAAATCCTCGCGGATGATTCCTTTGCTGGGAGAAGCCTTTTTGATTTCGGCAATCAGCCGTGGGGCGGGATCGGCCGCAAGCGCTTTGTAGAAGGAGGGACCCACGGGGCGCTCCAACGCTTTCAGAGTAATCTCTTTGCGGTGGGCCTTCAGAGCCTCAATCTCCGCCTGTTTTGTCTCCACAATTTGGCTCAAAATAGTATTCATCGGTAACCAGATCCTCTCGGAAAAAAAGAAGGCTCCCAAAAAAGGAGCCCGGTTCTATCTTGTACTAATCAATTCAAAAGGGAGTCCATATAGGCCAACGCCTTGCCAGACTCCTGCAACGCCCGGGCATGGGCAACACCCTGCTGCAAAGTGGACTCCACTCCAGCCAACCAAAGCACCGCGCCGGCGTTGAGGTGTACCGCATCGGCTTTGGGGTTTTGGGCACCACCCAGAATCTCGCGGGTGATTTCCGCATTAACTTTGGCATCGCCGCCCACAAGGTCGGCCATTTCCACAGGGCGATAGCCCGCATCACGAGGGGAGAAGTGCCACGAATGAATGCTTCCATCGGCTTCAAGCAACGCACCCACGGAATCCTGAACCAAGGATATTTCATCCATGCCATCCAACCCATGCACCACCAACGCCCGGCGAAGTCCCATCAATTTGAGAGTCTCGACCATGGGGTTCACCAACTCCTGACGGGACACTCCCACCAATTGCACACTGGGGCGTGCGGGATTGGAAAGTGGACCGCAGTAATTGAACAACGTGCGAATGCGCAAAGCCTGACGAGCCTCCGCCGCGTGGCGCATACTCGCGTGATAGGAACGGGCAAACAGAAAACAAAATCCCTTTTCCTTCAACTGAACGGCACCCGTCTCAGGAGACTGCTCCAAATCAAAACCCAACTCCGCCAATACATCGGCGCTCCCACACTTGCTGCTGGCAGAACGGTTTCCATGTTTTGCCACGGGTACACCTGCAGCAGCAACAAGCAACGCAGCCGTGGTGGAAATATTGAACGTATGGTGGCCGTCCCCACCTGTCCCCACTACATCCACCAGAGTTGATAACTCGGGGACATCCGGAAAGGGTCGGCAATGTTCCAACATCACTTCCACAAAGGAATTGATTTCGTGCGCCGTCTCACCCTGCATCGCCATTCCCTGAAGGAATGCTGCAATTTGGGGCGATGAAGCTTTCCCTTCCAGAATCTCCCCCGCTACCCGCCGCAGCAATTCCCCCGACAAACGATCCTCGGGAGAATCCGCCAACAGGGAGAGGGCTTCCTGAACGCCAATCATCTGATCACCACCTGGAGAATCTCGAAAATCAACTTTCTCAAAGCGTTAGATTTGCCCATTGAGGCAAGGGTATCAACTGGAATGAACCAAAAAACCACGAGTCAATTTGCGGGAATCCACCGAATTAGACTTTATACGGGCGAAGCAATTCCGACCGAATCACGCTTCCGGATGGTTGATATAATGCCGAATTTCATCATTCCGGAACCCAATCGCCATGGGGTTCCGAACACCGGGAATCGCCACCACGTCGTACAGTTCCTTCACAACCCCTTCAATCCGCACCCAATGGGGTGCTTCGCCGGTACGCAGATTCACAATCTGCAACCCGCAGCGGGTTTGCGCGTCGTGCTTGGCCAATTCCTGCTCCAAAGGCAAGTCCTGGAAGGTGCGGTTTTCGCGACGATCAGACAAGCCGATGACCGCCCAATCGCCGATGATTCCCATGCCGCGGGCATAACCGGAAAGGAAGGTAATTTCCTCCACCACTCCGGTATTCACATCCAAACGGCACAGATACCCCTTCCCGGAATTCAGGAAATAGAGGTGACCATTATGCCAACGGGGTGAGTGGGGCATTGCCAACCCTTCGGCCACTATTTGATTGGATTGAGTATCCACAATCACACCAGAAGTGGAACGCTTATCCCGCCAACCATCGCTCACGTTGCTGCGGCTTACGGCGGTGCAGTAACGCAGTTCACCATCGCGCAGCGCCAATCCGTTCAAATGGCAACGGTCCTCGGGAACAACCTTGTCAATCCACTCGGGCATCCAAACACGCCGGAAGCTGAAATGCGGGTCTGTTGTTGCCACGCACCCAAACAAGGTATTCACAAACAACAAACGTCCGTTCTTATCCACCGCCATATCGTGCACATCAATATCACCCGTCACACGGGATTCGCGGGGCACATAAACGGCGTCGTACCCGTTGTGGAGTTGGCCTTGTGGAAGAAGATTTGCAAAACGCCAGATTTGATAGAGCGTGCTGGTGTAGATGTTTTTACCATCCAGACAGAGCCCCATCACCCGTTCCAGAGTGCGTTCAAACGTACTCAGTTTGCCTGTTTGGGGGTTAATGCCGAGAAAGAAAATCTTCCCAGACTGATAGGTGGTGAAACAGATACTGGCCTGCTGCTCAATCATCCAGGAGGAAAATAACCGTGACGTGGTGATTTCCAATTTCGGGGGTGTGGCGGCCGGCGCAGCAGGTGTCGACTGAGTCATGAGGAACTTCCAGAAGGAGATTGATGAGTGGCGATTCACTTTTTTTCCCAGCCGGAACGCAAGCAGAACCTCCCCGGTTTCGACGCAATCAAGGGTAAGGACAAAAAATGTTTGGCTACCCAAATATTCCGTTGACTACCACCAACTGTCGCTGGCATACAAACTGCACATTCAATTGCTAGAAACCCTATTTAGAGCACTCGCCCATCCCCATGAAAGCTTTCACCCTTATCGAACTTCTCATCGTTGTGGCCATTATTGCCATTCTGGCAGGTATTGCGGTTCCCAACTTTTTGGAAGCCCAAACCCGCTCAAAGGTCAGCCGTGTACGTGCCGACTTCCGTGTGCTCGCCACAGCTTTGGAATCCTATCGAGTGGATTACAACAAATACCCCCCGGTGAACGATAGCCTTTCCGAACTCTCCCCTCGGCTCCACCCCCTTTCCACACCCATCTCCTACATTACCAGCATCCCTCAGGATGTTTTTGAACGTGACCGCTCCAATTTTGTTGGCGTGGGTTCCCTTCAAGATCCCTCCGGCCGCTCGTTCATTTATAACACCAGTAACATCACCTTCGGATTGGGGAACTCCACCGCCGATGAAACGGGTCGAGGCTCGTGGTCTGTAACCAGCGGTGGCCCCGACCGTGAAGTAACCTTCCCCTACTACGCCTTTTCCTCAAACTTTATCTTCAGCGGTTCTTACATCTTCCAAATCTACGACCCCACCAACGGCACCATCAGCCAAGGCGAGATTTTTGCCCGGGGTGGCTCCAAACAGCCACCCGTTCCAGCCATCGATATCTACTAAACTAGTACGAATAGACATACCATACCACCACATTTGAAAGGAGTCTTCTCTCCATGAAGACCATCATCTCCACCGCCCTGCTGGCGATAATCGCTGCCGGAAATCTCTCCGCACAAACCGTGAACCTCAAGGTACTTGAGGATACATGGTACTATCCCTTCAATGCCACGCGCGGAAACCGGACAAACATTCCCGTGTTTGCTGCTCCCTACGCAGGCGGCCCCCGTTCCTTCAACTTCCACGACGCCGAAATGATCGTCCGCTTTGGTCCCGACCCCTCCACACCGGAGTATTCCATCGGCCTGCCCCCGGCGAACTATCAATTCACCAGTGTTAAGGTAACGCTTCAACACTCGGCATCCACTGTGGTTACAGAAGGGTTCTACAACTGGCAGTTGGGTGTCACTGTCGGCGCTCAAGACGTCGCCACCACTCAACCCATGTACCTCAATATTCATGGTGTGGGTTCCGATACGGTAAACCTTGCCACGTTTGCGGAAAACAGCTCTTACACCGGCCTTGCGGGAGCCCCCACAGGAACCGTCCGCCAACCCTACCCGTTGAACATCGATCCCTTGGCCGCCACCCAAAACGTGACCGATCTCTCTGGCCCCACATCCTGGGGTACGGTTAGCGTATCTCCTTCCTACACACCCGGAGTTGCCAACGCTCAACCCTTCCCGGTTGAGTTTACCCTGAACGTGGCGAACACCCGCGTGCGCGAGTACATCCAACAGGGCCTTTCCAGCGGGCGACTTTTCTTCGCCATCATCAGCAACGCCCCTGCAGCGCAAGGTGGGGCCACAAACATCTATCCACGGTTTGAAGCCAATAACTTGGCGGGGCGCCCCGGCGGAACCGATCCCCTTCAGGCAAACCCCAACGCCGCCACCATCACTTTCGAAGGCTTCTCCACCGGAGCCGCCAACGTTGATACATGGGAAATGTACCAATAATTCTTTCCCTCACAGAACACCGATGAAAAAAGGGGCGCTCCATCGAGTGCCCCTTTTGTTTATTGATCAACGGGCCTTCCACCGGCTGCATTCAACTTCGGAACGAAATGGTATTGCTGTTCTGCCCGGGGAAGTTGGGGATGCGCCCGCCCACTGCTTTCTCCACTGATTCAAACAGCACGAAGGCATCCGGGTCTTCTTTTTGGATCAGTTTCAGCACGCGTTCACTCACCTTGCGTTTAACTAAACAAAATAGAATCAGGGACTCGTCACCAGAATCTTTACCCACAATAGCCGAGACATTGATCCCGCGCTTCATCAAATCCGCAGCAATCTGCTCACCTTTGTTCCGTGAGATGATGCGAAACAAGATGTAATCTGTGGCGAGCCATTCCGCTACCAACGTCCCCATATAGGTTCCCATGGCGAATCCCCCCGCGTAACCAACCATTTGAAGGGGGTGCATGGAGCCCGTGAGGACTTTCCCCAGGGCGAAGATAAATACGAGCGACTCCACAAAGCCGATAAGGCCAGCTTTCACCTTATCGCCCTTCACAGAGTAGAAGATGCGGATGGTGTCGAGTGTCATGTCCACAATACGCAAACAGAAGATCAGCAGTGTGGAAAAGAGGAGGGTGGTGAGTTCCATGGGGAAGGTTGCCCTACGGGTTTGGGAGGATGAGTAGGGGGCGACTTACCGAACCCCTGCTGCCTCCAGCACGCGACGGTAGGCGGCTTCGAGTTCGCGGGTCAATCCGACTTCATCTCTCAGGGGAGAGGCGATGAACCGATCGCGAAGTTGGGAACGAATACCCGCAAGCTCTTTGGGATTTTGGGCCCAGTACTGCGCAATTTCGATGTACTGCTCCGGCGTTTGGGCGATGAACTGGGGAAGATCCACCACCCGGAGGAGCGCGCTTGTCATGAGGCTTTTGTTGGTGTCTCCGGTCAATGTGATGACGGGGAGACCCATCCAAAACGCCTGGCAGGTGGTGGTGGCGCCACTGAAGGGGAAGGGATCGAGCGCGAGATCAATATCGGCGGTGGACTCGGTATAGTCGTGCAGCAGTAGACGATCCCCCGGGCCTCCAGCAGCGATGAACTTGTTCCGGAAGGTGCGTGCTACTTCCTCATCACGGAACCAGCGCGCCTTGATGAGGAGCCTTGCCTCGGGAATGGCATGAAGAAGTCGCCCCCAGAGATGCAGAACCTTTTGGTTGTACTTGGTGGGGTTGCTAAAACATCCGAAGGTGAATGGGTTGCCTGAAAGCGCTGGGAGGGGCTCCACAGCAGGAAAGCTGGCTGCCGGGCGGAAGGCGAACTTGGTTCGGGGAAGTCGAATAATCCGTTCCGTGTACTCAAACTGATCATCTTCCGAGGGGAACGTGAGCACATCACCGATGAAGTAGTCGAGAGCCTCAACACCGCTTGTGGTGGGGTACCCCAAGTACCCGATTTGAACCGTAGCGGGTTTATACGCGAGCGAAGGAAGGCAGTTGCGGGAGGTATGCCCCGCAAGATCCACCAGGACATCGATATCATCTTGGCGGATGCACTCGGCAATCTGGCGGGTGTTCATGGTTCTCAAGTCCCGCCAACGCCCATACCGTTTATAGCGTTCCGTGGCTGCATCCTCCAGCAGCGTATTGGAGTACAGATAAAGTTCGAACTGGGCGCGATCGTGGTTTTCGAGGATTTGTTCCAAAAACAGGTGAATGGAGTGGAGACGGAAATCGGGGGAGAGATAACCAAGCCGAATGCGGCGTTTTTCACCGTTGGGAAACGTAAGGGGGCGGGGGTTGCGATTGGGGAGAGGATTCTCCTTGGCCTTGAGCGTCATGCGTGCACCCACGGCACGGTGACGGTCACCCTGCTCGCGAGGGGAGATGTGGTCCATCCAACTCAGAAGATAAACCATATTGCTCGCGGTGGTGAAATCATCGGGATCGATTTCGATGAGTCTCTCGTATTCCTTGATGGCCCGCTCGGATAGTCCTCCGGCAACAAGAGCAAAAGCATACTCGCGGCGCGCCTCATGGTTGTTGGGGTCGATAAGGAGAGCCTTTTCCAGCGAGGCTATTGCCCGGGTTGTCTCTCCCTTCTTGCTCAGTACCTTACCAAGGTTGCACCACACGTTTGTATCGTCGGGGGTTTCCCGGGCGAGTTGTTCCATCAACAGATAAGCGGCATCGTATCGGCCTTCCTCATAGTCCACGGCACCCAATAAAGTTCTTACCGGGATACTTTTTGGATTGAGCTGAAGAAGATTTCCAATGTGGCGGCGTGCCTCATTAAACTGCCTTTTTTGATAGGCCGAAACCGCTTGGCGATAAATCAATTCAAGGTTTGGAGCGAGTTGAGTCGCCTGCAGAGGCTGTGCGGTGGAAGTAGTACCGCCACCCTTTTCCGCAAGAATCACCTGTTGAAGTGTAAGAGCTTGGGGCATTCCCGGGGAAAGCTGAAGCGCCCGAGTCACGCAACCCAGCGCCTCCTGATTCTTCTTAAGCCCATAAAAACACCTGCCCAAGTTCACCCACAACCCGGCGTTTTGTTTGTTGGTTTGAAGTGCTTTCTGTAAAAGAGGAAGCCCCTGGGCGTACCGACCAGCCATCATCAGGCAAACGGCGAAGTTCGACAGCAGCTCGGGGTGATCCGGATGTAGTTTCAGGAGTTCTTGAAATTTTTCACCCGCCTTGAGCGGACGCCCCCCCTGAAGGTGTTGCTGGGCTTCCTGAAAAAACGGATGTTCGTAGAGGGGTGAGGACACGTGTGATACCCTGATGCGGAATGATAAACGGGCCGACACCCCACGGTTTACTTACAGGCGATGCAGGGAAACCTCGGCGCACCACGTCATAATAGCCTTAATGGCGTGAAGGCGGTTTTCCGCCTGCTGGTAAGCGGCGCATCGGGGTCCGTCGAGCACCTCTCCGGTGATTTCTTTGCCACGATAGGCGGGCATGTCGTGCATCACAAATGCATGGCGCGGGGCGTGTTCCACAAGCTGTTTGTTGATCTGGTATCCTTGGAAATCCT
>JANRMB010000185.1:0-17224 GCA_033761985.1 Candidatus Sumerlaeia bacterium | reverse complement strand
AAAGCCTGAAACGTCTCCGGGTTGCGAAAAGTCAACTCCGCGCTTCCGTTGCTCATGATCAGCGCCTTGCCATCATTCGTCAGTCCCCACCCTTCACCTTCGTAGGGGAATTCCTCCTGAAAGGCGAGAGTCGCCGCATAATAAACGAAAGCAGTTTCTTCCTCCCAAGTGAGCTGAAAGAGCCGACCATCAAGGATGGTAAGTCCTTCGGCGAAGTAGGTGGCCTCAATCGGGATCATTTGAATTACTTCAGCCGTTTCCGGATTTACGGTGCGGAGGAGACTCTCTCCATAGAGGCCGCCGCTTTCGTACAGGATGCCGTTGTACAACTCCAGTCCCTGGGTAAAGCTGCGGGTATCGCGAGGGATTTGGCGGATTACGCGAAGCTCGGTTGGCCGGGTCTGTACAACGGGAGATTCTGCGGCGATGGGAAGCGTGGAAGAGGTGGCAGCGTCTGATGCCAGCACCGGCTGCATCGTCAGGAAGACAGCAAGGGTGATCAGAACCGAAAGGAGGGTTGCGGAAGGCTTCACGCTCCACCGCCCTGCCCGAGTTTGAATTCCACCGCCTCGCAGATGGCGTGTAGAATCAGGGTGTGATATTCCTGGATGCGTTCGCTTTGGTTGCTGGGAACCACCAAGGCCAGATCAGCCAATGGGAGCGCCCGGCCACCATCACGACCAAGGATAGCGATGCTGAAGACTTTTTTGGTTTTGGCGGCATGAAGCGCCCGCACGATGTTTTCGGAATTTCCACTCGTACTGAAGGCAATTAGCACATCGCCGTATTCCCCGTAGCCTTCCACCTGACGAGAGAAGATGGAATCAAAACCAAAGTCGTTTCCGATACAAGTGAGTGTGGAGGAATCAGCGCAGAGGTTGATGGCGGGGAAGGAACGGCGGACATGGCGGTATTTGCCGACGAGTTCCTCGGCAAGATGCGCGGCATCCGTGGCACTTCCGCCGTTTCCACAGGTCAGGACTTTACAGCCGTCCATGAGGCATTCCACCACGTGGCGGGCGATTAAATCTATCCGATCCACCAACTGGCGGGAGCGAAGAAGTTGCTCTCCGCAGTGGAGCAATTCCAGCAGTTGAACACGGACGCTTGGGCCGAAGGTGGGATCGCCCTGATATCCCGCATGGAGCGCCGCCATGGAACAGGCATTCACCTCCAGAACCTCCCGAGGAAGAATTTGCACACGCGTTCCGGTAATCCTCTGAATCTCCAGAGTGTGATGCCCTTCTAAAACATAAATAACAGATGGCCCCAACAGGTGACTCAACAGACCTAGAATATGACCTTGAAAATCGGGAGCTGTGGCTGGGAGAAACAAATTCCCCGGAATGGGAGCAAGCCGACCATTATACATCCAGCCAACCTCAAGCAAATCACCTTCACCATGAACAAACAACGCGCTTACCGGTTGGGGATCAGGGGAGTTTACCAATGCTGCGAGTATGGCGGCCTGCGCTTCTGGAAGAAAAAAGACGGGGCTGGCAAACAATTCGGATAAACGTTGGCCCAGCATCGTCTTGCCGGCGGGGAGATCGAACAATTCCTCCAACCAATCTGAAAGATGAGATACCTGCGATTTGGAGGCGCAAAGGCTCAGGCAGCACAGCGAAAGGGATCCCCGTTGATTGCGGAAAATCGCCACGGCATGGATAAGCTCCTCGCAGAAGTCGTCAAGCGTCAGGCGCCCCTTCGACTCAAACTGATACGTGGCCTCACTTTGCCAGTCCTCTTCAAAAAGAGTGACAGTCGTTCTCTCTGCTGTAATCCGTATACCAAGCAAACCCATGGCGTTGTTATGTCCCTGTTACTGCGTTGCAACTATTTGGGATCCTCATAGCCGTAGATCCCTTCCTGACCATTCGTCACCATCCAGTTAATGACGGAAGAATCCGGTACCTTGATCACTTGGCCTTGAACAATTGCTTTGGTGTATTGGGGCGGTTCCAGAACCTCGCCTTCGATAGACCGCCCGGAGATGCTCATGACATCCAGCCAAATACCCTCACGAACGCCAGCCTCATCGGTATAATCGGCGAAAACCTGATACTTCCAACCGGTTTTGCGGTAGGCGATTTCCTGTTTGAGGATGGAAAGCCGATCCTGGGAGATTTTTTTGATTTTGTCCAATTCCGCATCCATGTTGGGTGCTTTGGGGCGCTTTGCTTCCACGTTGGCGGAACCACCAGAGCGATCCTTCCCAGTATGGAAGAGCTGGATGGAATTGGGCTCCATCATATCCTGCACGTTGATTTCATCGAAGATAAAGAACCGTTGCAGGGGAAAACTAACCACGCAGCGGGTGGAACCTTGAAGGCAAAACCCGGCGCCGAATGTCGTCAACAGTTCGTAGGCTTCTCCTTCGGTCATGGTCGGAGGGTATCCCACTAATTGCAGGTGAACATACCCAACGTGATCCACCAGCATGCGTTGCATCAGTGGATCTTTGGAGAGGAAATCAATATCCTGCTGAAGAAAAGGGCGGGGCTGTTGGCTAAAGGTGGCGAGATACGAGTTGCCGTTAATTCGGAAAAAGTAGTGCGGAAAGTTTGCGGCAATCACGTTTTCAATCGCCGGGTTGTTTCGCTGAAAGGTGGTTCCAAACTGATTTTCCAAAAACTTTTCCATCTCTTCCTCACCCGGGTCGCCCACGTGGTCGGTAAAGATGGTGATGGAATATTCCTTTAGCAACGGGCCCGCATCTGGATTGGCAAGAAGCTCAGGAACAGACTTTTTGGCTTCTTCCTCCTGAAAGGTTTTGTCGCTGAATTCAAGAGCCTGAGCCTGTAGAAGCTGATGGGTGAGCATCAGACCAAAGCCAAGCAAGCAGGTGCGAAGAATGAATTGGAACATACGTTTTCCTTTGCGGCGCGGGGGAATCAGGCGCTCGGCGATTCTTTCGGTTGATGTTCACCACAAGGCGCAACCACAAGAGTCAGTCAACAACCACGCTACGAAGGTTCCTGTAACTGGCTCCATGAGTCAAAAGGTAAAGCCGGTGGGTTCGCAGAATTGAGGGAAGAATGCCGCGCAGAAAGAGTTCAGAAGTTGCACCGGAAAGCTCTCCGGCCGAACCTCATTGCATTCTTGGGATCGACCCCGGCTTGGGAAGTACCGGGGTCGGGGTGATTCGTCTGCAGGAGGATACCTGGCAAGCGGCCCACACGGGGGTTGTTACCACCCATGCGGCGCAACCCCTCCCCGCCCGGCTTCATCAAATCTACACCCTCGTAAGCCGAACAATCGAGAATTACCAACCCGATTGCATCGCCGTGGAGGGGATATTCTTCGCCAAAAACGTGAAATCCGCTGTTCAGATGGCCCACGGAAGAGGCGTGGCTCTCCTTGCTGCGGCAGAATCGGGTATCCCCATTCACGAACTCAGCCCCTTGGAAATCAAACAATCCGTTGTGGGGAAAGGCCGCGCCGGAAAGGAACAAGTGGCTCGGATGATTCGGCTTCTCCTGCAGCTTCCGGAAGGAGAACCGGGAACAGATCACGAGTCCGATGCCCTGGCCTGCGCCTTGGCCTGGGCGTACCGGGGAAGAATTCTTCAGCCGATTCGCAAAGCGCAAACCCGGCAAACAACAGATCAGGATTCCCGATCCGATGCTGATCTTTCCCCTGCGCAACAGCTTCTGGCTCTGCGAACGTCCACCCGCCGCCGTACGAGGAGTTGGAAGAAGTAAGGGGAGCATACTCAGGAATCGACTCTTGATTCCGTAATTTTCATGCAAACAAACACTCTCCCGCGTCCCCCAAAAAAAGCGATTTTGGGCTTGCCATTCGCGATTCAGTTTCACTCCCTGAAAACCGTTCGACACCAAACCGAATAGCATACGTTTGCGGGAGTAATTGCCATGGTGCCCCCCGAGTGGGAAGATAGCGACGAATGGAACGAGGACTTGGAAGAGTCCGAATATAACGAAACCTACGGAGGCGATCCCCTTCATGATGATGAAGAGGATGACGAGGAGGATTACTTCGAGGATGATTTTGTGGAAACACCCTCTGAAGACGATGAAAGCGAACTCGATGATTTGATTGCCGAAGGTGAAGCTCTTCTGGAAGAAGGCGAATACCATCAGGCGATTCAACTCTTTACCGATGCCGCCGAACGCTTCAACGATGACCCAACGGCCATCTTCCACGTCGGTTATGCCTACATGCTTCTTTTTTCCGAAATGGTGGAGAACGACGACCATTGGCAGGTAAACGATGAGCTGGTAACATATCGCGACGAAGCTGAAAACGCCTTTGAAACCGCCCTCTCGCTGGATGAGGAATTCTACCCCGCCATGAATGCCTACGGGGCGTTGTTTGCCTGTACGGGGAATTTCCGCGAAGCTGTTTCCTACTGGGAACGCAGCCTTGATCTTTATGATGACCAACCGGAAATCGCCGAGGCGGTGCAGGAAGCCCGTTCGCGGTTCTAACGGCCGATGTATGAACCCGGAGATGATGAACTTTGTGTTTGCTTCCATGTAAGCCAACGCAAACTGGCGAAGCATCTCCGGCTCAACAACCTGCGTTTCCCTTCCCAACTTTCCGAGTGTTACAGTGCGGGAACGGGGTGCGGCTGGTGTATTCCGTATCTGGAAAAAATGTTTGAGGCTCACCAGCAGGGAAAAACGTTGGAGGAGTTCGGAATGACCCAGGAGGAGTATCGAGCTCGCCGGTTGGAATATCTTAAGTCGAGCAAGCGCAAACCCCCAAATCAAGAATAACGATGGGGCAGGCCCATGATCCTGATTTTTTCTCTCGACTCGCCATGAAAATGCGTAACACTCCGTTTAGTCTTCCATCCCTAGTTTCGATATTTTTGAAGACCGTGAACCTTTCATGAAAACCGTTTGGGTAGTTCTCCTCGTCAATCTCCTGGCCTTTGGACTCTTTTGTCTTGTGGTGATTATTCATCCCGCTGAAATCAAAGCGGTGTTTCAGGCAGACATGTCAAAAATCGCTCAAATCGCCGAAGAGCAGGGGAAAAAATCCATTCCCGTAGGCATCAAACCCACTCCAAAGCCCACTCCTCCCCCGGCAGCAACCCCTGTAAAACAGGTGGAGCCCACCGTGGAAGCAGAATACACTGGCGATTATGCCAACGCTCTGTCGGACTCGCCCCCACCCCCGGAGCTCTATCCTTTGAGCATCAGCCGCCGGGAACTTCTGGATGATGGCTCCATTATCGTGGATATTCTGATCAAAAATGATTCTGGGTTCCACTTTACCAGTCCGGTGGTGGTTTTGCGTTCCACGGATTATCCCCGTAACGCCGGTTTCCAACTCCCCGAGTGGCGTTCGGAAGAAGTTGCGCGGTTCCGTTACAAGTTCCCTCAGGCTGAAGTGGCCGAACGCCTCACTAATCTTCGGGTTCGCGACGTTCGTGGCGAGGTGCTGGATTCCCCTCTTTCCAAGGAAATTCGCCAACAGCGGAGTCGATTGGAAAAAGACCTTCTGGCCAGTTCCGATGCTTCCACCTCCCCGACTCAAACATCCGAATGGGCTCAGTTCTCCATTTTGATTCCCGATTCCACGGCCCAAGTCCCTTTTGAGATGACCCAGAAGGTTATTGCGCAATCGGAGAAGGACCGGGAGTTGATTGATTCCATCAATTCCGCCCATCAACTGGCTCTGGAAGTTCAGGAACAGATGATGAAGTTTGTGAATGATATCAACAATGAAGGCTTTGAGGAATCGATGGTCAAGGGTGCCGGGCTTGCGCTGCGGGATGAAATCAAATCAAAGCAAACTGAGTTTAGCCAGCGTGTTACTCGTATTCTCTTTCAGAAAAATCGCAACTCCAGCTCCGAGGTGGATTTCACTCCGGTTGTGGACGAGTTGTCTTCTTATTCCCAAATCCTGCGGGACTTGGCATCACTGATTGACAGTCAAATCCCGGTGGAGAAGTATCACATTCAGGAACAGGCCACTGCGGGTTCACCGAAAAAAACAACCAAATAACCCATCTCCCGTAAACCCCTGCACTCACCGAGGGAAAGGAATTCCAAAATGTTTTCAACAGTTTCACCTCTTATGTGGCGTACTCTTCCACACGTAGTTGTGGGGTTTGCCTTTTGTGTCATAACTCTTCCCAGCGCCGTTTCCGCTCAAGGATTTGCAGGTGGGTTTGTGGCTGATCCGGCAGCACTGGATACATTGAATAGTGGCGGGGGTGGTTTCAATTCCCAAACGGCCCTCAATAACGCCAACGCTGCTGCGGGTGGATTTGGTGGAGCCCCGGCAGATCCCTTTGCGGTGAGTGGTGATCCCTTTGGCGCTGCCCCGGGTGCGGGTTTTCCCGGCGCTCCCGGTGGTGGTTTTCCTGGTGGTGGATTCCCTGGTGGCCCGGCACAGCCCTTTTCCGGATTTGGTGCTCCCGCTCAACCGATTCAACCTCAAGCCGCTCCCATCATCCCTTCAGTGAAGGGTATTTTTGGTGATCGCGTGATCTGCCCCGTCACCGGGCAAATGCTGGAAGATGCTTCGGAAGTCTCCTTCCTGAATACGTTCGTGAATGAATACTCGGACGACGGCAAAACGCTTCTGGATTTCAAACCGGGCGACGGTACCTACACGAATGCGCGGTTGGTGGAAAACTTCATGAGTCCCGAGGCGATGTTGGTGAAAACCCGTGCTCTCCGCAATCTGGAGATTCTGGAAGCCTACAAACCGTATGAGTTTGCCAGTGTGCTGGTGGCCTCCACTGATCCCCTCCGAAACGTTCCCAACATGCAGGATTTGGAAGAGCTTCGCGATTCCAAACTGGAGCTTTGGGCCAATGATTTCCTCACCCGTTTCCGTGTGGACCCCACCAAGGCTACGGAAGAGAACAGTATTTTCTATCAGTCCTTTATGCCGGATCCCCCCCGGACGCCTCGCGCTCAGTTGCCTCCTGCCTTTATTCCTCCCCGTAACGCAGCCCAAGCCCGCCCCACTGAAGGCGGTGCTGGTGGTCCGGGTCTTGAAGGGGCTGCCACAAACGCCATCGGGAGCGCTGTGGGAACCAACAACATTCAAACCAGTGAAGGCGCCAGCAGCAAGTACTTCTAACTCCATCATTTATCGGTTCATCGTATGAAACCCGTTCAATATCAGGAAAATCTTGGTCTTATTCAAACCACTCTGGAGCAGTGGCTCACGTTCAAAAAGTACCTGATGCACGCCTACAATAATGAGGATGTGTTGCCGGAACATGAGTCCAGCTTTCTGGAAATCAAAAGCAATCTGGCTCGATCCAGTCGTGCTTTGAATGAAAAACTGAAAGAAATGGGGCGCATGGATTTGGGGGAGAAGGTTTTGAAGGAACTCCTTTCCAAGTGCGTTTCCGTTCAAACGATTTCCACGCTTCCTCCACCGGATAAACGCCAACTCATCAAGGATTGGCATAAGGTCTTCATTAAAATGAGCCGCGCCATTGGTGCGTTGAAGATGCTTTCTGAGGGCTATGTTCCGGAAGATGCTTCCAAAAAAAAGAAGAAGGGCAAAATGGACATGAAGTCCATGGCCATCCCCGCCGGGATTGTCGCCGTCATTCTGATTGGAGTTGGTGTTGCCTACTTCATGGGATTGATTGGCTGATGCTCTTAATCCCGGTGGCACGTTCCGCAGAATTCACCCAAAAATCTGAATTACTAGTTGCGCCAGTTTTGGGATGCCCCAACCTTACAAACAACCAGACTCATTCCTGTGCCGTTTCATGGCGGCACGTTGACTTTTCCCTTAGTGGATGCACATCCGGAGGATGGCAGTAATGCGGTTAGCAAAACACCTTCTACGTACCACGGTTTTGATCACGATTTCGGCCAGCTTCCTCGCCTGTCAGGATAGCCGTGCTCGCATCGCCCTGACCAAAGCCCAGAACATGCAGAATGAGATCGCTGACTTTGACGGTCCCGATCATGCTCCGCAGGAGATTCAACAACTCCAAACTCTGATCAGTGATGCCACCCAACGCTTGGATGCCGGCCAAACCTCCGAAGGTTTTGATCTCGCCACCCAGGCTCGCGAACTCGCCACCCGCACCCTCGCTCAAGTGGAACAGGCCGAAGCTCAAGACTCCTGGACTCAAGCGCTGCGCTCCATTCAAATTGGCGATACCAACAACCTGCGTTCACGCAACCCCGAAATTTACCGCAATATTGAAGCCCAGCTTCAAGAAGGTGAAAAGCACCGCGTTGATGCCAAGTACCGCGAAATCATCCGCGTCAGCCGCCTCATCATGCAAAACGTGCAAACAGGTATCCAACCCGTGCGCGATGAAGCGGAACGCGCCCAGTTCGACGCCAATCAAAAGCTGCGCGAACTCAAGCAACAACAAGCTCAGAAGTATGATCCCGTTTCCATCGTAAACGTGCAGGACGCCATCAACAACGGCGAGGCGATGTTCAACGAGCGGAGCGACTTCCTTGCCGCCACATCCGCTTTTGAGGAAGCCTCCAATTTGGCTGAGCAAGGCCTGAACAATGTGAAGCGCGCCAAAGGCGAAGAGCAAATCAAGACCATAGAAGAGCTTGTGGCTGTGGCCTTTGATGAAGGTGCCGTGCGCTTTATGCCCGATGCCTACAATCAACTGACCGAAGACTTCCGCCGCATGATTCTGGACTTCAACGAAGGCCGCTTCAGCCGTGTGAATAACGCCGCCGAGCAAATCCTTCCCCGTGCGGAACTCCTCAAAGTCGACACCAAGCGCGAAGCCGCTGACGACCGCATTCTACAAATGCGCAACGCAATCGATGACCTTGTGGAAGCCGGTGTGGAGCAATATCTCTCCGGTCGCACGCAACCCCTTGAGCAAATTGTCTCCAAAGCACGTACCACTCGCCAGGAAAACACTGAAGCCGCTTTCGACTCTGTGAAGGAACAATTCGGTGAGTTCAATACACAAAAAGAACGCGTGATTGAAGCTTTCCGCTCCTTGACAGAAGATGAGTTGGCCCAGGCCCGTGAGGCTCTCTCCAAAACGTCTGCTGTTTTTGCCACTGCCAAAGGGATTTTGACTCGTGACATTAGCACGTTCCCTGAAGACATGGCTCCGTTCATCGAACGGAAAAATGCTCTTCGCGCTGAGTTGGAAGCCAACATCAACGACTCCAGTGATCAGCTTGAAAGTGCAGAAGCTCGTTTGGGTGAGGAAAAATACAGCACCGCTATTGAGATGAGCCGCGCCCAGAAACGCCGTGCCGAGGTACTGCTGGAGAATATCTACGAAGTTGTTTCCGGCTCCGCCGTGATTGAACTTTCCAATTTGATCAGCCGTTATGAGCGGGAAGGCGCCCGGTTGTATGCTCCATCCGAGCTGGAACGTTCTCTTACAGAACTGGATGCTGTGAAAGCAGCGCGGCAGGAACCGAATTATTTTGAAGCCAGCGAGCTTGCAGCCGCTGCCCGTGCCAACATCGAGTTGATGGAACAGCGGATTTCGGGTCGCGCGGTGGAAAATATCGCTGAGGCCGAAGCTACTCTTCAAAAAGTTTCCGGTGAAAAAACACAAAAATACAGCGCGGACATCCTCGTCCGTGTGAAGCAGCGCATCGATGATGCGAAGACGGAACTTCAAGCCGAAAACCTGAAGCTTGCTCTTGAGTACGCTGATGAAGCCAAGTCCCTTTCCGAAGCTGCTTTTGAGCAAGCCAACCGGTTGGCCGCGGCGGATGCATTGGAAGCCGCACGGGCTCAGATAGCGACTGCTGAAACGGCAAAGGCTCCTCTTTATGCCGGGCGCTTGATGGAAACTTCTCGCCAGTTGTTTGGTCAGGCCACCAAACTGCAGTCCAGCGGTTCTTTTGAAAAAGCCGAGGAGCTTGCTCTTCTTTCCCGTGAACGTGCGGAACAGGCTCTCTACAAACGCATCATTGATGCAGAGACCGCGATTGCCGATGCCAAGGCCGTGGGCGGATGGGATCTCCAGTCCGACAGTTTGAGTAAAGCCTCCTCCAACGTGCGGATAAGCCGCCAGCTTCTGGAACAAGGGGACTACAGTGGTTCCGCTTCTCTGGCCTCCTCCGCGGAAAGCAATGCTCTCAGTATCGCGCAATCCAGCCGCCAGCACAATTACCATGAGGCCGTCCGCCGTATTCAGGAGAATCTGGATAAGGGAACCGCTCAAGGGATCAACTACTTCCAGTTTGGTGATTCTGTGGAAGTGCGTCGCCGTTTGGCAGAAATTCAAAACAGCTGGAACATCGACCGTTATGACTTTGTAATGGCCGAGTTGAACAAATTGGAGCGTGAGCTTCGGGGAACTCTGGACACCACAGATGATGTTGTGGCCACCGTTGCCGCCCAGCAGGAACAGCGCTTGAATGGCTTGGTGGAAGTTGGAGCCGAGGATTATGCTGCCGATTTGGTGGAAAATGCCCGCAAAAATCTGAAGTATGCTCTCGTGGATTACAACAATGGACTTTATAAGTCCGCTCACAGCAACCTCGACAATGCCATCACTTCCATCAACACAATCGAAAACCGTTATCAGATGGAAACCTATACCAACACGGTGGAGGAACTGTTTGCCCGCTATGAATCAGCCCAGACAAAGTTCCGCAACGTGCTGAGCCTGAGCCCCACGGAAGTGAAGGCGCTTGCTTTTGGTACCTACAGCCGCGGGAATAACCTGGCGATTGCGGGTCAGGCACGGCCTGCTGACTTCCGCGCTGAAGTGGAACAGATTTACGCCGAAGCTCTTTCCCTAAAGGCACCCGCGAACATGATTCCCGTACACGAAAATGTGTTGCGTGGCTTGAATGAAGGGCGGATTGCCGCGATTCGTTTTGAGAAGTTCCTGATCCTTGGTGAAGCCAGCCGCGGTGAAGCCGAGAACCTGATTGATACGGCTTTCGTCAATATCAATACATCGAACCAAATCATCAACGATTTGCGTCAGCAGTTCTTTACAAACGAAATCGAATTCCGTTTGGTCACGTATTCTGATTTGGCCCGGCGTTGATCGCTTTTCGGCTGTTGAAAGGAGTTCTACCGTATGTTTAACTCACTGACAAACAACTATGTGTTCCAAGTGGAACTCATTATGATTGGTGCCATCGTTCTTCTCACGGCATTCGTCTTCTACAAGCTGGGTATTTTCCGCACCACGAAATAACTCCTTCATCCACTAACGTCTCGCCCCATTTGATTCTGAGCCTTCACCTGTTATGGCAAAAGTACTTTACGACAAACTTGCCCGAATCAACGTGATTCGCGACTACTCCGGCCTGTGGCAGCAGTACTTCAGTTACTTTACTGATGACTTCACCGACCGCCAATACACGGCGGAGGAGGAAGAGGAATTCGGGGCAATTGTAAGCTTTTTGGCGCTGAACCATTACAAGTTTTCAGAACTTTCCAAAGGGTTGTTCAAGAATACGGATGGCATTCTGGAGGTTTTGGAGGAATCCGTGAGTCTTCAGCATTTGCAGCTCCTCCCCGAAGCCAGTTTGGACAAGTTGCAAATCGATTGGCATACGTATTTCATCGCCATGAATAAAGCGATTGGCAAGATGGTGAAGGAACTGAGCCCCAAGGAACTGGAAAAGCTTCAACAACAACAGTAATTGCGGGTGTGGTTATACTGCCGGGTTGGAAAAGTATTTTCGCATTTTTTGATCTAAACCCTTGATTTCCGAATCGGTTTCAGCAGAGGGTTTCGGCCCTTTCCGTACCGTTTACCGGAGCAGTTGCCGAGCGTGACCCAGTTTGTTTCCCCGCCTTTGATTATCGCCGGCACCTCTTCCATGGTGTTGGGTGAGGCCGTTGCAAACCATTTGGAAATCCGCGCGGGCAAACTCGAGGTTCGCCGCTTTGCTGACGGGGAGCTGTTCGTGAAGATCATGGACAACGTTCGTGGTCGCGATGTGTACCTCATTCAGTCCACCAACAACCCAGCTAACGAAAAAATCATGGAGATGCTGCTTACTCTGGATGCTTTGAAGCGCGCCAGTGCAGCACGTATTAATCTGGTAATCCCCTATTTTGGGTATGCACGCCAAGACCGCAAGGATCAGGGACGTGTGGCTCTTTCCGCCAAGTTGGTGGCGAACCTGATCACCGTTGCAGGTGCAGATCGCGTTCTCGCCGTGGACCTGCATGCTGGTCAGCTTCAGGGTTTCTTTGATATCCCCGTGGATCATCTGGTTTCCGGCCCGATCCTTCTTCACCATGTGAAAACCAAAATGGCGGGGAAGGAAATCTGCGTTGTTTCTCCCGACGTAGGGAATGTGAAGCTTGCCCGGGATTATGCCACCAAATTGGATGCACCGTTGGCGATTATTGACAAGCATCGACCCAAGGCAAACGTTGCAGAAGTGAAATCGATTATCGGCCTTCCCAATATTGTGGGGAAAAATGTGCTGATTTTCGACGATATGATTGACACGGCGGGGACGATTTGTAATGCCGCTGTGGCCCTGAAGTCTGAAGGCGCAGAGGATATCTACGCCCTTGCCACTCACGGTGTTCTGAGTGGGCCCGCTTTGGAACGTTTGGCTGCGGCGCCCATCAAGGAAGTTATTATTACCGATACCATTTACCATGAACCCGGTAAACTGCTGGATAAAATAACGGTTCTCTCCGTTGCCCAGCTTCTCGGTAAAGCCATCGATCGTATTCACCGCAACAGTTCCGTTTCGGCTCTGTTTCGGGATATCTACTAAACCCAAGTACTAAACGCGAAGGAGTATTCGCTATCATGACAACGGCAGTTGCCACCGAACAAATCACCATTTCCGCCGAGGTTCGCGAAACCATAGGCAAGGAAACCAACAAAAAGCTCCGTCGCAAGGGGTTGATTCCCGCCATTATGTACGGCGCTGACTTTACACCTGTTAGCCTTACTCTTTCCCGTCACGAGCTGCACATGGCCATCCAACACTGCATTGGTCTCCGCAAGCTGATCAAAATCCAATTCCCAGACGGCTCCTCTGAGAATGTCTTCTTCAAAGAGTTTCAGCGTCACCCTGTAACCGATCTTATCATCCATGCGGACTTCCTTCGTGTTCAGGCTGATAAGGAAGTGGTTGTGCGCGTTCCCGTTCGCAAAGCAGGCGGTATCCCCCTTGGTGTTCGCCAAGGTGGTCTTCTGGAAAGCATTCGCCTTACCACCTATGTGAAGGCCAAGCCGGCGGATGTACCCGAAGTAATTGAGTATGATCTTACCAACCTTGCTTTGGCTCAAAGCGTTCACGTTTGCGATCTTCCCGCTCTCCCCGGTGTAACTTATGTGGACGATCCCAAAACCACCATCTTCACCATCGCGGTGAAAGGTAAAGTGGCCAAGGAAGCTTACAAAGCCATGAAGGCCGATGAGAAGAAAGCCGAAGCAGCTGCCGCCGCCGCTGCTGCTGCTGCCGAGAGCGAAGAAGAGTAACCTGCTCTCACCAATCTCAGCTAAGTCACCTACCCGGGCTTCACTTTGAAGCTCGGGTAGTTTTCTTTTTTACCGTGGTCTGAGGAAATGTTTGTCGCTCCAGCTGTAGAATAGCTGGGTTTCTTGGGCTCCGGGTTTGATTCCTGCAATGAGTTATCAGGGGACCAAACAGAAGGGTTGCTCAGGAGCGGGAAAGGTGAGAGTGTTGATCATCTGAATTTCAAGAGGTTTACATGTCGCTTCCTGAAGCTGCTGTTGATCCTGCTGCGGTGGCGTTACGCCAGCCGAAAGCCCAATCCCCTGTTCATGAGCATGTGCGCCGAGACTTGGCTTCGGCATTTTTGGATGATGCCCTGGTGGACCCGGTCTCCCGTGGGCTCTATTCCACCGATGCCAGCGTGTACCAGTTCTCCCCCATCGGAGTGGTAACCCCCCGCACGGAAGAGGACGTGGCCACTGTTCTACGGATTGCCCGCCAGCATCGTGTTCCCGTGCTTCCCCGTGGCGGCGGTACCAGCTTGGCGGGGCAAACAGCAAACCATGCCATTGTGGTGGATGTTTCCAAGCACATGAACAAAATTTTGGAGATCAACGCTGAGGAGCGCTGGGTTCGGGTTCAGCCGGGATTGGTGCGGGATGAATTGAACGCCGCCCTGGTTCCGTATGGGGTGGAGTTTGCCCCGGAGACCTCCACCAGTAACCGCGCAAACATCGGTGGGATGGTGGGAAACAACTCCAGCGGCACACGGAGCATTCGGTACGGTCGTACACTTGAGCATCTTCTGGAAACGCGCCTGATGCTTCCCAACGGTGAAATTGTGGAGTGCAAACCCCGCTCCCGCTCCGAGATTGCCACCCTAATGCAGGGTGATTCTGAGGAAGGAAAAATCTGGCGTGGACTTACCGCCCTACTGGATAAAAATCGCGGGCTGATTGAGTCTCGCTTTCCCAAGGTGTTGCGCCGCGTGGGGGGATACTCCCTCGATGAGTTCCGTGAGGACGCCGAGACGTGGAATCTGGCCAAACTCATCTGCGGGAGCGAGGGGACGTTTGGCGTCATGCTCGATTGCAAGCTGAAGCTTGTAACCACTCCCCCGGTGGTGATGATGCTGGCGGTTCATTTTACGGATTTGATTGAAGGGCTTCGGACGGTTCCCACGCTGCTTCAGCATAATCCCCTTTCGATTGAGCTGTTGGATGGAGAGATGATCCGCCTTTCCAAGGCAAACCCGAGCACAGCCCCCTTGTGCGCGTTTGTGGTGGGAGAGCCCGAGGTGATCCTCACGATTGAGGTGAGCGGCAATTCCGAGGAGGAAGCCCGCCAGCGGCTTTCGGAAATCGAGGAAACGCTACGCACCCACAACATCGGGTATGCGGCTCCACGGTCGGAAACAAAAGCCGAGTGCGCCGCCATCATGGATTTGCGGAAAAAGGCGCTCGGAATCGCTCTCTCCGTCCCCGGGGATTCCAAGCCCGTCTCCTGGATTGAGGACGCCTGTGTCCCCGTGGAGCATTTGGCGGACTATACGCGTCGCGTTCTGGAAGCCGCCACTGGTCTTGGGCTGAAGACGGTGATCTATGGGCACGCCAGCGTGGGTGTGCTGCACATCAAACCGGCGCTGAACTTGAAGTCGGAAAAGAATATTGAGGACATGGCCACTCTCTCGCGGTTGGCGATGGAGATTTGCCGGGAATACGGTGGTTCATGGTCGGGCGAACACGGTGATGGCGTCGCCCGTGGGGCACAGAACCCGGAGTTTTGGGGCCCGGAAATGATGCAGGTTTTCCACCAAACCAAGGCTCTGTTTGATCCCGGGTACTTGATGAACCCTGGGCGTATTCTCGACTCCCCCGCCGTGAATTCGAATCTTCGCTACGGTACCGAGTACAAGATCACTCCGCCGAAAACGCACTTCCATTTCCACGATTTCGGTGGGTTTGCCCAAGCGGTGGAGATGTGCAACGGCGTTGGTGCTTGCCGGAAAACCCTGAACGGAACCATGTGCCCCAGCTACATGGCCACCCGCGATGAGGAAGACTCCACCCGGGGGCGTGCCAATGCGCTGCGCTTGGCCATGAGCGGTCAAGTCGGCAATTTGGGTGTGGCAAGCGACCGCATCCATGAGGTGTTGGATTTGTGCCTTCAATGCAAGGCATGCAAATCGGAGTGCCCAAGCAATGTGGACATGGCACGGATGAAAGCAGAGCATTTGGCGCAGTATTATAAGGAACATGCGCCCAGCCTTCGCGATCGGATCTTCGCCGAAGCTCCTGCCATGGGTGCTTTGTTGAGTGGTCCTTTGGCTCCGCTGGCGAACGGGCCTTTGAAGATTACTCCGCTCAGAAAACTGATGCTCAGTCTTCTGGGTGTGGCGCCGGATCGGAATCTTCCACCCTATGCCGCTCAGAAGTTGACTTCGTGGTATGCGCGCAAGGGTACGAAGACATCGGGCAAAATGGGAGAGATTGTTCTGTTCGCCGATTGCTGGAGCAATTACCACGAGACAAATCCCGGAAAGTGGGCCGTGCGGGTATTGGAACACTTTGGCTACAGCGTTACCGTTGTGGGTGACGCGTGTTGCCAACGGACGCGCATCTCCAAGGGGTTCCTGGACAAGGCTTCCAAAGAGGGAAGCAAAACCGTGGCGCGCCTTCTCCCCTACGCCAAGAAAGGCGTTCCCATCGTGGGGATTGAGCCGAGCTGTTTGACCAGCATCACGGACGATCTTCCGGATTTGTTGCCGGAGAACGCCGGTAAGGCCGCACGGAAAGTGGCTTCGGTTACTCAGCCGATCGAGGAGTTTCTGGCCCAACGCATGGAGGCCGGAGAAATCTCCATTCCCGAGCTTCCAGCAGCCGCCAAACGCTATCTGGTGCATGGGCACTGTCATCAGAAGGCTTTGTATAGCACTCAGGAAGCAAAAAGCCTTCTCGGTATCGCCCATTCCAATCTGGAGGAAGTGGACTCCGGGTGTTGTGGCATGGCCGGTAGTTTTGGCTATGAGGACGAGCACTTTGAGATTTCTCGGCAAATCGGCGAGCAACGGTTGATGCCCAAGGTGCGCAAGGAATCCAAGGATGCTGTTATCGTGGCGAACGGGTTTAGTTGCCGTCACCAGATTCATGACTTTGCCCGGCGCGAGGCGGTGCACACAATCGAAGCGTTTGGCAAGGCGCTCCTCGGTAAATAACAGGACGATTCCGTTTTCCTGAGAAAAATTCGACGTTCTGTTTAACATGGCATTTGTTCAGCTTTGATTGTTGTTCAAACAGCATTGCTGTGTCGAAAATTCCGTTCATCCTTCTTTTCTGGAGATTCCCTCGTGATTACTCGTGCCATGATTTTGGACAGCTTCAAAACCGTTCGAAGCCACACCATTCAAATAGCCCAGGATATTCCTGAAGCTCAGTACGGCCACCGCCCGGCAGAGGGCGCCCAAACGATTCTGGAAATTTTTCTGGATATCATCCGCATCCCCCAGTTCATGGTGGAGTCTGCGGTTCGGCCCGAGTTTATTGAGGTGACCCGTGAGACTCGGGAACAGGTATTCAATTCCATCATTCCCGTGAAGGCGGAAGGAATTACAACTCAGGCTCAGGTGGTGAAGGCGTTGGAAGATTCGTTGGCCTCGATTGTGGCGAGAGTGGAATCGGTGGATGAAGCTTTTTTGAACACCATGTACACCGCCCCGGACCGCCAGGAGAAGCTTCGCCTGTGGGTGATCAATTGCGCCAAGGAGCAGGAAATGATTCGGCGGGCGCAGTTGTTCCTAGCGGAACGCCAGATTGGAATTACTCCGCATACCACGCGGCGCCAGCAAGCGGCGGCGGCGATGGCGAACAAACCCT
>JANRMB010000184.1:0-10843 GCA_033761985.1 Candidatus Sumerlaeia bacterium | reverse complement strand
GAAGGCGCTTGACCTTGCTGTGTTCATCCTCATGGCGTTCCACTTCAAGGGTGAGATTGGTGCGGTAAAGTTTTGCGCTACGGAGCGTGCTTGCGGGGGGAATGCGAAACTCTGTGCAGATATCCTGTTCCTCTTTGGGATTGAGTGTGGCGGTGAGGCAAAGCAGCGGCGCTTGCGGGCTACTCGAGAAAATCCGTTCCAAGAAGTGGGGAATTCCCCGATAGGCAGGGCGGAAACTGTGCCCCCACTGGGAAACGCAGTGGGCTTCATCAATCACAATCAATCCAATCTGTGAAGCAAGACGCTGAAGCACATACTCCAAAAAACCATCGGTGAAGGCACGCTCGGGGGAAATAAAGAGAAATCGGGTTTGGTGACGATGGCGCAGGAGGGAGCGAAGAAGCTCGAACTGTTTACGCGGTTCAATTCCAGCATGCAGTACGGTGGTGGGAATTCCGAGGCGCTCCAGAATCAATCCCTGTTGGTGAATCAAGGCGCGCAAGGGCGATATCACGACGGTGAGCCCCCCGCGAATCAATCCGGCAACTTGGTAACTCAGGGATTTCCCACTTCCGGTGGGAGCGAGATACAGAAGCGACTCACCCTGAACGAGGCGTTCGATAACCTCGCGCTGGCGATCCCGAAAGGCGCTCAAATGCGGAAAATATCGGTGGAGAGTTTCTTCGGGAGTATTACCCGCTTTGTTTGGCGTGTTATTCATAATAGGGCGCTCCTTCAATCCAGGAATCAATTTCTTCCTGATTCTTGTTGCTGACGAACTTGAAGAAGTCTTCCAGCAGAACCATGCGAAAGTTGGTGGGAAATTCCACCCCGAGGGAATCCACTGCATCCTGAAGAAGATCCGCCAACCGCACTGCATGAAAATAGAAGACCGAGTAAGGGTACAGATAATTGGTGCTACAGTTGTTTGTGTGGGTATTCCAGATGATGAATTCGTTGGATTCCAGCCCGAAGCGTCCTTGTTCAGAAAGGAAGTGCATCGCCGCCAAGGCAAAGCGGGAACGAGCCGGCAGAAGCTCGGGGTTGCGGTAGTACATCAACATGGACGTGATGCCGGGCCCGACGACACCGGGAATTCCCAGTATTGGGCGGGGTTGCGCGGATTGTTCCTCAGGGTGCGGGGTGGAGAAGGCATCAAAGGGGAGGAGTGCGGGATCGGTTTGGATGCGAAGAGATTCCCAAGAGTGGTGTTGGCCAAACGTATCGGCAAACTCGGAAACACCACGAACCACATCAAAAAATGCTTTGGGGTTTTTGCGGGCAGATTGGCTGAGCTTCATTTGCCACTTCTCCATCGTCTCCAGAGGGGCGTGGCGAGCATTATTAATGAGCGGAAGAAGAAGAAAATCGTGCACAAACTGCTTCACATCGTGGGCATACTCCCCAAGAGCTTCGGCATCCAGCAGCCCATCATAATCGTTCTCACGATTTTTGGTGAAAAGCTTCACCGCTTCAGCAAACCGTTCCTGAAGGCGTTCCTCGGGGGAGATGGCGATATTGGAGCGGTAGTTCTTCAATTTTTTGAGGAATTGCTCATGGCGAACGGGAGCCGCAGAGATGTACTCAGCAAAATAGTCCTCGAAGCCCTCCGCCAAAGACTCGGAAACCCGTGCAGCATGTTGGGGGCACTGAATGCGTTGCAGCTCAATCTTGTTGTATTTCGCATCGTTGATCATGTCGGAAGACCTCATCGGTTCGGAATGAGGTGATCGAATCAGATCAGATGGGGATTTGGAAGAATTTGCAACATTGCAGGTGACACCCCCCCTTCAACTCCGATTCGTCCCCGTTCAGGCGTTCTGCTGTTGACCACCCGCGGTGAATTCCGTTCAACAGCACTCCACTCTTTCATTTGAATTCAAGGGCACCAACCATCATGCTTGATATCCGTTTGATCCGTCAGGAACCGGAAACTGTGAAACGCGGGTTGGAGGCGAAAAAAGCCTCCGCCTCCGTGGTGGACGACGTGCTCGCGTTGGATGAAAAACGGCGGGAGTTGATTCAGGAGACCGAAGCCCTCAAGGCTCGACGGAATGAAATCTCCAAGCTGATTCCCCAGCGCATGAAGGAAAAGCAACCCGCAGAGGATTTGAAGGAGGAATCCAAATCCATCGGCGATCGCATTAAGGATTTGGACGAGCAGTTGAAGGGCATTGAAGCCGAGCAGGATGGAATTCTTCTGCGACTTCCCAACCTTCCCCATGCCACCACTCCACACGGGAAATCCGAGGAAGACAACGTGGTGGTGCGCACCTGGGGCGAGCCGAAGAAGTTCCCCTGGGAGGCTCGTTCCCACTGGGATCTGGGTGCGGGTGCAGGCATCCTGGATTTGGAACGTGGCGTGAAGCTTTCCGGGAGCGGGTTCTTTGTGTTGCGTGGGCTCGGCGCCAAGCTGGAACGCGCGCTCATCAACTGGTTCCTTGATACGCATGTGGGGAAAAACGGCTACGAGGAAGTTTCCGTTCCGTTTGTGGTGAACCGCAAAACCATGACGGGGACGGGTCAGTTGCCCAAGATGGAAGAGGACATGTACCGTGTAACGGAGGATGACTTGTTCCTGATTCCGACGGCGGAAGTTCCGGTGACGAACCTCCATGCCGACGAAATTCTCAGCGGTGAGGAACTCCCCAAGAAGTTTGTGGCCGTGACGCCGTGCTTCCGCCGTGAAGCCGGAAGCAGCGGGAAAGAGGTTCGGGGGATTAGCCGGGTTCACCAATTCCTGAAAGTGGAAATGGTTCAATACACCGACCCCGAGAAGAGCGACGAAGGGCACGAGAGCCTGACGCGCAATGCCACGGAATTGTTGGAGGCTTTGGGGCTCCCCTACCGCGTGCTTTCCTTGTGTACGGGCGACATTTCCTTCGCTGCCGCCAAGTGCTATGACTTGGAGATTTGGGCTCCGGGGATGGGTCGTTGGTTGGAGGTGAGCAGTTGCTCCACCTTTACGGATTTTCAGGCGCGGCGGGCGAATATCCGCTTCCGGCGTGAGGCGGGCTCCAAGCCTGAGTTTGTGCATACGCTGAACGGCAGCGGTTTGGCGCTCCCCCGGATTGTTATCGGGATTCTGGAAAACTACCAGCTTTCCAACGGCGGTATCGAAGTTCCCCAGGTTCTGCGCCCTTACATGGGTGTGGACGTTATTCCGGCACTTTCTTGAGCGATTCTTCGCTCCCCGGTCAGATCAAGTCGCGGCATCCGGAAGGGAACATGCCTGATCCGCGGCTGTTTCGGCCGTTGCGGCGCTGGCGGATTGTGCTGGTAAGCCCCCAGAACGGCGAAAACGTGGGGGCGGTGGCACGGCTTTACAAGAACTTTGGTTACGATGGGGGGCTCTGGATTGTGGAGCCCCGCTGTGAAATTGATCCTTACGGAGATGCGGGAAAACTGGCGCGGGAAGCTGCTCAGGATGTGCTCGCCGCAGCGCGGATCGTCCCCACCCTGGCCGAAGCCTTGGCGGGCTCGAGTCTTTCTTTGGCCACAACGATGCTCACCCTGAAGGATCGCCCGTGCGAGGTTCAGGGATTTCAGGTGGGGCCTTTTCTGCGGAAGCACCCTCAGGAGGGCGAAGGTGCGTTGGTGTTTGGTCGGGAGGACAACGGACTTACGAACGCCGAATGTTCGCTCTGCACCGGGCGCTGGGCTTTCCCGATGAACCCGGAGTTCCCCTCGTTGAATCTGGCCCAGGCGGTGGCCTCGGCAAGTACGGCGCTGCGCATGGCGCTGGAAGAGCAACACCCAATTGAACCCCAAACATCGCCGGAATACGAATCGATTGCCTGTTTCGAGGAAATTGATGGACTTGTATCCCATGTTGAAGAGATGCTCCACGCCATCGACTTCGAACGGGGTGTTCCTTTGGATTATCCGCTCAGGCTGATCCGGCGCCTGGCGAATCGTTCCGAGTTAACGACTTCTGATGTTCATGTGTTGCGTGGGATTTGCCGCCGCACATTGAACGCACTTAAACAGAATCAGGGTAAGAATCAGGCATGAAAAAGTGCGCGGTACTGTTGGTTGCTGGGGGCTCCGGGGAACGTTTTGGTGGGCCAAAACAGTTTGCCCTGTTGGATGGCAAACCGGTGTTGCAACATGCATTGGAAGTTTTTTTGGAACTGGAGATCGTTTCCCAAGTGGTGGTGGTTTTGCCCGAGAAGGCGATACATTCCCGGGAATGGAATATGATCATGGCGGATTTGGGCAATCCGCGTCTGGATGTGGCGGTGGGTGGTGCCACTCGGCGGGATTCGGTTCATGAGGGGCTCAAGGTTCTTCCGAACACGACGGAGTACGTGGCCGTGCACGATGGGGTTCGCCCGTTTGTCCCTGTGGAATCTCTTCAAGCATGCCTGCTGATGCTGGCGACGGACAGCAACATTTCCGGGGCGATTGTGGCCTCGCCCTGCCCGGAAACGCTAAAGCGCGTTCACCTTCCGGAACGACGCATGATTGCCGCCACACTGAACCGCGAGGAATTCGTCCGCGCCCAAACGCCGCAGGTGTGCCGATACAAGGAACTGCTTTCCGCTTTGGAACTCGCCCGGGGCAAACGCGTGACGGATGAGGCCCAAGTGTTGGAGCTTGCCGGCATGCGCACCGCAGCGGTGGTGGATCAAGGGTGGAATCCCAAGATTACGTACCCCATCGATCTGGAACTGGCCGAGGCGTACATTCAACGACAAAAATTGCTGAAGGCAGCGGCACGGTGACGGATCAGGCTCCCGCGCAATCCCCGTTTCGGGTGGGCATGGGGTATGATGTGCATCGGTTTGCCGAAGGCCGTGAGTGTATTCTTGGCGGCGTTTCCATTCCCCACGCCAAAGGGCTTTTGGGCCATAGCGACGCCGATGTGCTTACCCACGCCGTGATGGATGCGCTGCTCGGGGCAGCAGGGTTGCCGGATATTGGCCACTTTTTTCCGCCCTCGGATGAACGTTGGGCCGGTGCGCGCAGCGTGGAGTTGCTCCGGATGGTGGCGGAAAAAGTCTGGGAAGCGGGCTATTCCATCGGTAACATCGATGCCTCGCTCGTGGCGGAACGCCCGAAAATCGCCCCGCACCTCTCCGCCATGAAGCAGCATTTGTCGGAAGCATGTGGAGTGCAACCCCACCAGATTGGCATCAAAGCCACGACGAATGAACGCCTCGGTTTTGTGGGTCGTGAAGAGGGAATTGCCGCCATGGCCGTGGCGTTGATCTTCTCCAAGTAGTCCGAAAAACTCCCACGAAGGAAGACAGTTTCCATGAGTGAATCCCCCAACCCCATTCCCGAACGCCGTCCTGCGCCCACAAATCCCGACGCCTTTCGTCGATTGGTGGAAATCATGGATCGCCTGTTGGCCGAAGACGGCTGCCCCTGGGATCGCGAGCAGACTCATGCCTCGTTGAAGCCCTACATCATTGAGGAAGCATACGAAGTTTGTGAGGCAATCGACGACGGTGATATGCCGGAGTTGCTGGCAGAGCTCGGTGATGTGGGCCTTCAAGTGGTGTTTCACGCGGCACTGGCAAAACGCGACGGGGTGTTTTCCGTGGACGACGTGTATGAGTCCATCTGCCAAAAGCTGGTGCGGCGTCATCCGCATGTGTTCTCGGATGGTCAGGCCGATACCAGTGCGGTGGTGCTGAAAAATTGGGAAGCAATCAAGCGCGCGGAGCGGGAAGAAAAAGCCGCCCAGAGTGGGGAGCCGCTGAAGGTTGCGCCAGTATCGGCGCTGGATGGAATTCCGAAGGCACTTCCGGCGCTTCAACGGGCCACGCGGTTACAAAAAAAAGCCGCGCGGGTGGGATTCGATTGGGATGATATCGAACCCGTGATTGCCAAGGTTCAGGAGGAGCTGGAGGAACTCAAGGAAGCGCGGGCCGAGATGACTCAGGAGGAAGTGGAGCTGGAGTTTGGGGATCTGCTCTTCGCCCTCGTAAACTATGCCCGATTCATTCATGTGGATGCCGAACAGGCGTTGCAGCGTGCCAATGCCAAGTTTGAGCGGCGCTTCAAAGGATTGGAAAGCCGTAGCCGAGCCGAAGAGAAACCCTTGGAGTCCATGACGTTGGAAGAGATGGACCGTTGGTGGGACGATCTAAAACGCCAAGGGCTGTAAACGTTATTGTATCACCCAGAGGGTGGGAATTCCCGGCACGGGCGGAATGGGCGAAGGAAGCGCAGACTCGCTGAATTGGCCACCGGTTATGGTTCCTCCACCGGCACCACCAACCTGCGAACGATGGACATAAGTATCCGAGTTGGAACGCCCACCCGGTAGGATGCTACTTTGTGTGAGAGAAAATCCGGTAGTGGTGGCTCCGAGAGCCAACGCTGAAGCACCGAAAAGGAAGAGTGGAAGCAGAAAATGACGAGGAAGTTTCATAGGTGAGTCTCTGTTGCCGGTTTTGTTTCTGAGGGGAAAGACAATTTCCCGGAAAAAAAGTTCCCGCTTCGAATGGGCTTGACGTATCGAAGCCGGGCGGGGCGTACTCCTTCCCCCATCGCCTGTGGAGTGAAATCCAAAGGCAACGATGGTGAATCGTTTGACGGAAAGGTGGTGATGTCCCGTGCCAAAAGTAATCATCGAACCCGATGAGCCCATTGAGAAAGCGCTGAAGCGTTTCAAGAAAGAATGCCAAAAGGCTGGTATCACAGCGGAAGTTCGCAAACGCGAATTCCATGAGAAACCTTCTGTGAAGAAGAAACGCAAACGCGAAGCGGCCGAGCGTAAAGCCCGCCGCCGGATGCTCAAGCTCCGTCGCCGGATCGAAAACCTGTAATTGCAGGTTTTCTCCGCGTGAGACGCTTGACTCCAATCAACGTTTCGGGACTTGTGAATTACTTCACAAGTCCCGTTTCTTTTGAGAAAACCCCACTCGCATGAGAGTTGTTCATCTTTGCCAACGCGATAACCCCAAGGATGGTGGAGCCTACCGCGTGGCGTGGGAGTTTCTTCGCCATCAACGGGAACTCGGCATCGATGCCCACGTGGTGTTCCTCTACGGAGATCGCGGGCCTGTGGCTGCAGAATTCCCAGACTGCACGCATTTCCTGGGAATTGATTCCCCCCGTCAACTTTCTCGTTTGCCGCGCCTCAACAAAGAATTGGCGCGTTTACAACCCGATATTGTGCATGATCATCAACCGGTGCTTTGGAGTACGGTACTCACGTTTTTTCATCGCCGTTGGAAGCGGGTCACCCACGGGCACATGCAGGCGGGGGTACGTTCCTTCGGCGCAAAAACTCATCTACTTCTCTACCTGCAACGGCTGACCACAGATCATCTGGTTTGTATCAGCCCAAGCATTCGTGAATCGTGGATTCGGGAAGGTGGATACCACCCTTCCCGAACGACTGCTGTTCTGAATGGCATTCCGAGTGAATTGTATCGCAGACAAGAAGGCAATCTAGCGGGCAAAGATTTTCGGCATCAGTATTCCATCCCTGAGGATGTTTGTTTGCTGGGATCCGTTGGAAGACTGCAGAACCGGTTCAAAGGTACAGACGACCTGCTGCGTGCGCTGCGTGAACTCCCCAACAATTGGCATGGTTTGATTGTGGGGACGGGGCCGGATTTGGACCAGCTTAAAAGCCTTGCTGCAGAGATGGGTATTCAGGACAGAACGTTTTTTGTGGGTCTTATTGAAGATCCCATTCCGGCCTACCACGCCATGGATGTGTTTGCGCTGACATCGCACTTTGAGCCGTTTGGGTTGGTCGTGGGGGAAGCAATGGCTGCGGGGCTCCCCGTGGTAAGGTTTGCGTGCCCGGGTGGCGTAAACGATGTGCATACCCATGAGGTAGGGTGGATTGTGCCGGAAAGGAATGCGCATCTGTTTGCCACGGCGGTGATGGAAGCCCACACCGATTGGCAAAACCCCGAGCGTTCAGCCAGAAAGCGTGAGGCTATTCAGGAGCTTCTGGAGACCAAGTTGAATTGGCGAACCAACACGCAACAATTGGTGGAGATTTATTCCTCGCTGCTCCAGAAGTAGGTACGAACGCGGCAGACCAGCAATAGTCCAACACGCGGGCTGGAAGCCCGCGCCACGTTGTTTCACGAACCCAGGGCCAGTTTCAATTGAACAGGGGAGAAAACGGATTCCCCATGCAGTTGGATGACTTCCCCTCTTGACAGTGTTGGCGAGGGAGTCTTGCAGTGCCTTACCATCGTGATTCCGTATTCGATTGCTTATCCCTTGCTCGCACGCCGTTCCCCCCGAGTTTCCCTCTTTGTTCTGATGCTGTTTCTGGCGTTATGGCTTGGGGTGCCCCAGTCCACGGAAGCACAAACACCGGGTCGTTACCACCGTGTGGCAAAAGGTGAAACGCTGGATTCCATCGCTCGGAAGTATCGAGTACCCGTGTACAACATCGCCAGAGCCAATCGAATCCAGGTTAACTCATCGATTGCTTCCGGAAGTCATTTGTTCATCCCAGGAGTCACTGCCGCTCCAGCTCCGTCCAGGACTCTTTCACGGTCTTCAGCAACGAGTAATGCACGCCCACAAACCACAAATCGCCGCCCGGAAGTCACCATTCCCAACACGGCAACCACCACCACGCGGAGACCAGCAGCAAGTGCTTCTGCTGCTTCGGGGACAGTGACGGTGAAGTCGGGTGATTCCTTGTGGGGCATCGCCAACCGCAACGGGCTTACGGTCAAAGAACTGGCCGCGCTCAACGGCATCAGTGAGAACGCCGGACTCAAAGTGGGCCAGAAACTTCGTCTTTCGTCGGGCGGGTCTATTGACGAAGCACCTTCTCGTGAGACAGCAATCGTGGAGGAACAGGACACTCAGGAACCGGAACCACGGCTCGCCACGTCATCCACCCGCACGGGAAGCCCCACGGGAGCGGTGGGCTCCACGTTCACACCGGGACCACCGAAGTCTCGCACCGGGAGCGGCGTGAGCTCCTCCGGGTATCAGTGGCCGGTGCAGGGTTCCGTACTCCGGACGTATGAAAACAAATCAGATTCCAAGCACTTCGGGTTGGATATCGAAGTTCCCAAAGGGACACCGGTGAAGGCAGCAAAGGGAGGAAAGGTCGTCTTCACAGGGCGTATCCCCGCTTACGGGAATATGGTGATTGTAACGCACGATTCGCAATACGCCACCTGTTATGCTTTTTGTGAGACCATTTTGGTGAAGGAAAACCAACAGGTCAGCCGCGGTGAAACAATCGCTCGCAGCGGCGACCCCGGGAAATCCAACTCGCCGTATTTGCATTTCCAAATTCGGAAAAACGGCGAGGCGATTAATCCTCGGCCCCTGCTTCCCTGATAACGTTTTCTTTTAGGGAATATTCCACAACTTGTGGAACTGCTCACTCATCTTCCAGTGTTGATGTTCAGCAATATAGTCGAGAACGCGGATACGGTTCTCCTCCGCCGAGGCACCATCCATGGGTTGCAGGAAGAAGTGGGAGAATTCGAGGTCTTCAAAATCTGCAGGGTTGAGGTGGGCCTGAGGATAGACAAGCTTGAGTTCGTCCCCTCGGCTCTGAACCAATTGTTCCACAGGGAGCTTGGGACTGACGCAAATCCAATCGAGGGAATCGGGTGCCGGACGAGTTCCGTTTGTTTCCACCGCCACCGTGAAGCCCCACTTTTGCAGAGTTTGAATGAGCAGTTCATCGAGCTGAAGTAAAGGCTCCCCACCGGTGCAGACGATGTAGGGTGATTCATCCAGGGGGTGTTCGGAAAGGGGATCGGTCACCACGGAATGGGATTCCCAAAGTCGCCCGCAAAGTTGGGTGAGTTCCTGAGCGGAATGATACACGCCCCCGTTGGTTCCCCCCGTCCCCACGAAATTGGTATCGCAGAAGGTGCAGAGGGCAGATGCGCGATCCTCCTCCCGACCTGTCCAAAGGTTGCATCCGGCGAAGCGAAGAAACACGGCGCGGCGCCCGGTGTGGAATCCTTCCCCTTGGCGAGTGAGAACGGCCTCACGGATGGTGTAACGGTGGGTGGCGCGTTTTGTCATTTGGGTTGATAGAGGGCGGGATCCGAGATCCCCAACTCCGCAAAACCTTTAAGGCGAAGAAGGCAGGCGTCGCACCGGCCACAGGCGCGTCCTTCGGCATCGGGATCGTAGCAGGAATTCGTCAGGCTGTAGTCGACTCCCAACTCCAACCCGCGGGCGATAATCTGCGACTTCTTCCAGTGAATCAGGGGGGTCTCGATGACCAGTTTCTCGGCCTGCGTGACCCCCGATTTTGTGGCAAGGTTCGCCATGTGTTCAAAGGCGGCGATGTATTCCGGGCGGCAATCGGGATAGCCGGAATAATCCAGTGCATTCACCCCGATGAAGAGATGCTTGGCACCAATAACCTCCGCATAGGCAAGGGCATAGGAGAGGAAGATGGTGTTCCGTGCGGGGACATAGGTGACGGGGATTTCCGAACCGATTTGCTCCACGGAATCGTGCTTGGGGACGGCGATGTTGGAGGTGAGCGCCGAGCCACCGAGTTGCGCAAGATCAATGCGAACGGTGCGGTGTTCCTGCACACCAAAGAACTTGGCAAGCTTTGCCGCGCATTCCAATTCCACTTTGTGCCGCTGGCCGTAGTCCGCGGAGAGTGCATAGAGACTGAAGTTCCGCTCACGGGCAATCGCTGCACAGGTGGCGGAATCAAGACCACCACTCAGGAGGATAACGGCTTTGGGTGTGGACGGTGTATTCATGGGGGCGCAGCTCGCCGGAAGGTGTTATCAAAAGTGGGTAATTGGTTCGTTCTCGAAAATCAGGACGTTTTCAAATCGTCGAGATCAAGGCGTGCAAGGCGGAATCCGAAGCGCAACACCGAGATCGGCGACTTTGAGAACGTCCCGGGGGG
>JANRMB010000183.1:0-9754 GCA_033761985.1 Candidatus Sumerlaeia bacterium | reverse complement strand
GGAAATGGGTCCAATATCGAATTTCAATGGGAATTCACTTCCGTTCGCTGAAGTTAAGGCAGGAGACGCTTCCACCACGGAGGCCGATCATGACGGAGGCAGCGGTGCACATCAGGTTGGCGTTGTGCACGCAACCGGCGGCTTTACAGGCGCCCACATTCGCGACTTTCATCACTGAGCCGCCCTTGGTGGAGGATTTGGTGTACGTGAGGCAGGCATCCGCTTGAATAGTGACGGCTTCCGCGTGGCAGGCTTTTGCTTGGTTGAAGGCACAATCTGTGGCGTTACAAGTTTGAACTTTGGTGGCTGTCGTCATGGTCTTATTCCTCTTTTCGTCTAAGTTGGTGAGAAAAAAACAGGGCGCAACGCTCCAGTCAAATAAAAACATTTAGTGAAATTCTTTCGCCTAAGTCATTTGAAATCCACACTTCCCAAGAATTCCGTTCCTATGTTTACAATCGTTTGTGCATACCAAACAACCGTTTGCATGCATTGGTTGGACTCTTCGCCCTTCGGCGCATTCCCTTGACGCTCCCCCCCATCTGCGGGATTCTCCTTCCACATCCATCACCAGAATCATCCGTGCTCTTTCGCTCCGGCGAGAAACACCAGCCGCTAGAGACTTCGCCAACCTCCGCCCACACCTTATGCAGCCGTTTCGACTTCTTCATGACCATATTACCGAGTACGCGGAGCGGCGGATTCGGGCGCTGAATCTGGATCAGTTGGTGGAGTTCACCACGCAGCCGGATTCCGAGCAGGCGGTGCGCGCTGGCCAATACGTTCACGATGAAATCCCGGTCCGTCTCGCCCACATGATCCGCGAGATTGAAATTCTCCCCTTCGGTTTGGCAGAGACCCCGAGCGTGCGCCGCATTCACGCGCTTTACGTTCGTTCTTTCGCAGAATTGTACGACTTCCCAAAACCCGAGACCGAAGAACAGTTGGAGGACTTCACGCTACTTCTGAGCGATATCCGCGGTCGGCATGGGCGTGTCATCGAGATGATGGCCCAGGGGATTCAAGAGCTCAAGGCCCAGAACAAAGGGCGCGTTATCGGCGACCGCATCACACTCTTCCTTGATCGCTTTTACACTTCGCGCATCGGGATTCGGATGCTCATCAGCCAGTTGATCGACCTGAAGCGCCAGGGCGAGGGCTGGGTCGGGATAATCTCCAGCAAAACGTCTCCGTACCTAAGCGGTAAGCAGGCGCTCCGCAATGTGGAACAACTGTGTCGCCAACGCTATGGTATCGCCCCCAAGGTGGAGTTTGATGGGCAGTTGGAGTTGGAATTCACCTACATTCCCATCCATTTGGACTACATGCTCACGGAGTTGTTGAAGAACAGCTTGCGGGCCACGGTGGAGTTCAACCCCCTGATGGAGGAGTCGCAGCTTCCCCCGATCAAGTTCATCGTTGCCGGTGGGGCGGAAGATGTGACGATCAAGATTTCCGATCATGGAGGCGGTATTCCGCGCTCCAAAATCGACCGTTGCTGGACGTATCTGTACAGCAGCGCTCCGCCCCCGCCGGAAATCTCCGGTTACCACAGCGAAATCACCACCACTCCGCTGGCCGGCATGGGCTTCGGCTTGCCCATCACCCGCCTTTATGCGCGCTATTTTGGGGGCGATCTCACGCTGATGAGCATGGAAGGCTACGGGACCGACGTTTACCTGCACTTGAGCAAACTCGGCAAGGTTGCTGAAAATCTCTCCTGATTGTTGACCCCCGCGTTCTCCCCCAACCTGAGGCGCACCACTTCACCCCGCGAATCCACCTCCCATGACATCACCTTCCTCCCAACACATTCTCATCACCGGCGGCGCAGGATTCATCGGCTCCCACCTGTGCGATGAACTTCTTTCCCGTGGCCACCGCGTCAGGGTGCTGGACAATCTTCACCCTCAGGTACACGGGGAAGGGCAGCAACGCCCCGGCTATTTGTCTCCGGATGTGGAACTGCAACTGGGGGATGTGGAGGATGCGGAAGCCGTAACCCGCGCGCTGAAGGGAATCGATTCCGTGGTGCATTTCGCCGCACGGGTGGGTGTGGGCCAAAGCATGTATGAGGTGCGCAATTACATGCACGCCAACAGCACCGCCACGGGGGCATTTTTGGAGGTGCTGGCAAAGCATCCGGTTCGGCGGCTACTGGTGGCCTCCAGCATGAGCATCTATGGCGAGGGAATGTATCGTACTCCCGATGGCCGTTTGGTGGGCGATGCCGAGCGGAAACTGGAAGACCTCAAGGCTCGCCGCTGGGAACCGTTCGATCCCGTTACGGGCGCTGCTTTGGCGCCTGTCCCCACCCCCGAGACCAAAACTCCCGTGCTGAAGTCGGTGTATGCGCTCTCCAAATATGATCAGGAACGCCTTTGCTTGATGCTGGGCGAAGCCCATAACCGCAGCACCGTGGCGCTCCGGTTTTTTAATATCTACGGAACTCGTCAAGCGCTCTCCAACCCCTACACGGGGGTACTCGCCATTTTTGCTTCCCGGTTGCTGAACGGTAATCGCCCGCTGGTGTATGAGGACGGCATCCAAATGCGAGACTTCACCAACGTGAAGGATGTGGCGAGGGCGTGCCGCATGGCGCTGGAGTCTGAAACGGTGGAGAGTGGCGTGTATAACATCGGCGCCAGCCAACCGCTCACGGTGAAGGAAATTGCCGAGCGCCTCGCCACCGTCATGAATCTTTCGCACCTCACCCCCGAACTCACCGGCCAATACCGATTTGGAGACATCCGCCACTGCTACGCCGCCACGGAGCGCGCGGAAAAGGCTTTTGGATTTACCGCCAAAATCGACTTCACCCAGGGGCTCACGGAGTACGTGGAGTGGCTTGCGCACCAAACCGCGACCGATGCCGTGGAGCGTGCCCACAAGGAATTGCTGTCCAAGGGGCTTACGACCTGATCTACGATTGGGAGAACAGAAAGAACGCTCTGTAATTACAAGAATCTAAGATCTATTAAGTCTCTCGAAAAGGTGCCATGAATCAACGTAGGGAGAAACCCCCGTGTTTCTCCTTCGATTTATTGTATATTGCCTGAAAGGCAATAACATCCTTTAGCCCGGGGTCAGCGAAGCGCCACCCCGGGGAGAGGATAAAACAAATAGGTCGAACCCTGCAAGTGGTTATACAACAAGATTGGATCGGGATATGGATGAGATTCCGATGAATTAGTATTTCACGCAAAGCCCGCCAAGCAGCGCAAAGGGACGCAAAGAAATAGCTTCTTACTTTATTCGATTAGTACAAACCAAACAATATAACATTAAACCATTACTCGATTGCGAGAGATCAACCTTCTGTTTCGGACCTTAGAAGATCCTAGATCAACCCCTCTAGAATCGCCCAAGCGATGATGGCGGTCACTCCCACGCCGATTCCCAATCCCACAAAAAAACTCGGCCAGTGCAGCCACCCAATCGCCAAATCCTTCCACGTGCGTTTGGGCTTTTCCACTTGGTGCATTCGGAACAACACCTGTTCCACGGCACGGCGGAAGTCTTCAGCCGAGTGGTAGCGTTGAGCCACTTCCGGAGCCATTCCCTTTTCCACCACCTGATAGATCAACGGGTGTAGTTGTGGCGCAACCTGGCTCAGATGGATGTGTTCCCCCGATTGGTTTTTCACAAGGAGATCACCGGAACGCCGGGGCGGTCCGTACGGGGAGACCTTGGCAAATGCATAGTAGAGCGTGGCGGCTAAACCATAAACATCGCTGGCGGGGGAGCCGGGTTCCCCACGAGCCTGTTCCGGAGCCATGAACCCGAGCGTGCCACTGATGCGCTGGCCGTCGCGTCGGCGTTCCTCCAACGCCGTGCTGGAAAGGCCGAAGTCCGCCACCTTGACCCGCCCTTTCTGGGAGATCATGATGTTCTGGGGTTTGACGTCGCGGTGCAGGATGCCTCGCTCGTGGGCTGCTGCGATGCCCTGGGCGGCCTCGGCAATAATGCGGAGCAATTCTTCCGGGGCGATCTTCGCTTCCCGCTGCACGTATTGTTGAAGGTTTTCCCCTTCGATGTACTCCATGGCGAAGAACGTGAGATTACCGACCGAGTGCCAAGAGTAGATCTGCACAATATTCTCGTGGGCCAGATTGCCGGCGCGTTCGGCCTCCAATCGAAGGCCCTCCAACTTGCGTTCGTCGGCATCGCTGGGGAGCGCTAAAAACTTGAGCGCCACCATACGCCCCAACGAGCGATCCTTCGCCAGCATCACCGCCCCCATGCCCCCTCGCCCGAGAAGTTCGGTGACTTCAAAACCTTCCTCACTGGCGATTAACTTCAGTTTATCTGTGAGTGAGAGGCGGCGTACGGGCTCCAAAGGCGTGGTTGCACCCAGGGACGCTGTTCCCCCGGGTGCCATGGCCTTCAGAGTGGTATCCACAGAGGTTTCAAACTCTTGCTGCGCTTCTGCGTTCATGGGAAAACCCGCTCGCCGGTGGAGCGCCTATTGGAATGGTGGTAGCCGAGTTCCGCCCACTCTCCCAAGGGGTTATGGTCGGTCATGGGGAACGGGAAAGTCAACTCGGTGCTTTGATTTTCAACGAAATGGGGGCCTTCGGTGCCGCCAACTCCTCCGGGGTGGGGAGTTTTTCCGGCGCAATACCCGAGAGGCGAATCATCCGGCGATGGGTTTTCGCTTCCTTGATCATCTGTAGCACCTGATCCCGTGCGGCGGCCTGAGTGGCGCGTTTGATAACCGGCAGCGCCTCCTCAAAAGTTTCCCCTTTGGCTGGGATAAACTCCAGTACCTTGATCACATGGAAGGATTCCACAATTTCCTGCCCCCCACTACGGAAGCTGTTGGTGATGACTTTGCTAATGGCTCCCGGTTCCAGGGCCATCACCTCGGTGATAACAGGCTCGGGAAGAAAGAAGTCTTCCTCTGAACGGTTTTGGACTTGGCTTTCCAGCTCCCATTCCAGAATGCTTCCAAAGGTGCCGAACTCGAGGTTGTTCACCGATTCCATCACCACTTCCGGGTCTTCGCCGTTACGCAACCGGTCGCGAATCGCCTCGGTTTCATCCTTGAATTTACGGACGGTTGGTGGCGCTTCGTTACCGAGTAACGCCACGCCATAGTGGGCGATTTTTTTCTTCGGCGGTACCCGGTAGGCGAGCGGGTTTTGCTCATAGGCATTGAAGAAATCCGCCTCGGTGTAGTTCAACTCAATGAACCTCTTCAGCAGTTTTTCAATCAGAAGGGCATCGTACACATAGGATTCCAACTCGGCGCGGCTCATCCCCATGGCATCCAGCAGAGTATCCACTTTTTGGTCGCTGAGTTCAAACTCGCGGTCGAGTTCCGCCAACCGAAGCTGAAGCTCCTGATTGGTCACGAGGAACTGTTGGCGACGCGCTTCATCGGCAAGAAGCATTTGATCCTGCCACTCCTGAAGGATTTCGCCTTCCTCCTTCAGGACTGCCTCGCGAACGCTGCGTTCCCGAAACTCGTCGAGCGATTCCACCTCCACGATTCCCTTGCCCAGAATACTCGTCACCGTACCGGCGCCATCAGGGGTGAGGTCCAACTTGGTGGGGTCGATGCGTGTGCGTGCCTTCACCCGTTGGGTGAGTTGCTCCCGAGTAATGGTGTGGCTGTTCACCAAGGCTACGATGAGGAGAGCGGGGTCCGCGGTGGGTTTACCGGTGGCTTCTTCGCCCTCTACTTTTTCGCCGATGCCCCCGGTCACAGGATCGGTTTTAGGGGTATCATCGGCTTTTTTCACGCGGATATTGGTCGGGCGCCGAACCAGAGGGGCCGCTTCCTGAGCGGGGAGGGAAGCCGCAACCAATAGCGTGGAAAGAAGGAGCGCGGAAAATTGATTCATACGAAAGAGCCCTTTGATGATGGGCGGAGATGTACGGAAGAATTGCCGGGTAGTTCAACGAAAACCTTGCAGCAAAGGGTTTCTCAAGGAGAATGGCACGCCCTACAGGAATCGAACCTGTAACCTACGGATTAGAAGTCCGTTGCTCTATCCAATTGAGCTAAGGGCGCACAAGATACCGGGTCATCAAACGAAATCGGCAGGGGAAATCAAGAGGAGTTCTTTCCACAGGTTCAAGGAGTAAGAAGTTGACTCTTCGCTTCTTGCCGAATGACCGTTACTTTTCCCACATCGCCTGACGATTCCGTTTGCAGCACTCTCCTATTTTTGTACTCTCTTTCTGAATTGACCGCTTCCGGCTAGTCTAAGCCGAACTGTTCGACGCATGGCCCCCCCTCCTGACTTCAATCCTGACTCTGATTTGAATCTCCCTCCACCACCGCCGGACTCCAGCACCATGGAGGCGGATCCCAATATTGTTACCCAAAATTTGGAAGAGGACGACGGCGATATCACCAAGGCCGAAGGGGTCTCCCAGTCCAGCTTTCGCAAATCGCTTCCCAAAACCTATTCCCCCGTCCTTATTGGGCTTTCCGGCCCTGTGCGTGGTCATCGTTTCTCCATTCAAAAACACCTGACCACCGTGGGCCGTGGCTCCACCTGCGAGTGGCGGATTGCCGACGGCGCCTCCTCCCGCCACCACTTCCGTATCCTGTACGAAAACCACATCGTCCCCGATCAAATTCCCCAATGCTGGGTGGAGGATCTGCGTTCGCGCAATGGCACGGAGTTGAACGGCGCCAAAATTCAGACTCTCATGGCCCTTCGTGAACGCGACCGCATCACCGTGGGGTCCAGTGTTATTGGCTTCTTTATCCGCGATGATCAGGAACTCCGTCACGATCAATCCCTGTATATCAACGCCACGCAGGATCCCCTCACCGGACTCAAGAACCGGCGCATGCTCAAGGAATACGTAAATCACTACCTGAGCCAGGCGATGAAGTATTCCAAACCCTTGAGTCTGGTTTTGTTCGACATCGATTTTTTCAAGAAAATCAACGACACCTATGGTCACGATGTGGGGGATCAGGCACTGTGCCTTGTGGCGAAGGTCTTCAAAAACCACTGCCGGGATCACGATCTGGTGGCTCGCTGGGGGGGAGAGGAATTCGCCCTCGCCATGGGGAATGTCTCCGCGGATGCCGCTCTTTTGCTGGCAGAGCGGATGCGTCAGGAGATTGAGCGCCTCTCCATCGATGTTCCCGGAGCGAAAAGCCCTCTGAAACTCACCATCAGCGCCGGGGGGACTTGCTTTCAAGCCGGGGATTCCTACGAGGATATCTTCAATCGCGCGGATGAGGCACTGTTTGAAGCCAAAAAGTCGGGGCGCAACCGGAGTGTGTTCAAGCCTGCCGTGGTGTAGGATCCACGGTTGTTTTTTTAAGCACATTACATAATCTCTGCATTCGAACGTGAAAGGACTAATTGTTCTTTGAGCGCTTGGATGTCTTTTTTCCAGAAGATTACTCTGTAGGCGAAAAATAAACAGATAGTCATAAAAATCGTTTTCATCAGCCTTGAAATAATAGAAAATAACTGTATCTCGTTTTCTATGTAGTTTGACTCGAATGCAGACCAGCTTAGCAAAGCCACGAGGGAAACTGAAAAGATAGAAAACATTAAGCTTATGGTAATGTAAAGTATATAAATATTCAAGTGACCAAAAATAGTATAAACTCCAGCTTTATTTAGTGATCTATTTAGTAGTAGGGTTCTAAGGATGGAAGTGGCGCAAATCACTGAGAAAACTAATGCATTCGAAAAAGTTGCGAATACAATTAGTGTAACTGCAAAAAAGAAAACTAGTATTGCTTCAAATGTTGTAATGTACAATTCTTTGTACATATTCAGATATGTTATGATTGCATAGGGAATAGCGAGGATGCTGATCCAAATCATAAGACGTACGATGTTAAAAACGTAGGGAGTGACGATTCCCATGAGTAAATTTTCATCGCTAATCGGAGTTGATTTTAGCATATCATCTTGATTCCAAATGCGATGAATTACAGATTTTGTGTATAGAAAAGGTCCTAAAATGATAATTGCACAGTATAGTACAAGTAAAGTAATCGAAGAAAAAAACAAGTAATTTACTTCTAAACCAGAAGTGGAATATGTAATAAGTAGTAGTGAATTAGTTATATTTACTAGAATAACTATGCTATTAATTATTACAAAAATCCGACCATAAATCCCCATAATTCTGGTATGCACAGGGTTATCTTGTAGGTGCTTTCGATATAATTGATAAGCTGAAAGAATAGTCAGCTTATCAACCCAATCAAATTTGGACGATTCAATTTCCTGTGTATCCATTCTTTCTCCTCTATCTCCAAAAGTGTTTTTGTTGGAGCTTCTTTTTACGATCCCCCCTCCGTTTCGGCGCTGACTTCTGCCGCCGGGGCATCCTTTTTCGTGTCTTCATATTTCCAAGGGTCCAGAGTTCCCGCAATGCAAGCAGTCATCAGGGAAACTAGCACCCCACCAATCATGGCCCGCACTGCAAGGCGGCTGATATCCTTCCGGCGGTTTTCCGCCAAGGCACCAATACCCCCCACCTGAATTCCGATGGAGGCGATGTTGGCAAACCCACAGAGCGCAAAGCTCATCAGGAAAACTGTCCGGGGATCCAGTTCACTCATGGAACCGGTCATGGTGGCGTAGGCAACAAATTCATTCAGGATAATTTTGATCCCTAGGAAGGAACCCGCCATTTTGGAGTCTTCCCAGGAGATACCCATCAACCAAACCACTGGTTGGAAAACATATCCGAGCAATACTTCAATGGTGGCGGGGAAGTAACCTTCGTAGGTTCCTGTTTCGCGGAGTGCACCGCCGAGGAGTTGACCATCGATGAGGTAATCAAAGCCCCCCATCACCCAGTTTACCACGGCCATCAGGGCAGTAAAGGCGATGAGCATGGCCCCCACGTTGAGCGCCAACCGCAGACCGTCGCTCGTGCCGAGGGCTGCGGCATCCACCAGGTTCTCACCGGCATCAATCCGTGGCATTTTGGCACCGCCGCTGGTTTCGCTCACTTCGGTTTCAGGAACCAGAATTTTGGAAACCACCAATGCTCCAGGCGCGGCCATTACGCTGGCGGCAATCAGGCTGGTGGCGGGAATCCCCATGCTGACATACGCCCCCAGCACGCTTCCGGCGATGGTGGCAAACCCGCCAATCATCACGGCGTTGATTTCTGAATTCGTCATGTTCCCCAAAAACGGTTTGATGAGGAGGGGGGCTTCGGTTTGCCCCACGAAGATGTTGGCGGAGCAGGAAAGCGTCTCAGAACCGCTGGTACCCATCAGAAACTTCATCACAAAGGCAATTCCGGAGATAATCACCTGAATGATTCCCAAGTAGTAGAGCACCGAGATAAAGGCAGAAAAGAAGATGATGGTGGGAAGCACCTGAGTTCCGATGATAAATCCCAACCCCTGTGGTGATGCAGGATCACCCAAGGGCCCGAAGACCAGTGATGCCCCGGCGCGGGAAAGGTTCAAGAACGACGTGATGGTATCGCCAAACTGGGCGAAAATTTTACTCGTATTTTCAAAACGAATGAGTACCAACCCCAAGACCACCTGGATGGCCAACCCCACACCCACAGTGCGGTAGTTGATTGCTTTACGGTTGGTGGAAAGGGCGAAGCAAATCCCCAAAAAAATCAGCAGCCCAATAAAGCTGCGCAGGTTGGCTGTGTAATCAGGCATAAGGTGGTTGGTTACTCCGGAGAGTGGGGGATAACGTCGGCTAGGCGACGGTCTTCAATTACGTTGAGTTTGTGGAGCAGGGCCTCACCCAAGTTGATGCCCCGACTATTGGAATAGTTGAGA
>JANRMB010000182.1:0-9362 GCA_033761985.1 Candidatus Sumerlaeia bacterium | reverse complement strand
GTCGGCCCCCGTACCGCCCTATACCTCGCCAATCAACTCGCCCACAATCCCGCCTACGCCCCCTGGCTGGAAGCCGCCACATGGTGGATCGTCCCCCATGCCAATCCTGACCTCGACCCCAAAAACGCCGGAGTCATGGCTTCACCCAATTTCTTCCCACTCGATCAAGCCCTCCACCTCATTCGGGAAACCCCGGAACACGACGTCGAATTCCACTACCCGATGCCCGAACCGTCCCAAAATGCCGCCGCACCCCGTCCGGAAAACCTTGCCATCGCTGAGTTCCTTCGTCTCGCTGCACCCATCCACCTTCACCTCTCGCTCCACAGCATGTCCTTCGCCTCCGGGGCTTGGTATTTAATCTGCGAAGAATGGGCTCACCACCTGGAGAATTCCCCCGAACGTAAACAGCTTGAATCGCAAACCCGGGAACTTGGTCTTCCGCTCATGGATTGGGACCGCGCTGGCGAAAAAGGCTTTCGTCAAATACTCCGGGGATTTTCCACCACCCCCACCGGCCGGGCCATGCGCCAACATTTTGAATCCGAACCCACCACCGACCGCCATTTCCTCCACAGCTCCATGGAATACGTTCAGTCCCTCGGCGGCAACCCCCTCTGCGTCGTCACAGAAATACCCCACTTCCTCGTTCAACTAAACCCCTGGGATACCTACGCCCAATGGAACGCCGAGCTGCGCCAAGCCAAGCAGAAGAACCAAATCTCCGAGTTCCTCAAGTTGCAAGCTCATCGCCTCAAACCCGTTCCGCCGCACACACACTCTCAGCTTCAACTCCACACCATTACTTTTGCCCTTCGTTTGGCAAGTCGCGTCCACAACATTCCCCTTCCGAAGCACTCGGAGCCTCATTTTCCCCTTGCCTGAATCAGCCCCGCCACATCACAAACAAGGCCCTCTTCCCCACCCGGAAGAAATTCACACGCAACCCGATTATGGCCCCGGTGCTCCACCGCTTCTGGAGTAAGGCCCTAGCGCGACGGTTGCGGCGGAATAACCCACAGACAAGAGGTCCACTCTCATGACTTCCATTACAATGAAGCAACTCCTTGAAGCAGGCGTTCACTTCGGCCACCAAAGCCGCCGTTGGAACCCCAAAATGAAGCCCTACATCTACACAGAGCGGAACGGCATCTACATCATCGACTTGAAGAAGACCCTTCGTCTCCTCCGCGATGCCATGAAGTTCGTTGAAGACTCCGCTGCCAACGGCGCCAACGTCCTCATCGTCGGCACCAAAAAACAAGCCAAGGACATCGTCAAGGACGCCGCTGAAGAATGCGGAGTCAACTACATCAACAACCGCTGGCTTGGCGGTCTTATGACCAACTTCAACACCGTCCGTAAATCTGTTCTCCGCCTCATCGAACTTGAGCAAATGTTCGAAAACGGCACCATCAACCAATACGTCAAAAAAGAACAAGCCATGATGGCCAAAGAAATGGCTTTCCTGAAGAAGAACCTTGAAGGCATCAAAACCATGGAGCGCCTTCCCGATATCCTCTTCATCATCGACCCCGTGAAGGAACACCTTGCGGTTAAAGAAGCTCGCACCCTTGGCATTCCCATCGTTGGCGTTGTGGATACAAACTGTAACCCTGACGACGCAGATTGGGTAATCCCTGCCAACGACGACGCCATCCGCTCCATCCGCCTCATGTGCGATGCCGTGGTGGAAGCCGTCCGCAACGGCCGCCTTGGCGCCACCGAAAGCGAACTCTCCGAAGTTGGCCTTGGCTATCAGGATGTGCAAGGCAACGGCGAACCCGTGGCCCTGAGCGCGGAAGAACTCGAAGCCCGTTTCGGCGCCAGCGAAGAGCTTCCCCAATAACACGTTGAATCACCGCTTCTCCGGTCCCCCAAACCCCGGAGAAGCGCCTTCTAACACAAAACTCACACCCGAAACCATTGCCCACAACCGCTGGCGGTACAACACTCCGCCAACGAAAATCCCCGACGTCCCTTCAATTATTCCTCCACTATCCGAAAAAGGAACCCGCAAATGGCTGAAATTACAGCATCCTTGGTGAAAGAACTTCGCGACCGCACCCAACTTGGCATGGCCGACTGCAAAAAAGCTCTCGTTGAAGCCGATGGCGATATGGACGCTGCCGTGCGCATCCTCCGCGAGCGTGGCGCCATCAAGGCCGCCAAACGCGCCGACCGCAATGCTACAGAAGGTCTTGTAGCCACCGCCATCTCCGCTGACCACAAGTCTGCTGCCATGGCTCAACTCAACTGCGAAACAGACTTCGTTTCCCGTAATGACGACTTCCAGATCCTCGTCAAACAAATCGCCGAAGCCGGCCTTAAAACCAAAGCAGACTCCATGGATTCCATCCTCGCTGCGGCACTTCCTTCTGGCAAAACCGTCAAGGAAGAAGTCGAAGACATCGCCTACCGCATCGGGGAAAAAATCGAACTCGGTTCCTACTCCTACGTTCAAGGTGAAGTGGTTGCCGGTTACATCCACCCCCCAGGCAAAATCGGTGTTCTTGTAAAGGCCGATGGCAAAATCAACGCTGCCAACGCCGCCCAAGCCAGCGATGAACTCCGTCGTGGTGTGGCCATGCACGTGGCTGCGTTTGCTCCCCGCTTCCTCGACGCCACTCAAGTGGATGCCGAAACCCTGAATCAGGAACGCGAAATCTACGCAACCCAGCTTCGTAATGAAGGCAAACCCGAAAACATGATCGAAAACATCGTGAACGGGAAAGTCAAATCCTTCTACAAAGACAACTGCCTTGTGGACCAAGCCTCCGCGCAGGACCCCAAGAAGACTGTTGCCCAAGTGGTTACGGAAATCGCCAAAGCCGCCGGCGGCGACCTCAAACTCTCCGGCTTCGTGCGCACCAACATCGGTTCCGCCAACTAATCCACACTCAAAACATCCAATAAAAACTCCCCGAATTGCCTGCGCAGTTCGGGGAGTTTTTTTACTTACTCTAATTCAAACCGGGTTCAGGAAAACGAACTCGCCCGATCAAACTTCCATGATTTCCGCTTCCTTCTTCTTCAGAAGAGCATCCACGTTTTTGATGAACTTGTCGGTATTCTTCTGCACCTGGTCCTCGGCACGCTTCACCAAATCCTCAGGAAGCTTTTCATCTTTTTCCAGCTTCTTGATGGAGTCGTTGGCATGCTTGCGAGCTTGGCGGATGGAAACACGCGCATGCTCAGCCACGTGGGCGGCATCCTTGCACAAATCCTTGCGGCGCTCTTCGGTCAAGGGCGGAAGATTGATCCGGATCATGTTCCCGTCATTCTGGGGGTTGAAGCCCAAGTTTGCCGCCATAATACCGCGCTCAATTGCACTGATCAAACTGCGATCGAAGGGCTGAATGGTAATCGAGCGGCCATCGGGAACCGTTACGTTGGCCACTTGGTTTACCGGGCAATGTGCGCCGTAGGCTTCCACCATCACACGATCCAAAACCGAGGGATTCGCGCGGCCGGCGCGGATGTTATTGAATTCCCGGGATAACGCCTCAATCGCCTTGTTCATCGATTGCTCGGCTTCTTTGTCCACTGCTTTCAGTTTTTCACTCATTCAAAAGTCACCTCAACTTAGATTGTTACCAACGTTCCAACTTCACCCATCACCGCACGGCGGCTGTTCCCCGCCACATCCAGACGATACACCACCACCGGGAGCTTTTCTTCTTCGGCACTGGCAATCGCCGCCATATCCATCACTCCCAGCTTTTCAGAAAGTGCCCGCTCGTACGTGCAGGTCTTCAGAAGCTGCGCATCGGGAAACTTACGGGGATCCTTCGTGTAAATTCCATCCACCTTGGTTCCCTTCAACACCACATCAGCCTCCAGCTCATTGGCGCGCAATACGGCCGCGGAGTCCGTTGTGCAGTAGGGGTTACCCGTACCACCCGTCAAAATCAACACACGCCCTTTGCTCAAGTGCCGCTGGGCTCTTCTCAAAATAAAGGGTTCACAAAAATCATTCATGGGTACAGCGCTCATCACGCGGATGGATAATCCCTTGTGCTCCAAACGGTCTTGCAACATCAACCCATTAATCGTGGTGGCAAGCATCCCCATCTGGTCGGCAACCGTACGATTCATCCCCACGGCCGCATCGGAATTCCCACGGAAAATATTTCCACCTCCCACAACCACACCAACTTCCACACCCATACTTGCTACGGAAACGATTTCATCGGCGATGAAGTTAACCGCCTCGGGACAAAACCCCGAACTTTCCTTCCCCTTCATCATCTCGCCGGAAAGCTTCAAAATTACGCGCTTATACTTGGGGGTGCAGGAATCATTCGTTGGCACAGCAGAAGGGGCTCCCTAGATCAACTCATTGTGCGTATCAAACGCCCAAACCCTTCGCAGAGCAAAAGAAATTTTGCCAAAAACTCCGGCGTTCCCCAGGGATTGGCTGGATGAAAAAAAACACCGCCGAGAAAAACCGGCGGTGTTAGAGTTCTTGGTAAGAGTTTGCTGATTACCAGCGGTAGTGAGCAAAAGCCTTGTTTGCCTCGGCCATACGAAGAACATCTTCCTTCTTCTTGATGGCTCCACCGGTGTTTTTGTAGGCATCCATCAACTCGTTGGCAAGGCGCAGAGCCATTACCTTCTCGTTACGGCTGCGGGCGTTTCCTACAATCCAGCGGAAAGCCAAGGCTTGACGCCGTTCGGGCTTCACTTCGATGGGCACCTGATAGTTGGCACCACCCACGCGGCGGCTTTTCACTTCCAACAGGGGCTTCACGTTTTCAACAGCTTGGGTGAACACTTCGAGAGGCTCAACGCCTTCCACTTTTTTGGCGATGATATCCATGGCATCATAGAAAATCTTCTCTGCGATGGATTTTTTACCTTCCAGCATCAGAATGTTCTGGAATTTCGCCACCAACAAACTGTTGTACCGTACATCGGCAACCAAACCACGGCCTGGAGGCATGTTGCGGCGTGCCATCTTGCGCTTGCTGCGAGTGCGTTCGTCTTGTTTTTTTCTTCTTGGGATGGGCATGAATTCCTCTTATACGTGCAAACTATTGGGAGATGTTTTGTATGGGGTGGACGAATGGTTCAACAGAAACTTAGGCTTTGGGGCGTTTTGTTCCGTAGCGGGAACGGCTTTGCTTGCGGTTCTGAACACCTTGGGCGTCGCCCTTCTTGGCACCACGAACAATCGTGTAACGCACACCTGGAAGGTCCTTCACACGGCCACCGCGGATCAGAACGATGGAGTGTTCCTGAAGGTTGTGGCCTTCACCGGGGATGTAGGCAGTTACTTCATAACCGTTCACCAAGCGCACCCGGGCAATCTTACGAAGCGCAGAGTTTGGCTTTTTCGGAGTAGCCGTTACCACACGGGTACAAACACCACGGCGCTGAGGACACGCCATCAGAGCGGGCACTTTGGTTTTTTTCTTGGAGTGTTGGCGGCCTTTGCGTACCAATTGATTGATTGTGGGCATCGGGAGACCTAAAATACTGGGAAATTCCGGGCGGATTCATCCGCAAGGGCGCAAAACAAATCCCAACCCCACCCGCTGGTCAAGGAAGAACTTGCATTTCTTCATCAACCCCTGATCTTTTTTTCTGTTACACCCCGGCAACCCCAACTTCACTTCAGCTTCCAGCGCTTTCCCTCATCCTGCTTTTTCTTGAACACCGTGCGTTCTGCTCTTTCCCGCTGCACATCCAGCGGAGGGCGATCCTCCTCCAACACCCCACCCAAAGTGAATACCCGCACCAACGGTTGAGCACCCACAACCACCCCCGCCGACCACAACACACCCCCGCTCACAGTACTGCCCCCCCACAAATCAACGCTTCCCAAGCTGCAGCACCCCAAAACAACCCCCCACAAAACCAGGCGCGGAGCATTCGGGTAGGACATTATTAATATGCCTCCCAAAAAAACCAAAACGCCGTGCGGTAAAATCAGCAGGGAGGAGGACAACCCCACGCCCACAATTCCCTTGCTGAAAAACGGCCAGAAGAACCCCAAAACCACCAGAGTCCAGCCCACGAGGCTTTGCCAACCAAAACCCCGTTGAAGGACAAAAGCCCCTTCCGGAGCCGAAGCGCTGATCAACAGGCACAACCCCACCACAAAGCTAATCGCAATCACCGGCCCCACCGGCCCCCCCTCCCAAACACCGAACAAATTCCACGCGGTAGTAATGAACTGCGCCCCCCACAATACCAAAACCCACCGCATGCGCCCCTGCATCTTCTCCTGCAGCAAAAGCCCAAGAGAAACAAGAAGCGCCATTTTGGCGGGAAGGCCCACCAACCACCACGTTTGACTGAGGGACGTGTACGTAAACAGGAGAGGGGACAGAGCGAGGCGTTCCTTTTAGTTGGGGTAAAGGAGGCTAAATTCATGGCCCGGGGGGAGAAGATCAAGCGAATCTGTTCCCCAAAATTGGGTAAAGTATTTTATAGCCTTGATTTCAAAAAGCTTGGAAAGATGAACTTGATGTTCAGATTTTTTGGAAAAAGCACGGGCAAATGGGATAATTCGTCACAAACAAAGTTGTGGCGCCAAAAAATGCGCCGATTTTGCCCTCAAAAAAAATCTATGATGGGTAAAGGCTTTACAAGGAAGACGCAGTTTTGAAAAAAAGTTGCAGGGAGATTTCATAAAAACAGGCAATTTTGATCATTTTACCTTCATTTTGTTGGTTTTTTGAATTTTCAACTCTTGACAATCGGAGGGGGGTCAAAGAGAAAAGCCTTTAGTACTTAATCACTTTATGAAGGTCTTCTTCCGGACTGATTTGGTACCAATTCAACCCTTTCGAAAGGCATTTCGATGATAAAAAAGGATCCTCTTCAGAAATCAGGGTTCACCCTGATTGAGCTATTGATCGTCGTCGCGATCATCGCCATCCTCGCGGCTATCGCCGTCCCCAACTTCCTGGAAGCGCAAACCCGCTCCAAAGTCTCCCGCACGCTGGCAGACATCCGTACAATGCGCACCGCTTTGGAAAGCTACGCCGTGGATTACAATAAATACCCAGAGACTGACCGGGGTGCTGTGGCAAACAACGTTGGTACCGTCACTGGTACTGCACCCAATCAAGTTGCTGTTATCAACGCTGGCACTGCGGGCTTCCGTTCCATTCTCCGCCTCACCTCTCCCATCGCGTATATTACGGGATTCCCCCGCTCGCCTTGGAAGGAAACCTACAGTACAGCAGCAGGCGATGCAAAAATTGCATCTGCTTTCACCACATACCTTTACGTCGGCCAACTTGGCCAAGCAGGTTCATTCCAGCTTGATAACGGTATTGCGAATAACGGGGCCAACCAAGAGTATGAGGACGATCGCCGTGCCTACATTCGCCAAGGCCAAATTAGCTCCGGCGCTCAACTTGCCGAAGGAAGCTGGCTGATCAAATCCGTTGGTCCTGATGCCGTGGATAACCGCTCCAGCACCGCTGAAAACGCCGGTGCCCGCCTGTATGATCCCACCAACGGCACTGTAAGCCGTGGTGATATCGTGCTCTTCTCCGACCTTCAGGAATCTCGTTCCCAGTAAGCTAGTCTAGGGGGGCCGCCAAACACTTGTCGGCTCCCCTGAGTTCAAACCTTTCAACGTCGTTACCCAACCCTAAACCCACCACCTTTTACACATCAATTCCCAGGATTACTTCCAATGAAAAAAATTTCCTTTATGCTTCTTGCTGGTCTCGCAGCCAGCGTCGCTGGTTCACTCCAGGCTCAGGATATTCTGACCAACCCAACCTACATCACTGGTAACGGTTTCGTTACAGACAACTTCAACCCCAGCTCAATTCCTTCTTATCAGCTTCTGGACAACGGTGTTGCACCAGACGTTGCAGCTGGAGACGGAATCTATTCTGTTCGGATCACTGGCGCCCCTAACACCGGTGGCTTTTACAAAGCGGCCAGTGCCGGCTTCAGCGCCGTCAATACTCCCGATGCCGGATTTGACAACTTGGTTGTAAACTCCGGACCAACGGGTGTTGTTGATTTCTTCCTCAACCTGAATCTCACTGCCGCTGACGGATTCTCCCCCTCAACTGGTGTGGGGCAAACAATCGACGGTGTGGTTTATTCATCCTACAACTTGGAAGTTGTTAATTCGTCTGACGATGGCAACCTCCGCTTCGTGGGAAGCTTCCAAAGCGAACTGGGTGGCGATGACTACACAACCGGTACTGGTGCTGTTGTTCTTTCCGACGTTGATAACGATGATATCTACACTGGCACAGCCACCGGAATTCCCGCAGGTAACTATGCCGGTAAATTTACAATTGGTACGGCAGGATTTGGCAAACCCGCATTCGGTACCGCTGGATTGATTGGTGGCAACGATATAAACTTCACTGTTACTGCCCCAACAGACATCATTAACTTCTCCCTCAATGCTGTAACTGGTCGTCACCGTATTCAAAACGCAGCAGCAGTGGCTGGTCCTCCCTTCTATGCTCAATCTGCTCCATGGGGTACCGCCTTCACCTCTGTTGAAGATTTGGGAACAGCCGTTGCCGGCGTTTATTCCAAAGTCTTCACCGTAGCCACACCCGGTGAATACACTCTTCGCGTTACAGACACCGCTGGTAACCGTTACCCAAGTTCCGGAAGCGGTACCACAGCGTTCTGCCCCTTCGTAACCACCACTCCCAACCAGCAAGTTCGTGTGGTGTTTGATACCAATACCTACAACGATGGTTATGCACCTGCAGATAACTTCGTTTTGGTAACAGATGCAACCACACGTGAAACTCTTGTGCCCGTTGCTGGTATCCAGTTCGCCGGTTCCTTCCAAGCTGACTTTAACCAGTCAGGTTTCGGTGTGCCCGATACCAACTTCCAAGCTGCAAGTATTGGCGATGGAATTTGGGCCTTCACCAGCCCCATCGGTACCTTTACGAATACCTCCTCCACACCCGGTGGATTTGGTTACAAAGCCGTCTTCGCTCTTGGCACCACTCCCACTCAACCCGCCAACTATGACTACCAAATTGGTGGTAATGATGATGGTTTCACTCGCCAAGCCAACAACGGAAACGTCACTCCTCTTACTTATGGAGTTGGCGACTTCGTTCACGGTAAAGCAGACGTTCGCACCGGTCGTATCCGGATGCAATCCAGCACCACTGCTACACCCAACCCCATCGCCAACCCACAACGCAACGGCGCTTACCTTCCCGCCGCTGCGGAAGTGGAAAACTGGATGATGCACAGCTTCTAATCCGCTGCGCGTTAGACCAAGAGTGAATAAAAATCCCCCGGTTCCGGTATTAGGAATCGGGGGATTACTTTTGGGAGCGCCACCCTCCGTGGTGGCGGTAACGACTTGAAACTTATTCGCCACCACGGAGGGTGGCGCTCCC
>JANRMB010000181.1:0-5274 GCA_033761985.1 Candidatus Sumerlaeia bacterium | reverse complement strand
CACCCTTACCCTGACCCGTGAAGGGCATCTCTTCCTGCGAGAGGCGATTGATCTCTATCAACGGATGAAGGGGCTCAAAAACGCCTTCTCTTTGGCGGGTCATCATATCCTTTCTTTCTCCGCCACGGAACTCGTCATTTTGCACCGTCTTGTGGAGCCACTCAGAAAGTTCCACAAAAAGAACCCCCATATCCGTATGGAAATGCTGGCACAATCTCCCACGGATATCGAAAAGTCCGTGCGTGAAGGGATTGTGGATTTTGGATTGGCTACCCATGCACCCGATGACAGCAATCTCACGTATCAGGTTTGGAAGCGTTCCAATTTAGTGGCAGTAACCCCCCGAGGACATGCGCTTTCCGGGTTGGATCGCGTCACTCTCCACCAACTGGCCGAGTATCCCTTGATTCTCCTGACCCATGATCTGAGTCGGCGGGATGACCGCGCGGCTATTGACATGGCTTTCCGCAGAAAACAAATTCCCCACCACGATAAGATCATCTTGGAAACCTCCAACTCGGAGATCATCACGTGCTATGTGGAAGCGGGATTGGGCGTGGGGATTGTTTCTGACACTTCGATGGTGGATACTCGCCGGCGGATTGAGAAAGTGGCTATTGAGGCAGATTTGCCCGCGAGCGAGGTTGGGGTTTTGTTGAGAAAAGAAAAGATTATCACTCCTGCAATGAAAGAGTTTTTTACTTTCATGGGTGGTGATCTCACGGATTGGGCCGCCTCCTGTTCACCTGATTGATGACCATTGGAATTCCTTGCGCCTTTGGCCTGATACTCGCCTTTGTGGTGTATGCCTGTGAGGCAGTCTAACACGCCAAATTCTTCCGGAGAATGCCCCATGTCCATGACGATGGCCCAGCACCGCGAGGTGATCCAGAAACTGGTCACAAATATCACGAGTGTTTATCAGGGGCGCGATCAAATCGTAAAGTTTTGTTTGGTAGCCTTGCTTTCCCGCGGGCATCTCCTCTTGGAAGATGTTCCCGGAGTGGGAAAAACCACGCTGGCCTCTGTTTTGGCCAAGTCGATCGATTGCGATTTTCAGCGCATCCAATTCACCAGCGATCTTCTTCCCAGCGATATCCTTGGGGTCACCATCTACAATCAGGCGAGTCATCTGTTTGAGTTCAAGCCCGGTCCCATTTTCTCCAACGTGATTCTGGGCGATGAAATCAACCGAACCACCCCAAAAACGCAATCAGCCCTCTTGGAGGCCATGAGCACGGGTCAGGTGTCGCTTGATGGTACCACGCATATCCTTCCTGAGCCGTTTATCGTGCTCGCCACCCAAAACCCTGCGGAATTTCACGGAACGTTTCCTTTACCCAAAAGCCAGATGGACCGCTTTGTGATGCGCCTCCACTTGGGTTATCCGGATCACGCAGGGGAGTTGCAGGTTTTGCGGACCCAGGGTTTGGCGATGAAGGATACGGCAGTGAAACCCGTGGTTACACGCGCTGAAGTGATGGAATTGCAACAGGCCGCCGGTGCTGTTTTGGTGGAGGACTCACTACTGGATTACATTATTCGTCTTGGCCAGGCCACACGCGATCACGCCATGGCAGAACTTGGCGTTTCGACTCGCGGATTGCTGGCGCTTCGCCGTTGTGCCCAGGCCCTGGCCTTGATTGAAGGCAGAAACTATGTTATTCCCGAGGATATTCGCCAATTGGCCCCTCCTGTTTTTGCCCACCGGATCCAATTGGCCAGAACATTCGATACCAACAGCTATCATCGCCATGAGGATGAGGAACTCGTTCGGGAAATCCTGCAGGAAGTAGCCGTCCCCGTTTGAACCCCTCTCCAATTTCCGAGCCTATTGCCATCCCCGCCGGGCTGCTCACGAAACGAATCCTGATTACGGGTGCCAGCGGATTTGTTGGTGAACATCTCACGCGGTTCCTTGCCGAAGGTGGTTGCACATCGGTCCTCGGAACCACTTACACCCGTTCCATCGAGTGTCCCGCGGCTCAATTCGTTACCGTTGATCTTCGTGATCCAAGGGCTGTTCTTCGTCTTATACGCGATTACCGCCCGGATGTTGTCTTCCACTGTGCCGCTGTGACGAATACGGGTTTTTGTGAACAGGAACCCGAAAGTGCCCACGCCGGAATTGTTCTGGTAACCGAGAATCTTGTTCAAGGCTTGGCTCAATATTCCCTCGATTGCCGAGCAGTGGCGCTTTCCACGGATTTGGTATTTGATGGGACACGTGCTCCCTATCGGGAAGAGGATGCTGTGTGCCCTTTGGGTGAATACGCTCGTCTGAAGGCTGAAGCAGAGGCCTTACTTCTCCAATCCGAGGGGTGGAAGGTTATCCGTCCAGCGCTGATTTACGGCTCACCCTCTACCCATGGGTCCAGTTTTCTGGGTTGGATGGTCTCCACGCTCGTACAGGGGAATCCCCTGGGGTTGTTCACAGATGAGTTCCGCACACCTGTATATGTCTTGGATCTGGTTGCGGCCATGTGTCTGTTTGCCCTGCATGAAGGACGGGAAAAATTGCTTCATGTGGCGGGGGAGTCGCGGGTATCGCGGTGGGAGATGGGAGAGGTTGTTTGCCGTGAATTTGATTTACCTGCGAACCTTTTGGTAGCGACCACGTTGGAGGAAAAAAACCTTCAGCACCTGCGCCCGGCGGATGTTTCACTCAACACGCGGTTGCTTCAGCAAACCTTGGGGTTGCAGCCCCGGTCATTTCAAAGCGGTATAAACGCCGTTCATCACGCACTAAAACAAGGACACTAACCCGCCATCATGAAACGATTTGTACTTCTGGCTGCACTGCTGCTGCTTGGCCTGTTGCAAAATGTTGCCGCACAAAATACCCCACGCGAGGTCACGATTATCGCCACTCGTGGGCTGGGAAAGGTGGAGAACCCACTCATTGAGGAAGAAGTACATCACGGTTTGTTTAATGAATTCCAAACACGATTTCGGGAAATTGTGCAGGAACATAAGAATCCCATCCTGATTGATCTCGGCCAGTTTGTGCAACCCCACGCCATAAACGAGACTTCCTACACTGGCGACGTCGCCACGTTTTTCCGGGATTCCTCGTATGATGCCGTCGTCGTGACCAATCGAGACATGGTAACGTCGTTTACCAACCAGTTTGGGATGAAAAACCGACCCGCATCCATGGAATCGATTTACATCAGTGCCTTGGATATTCCTTCCAACAATTTGCTGCCTTTGTCTTCCGCCAATGTTGTGGAACACGAAAATGGGGCACGCGTGGGTTTTGTGCATTTGAGTGAAGCCAGTAAAATCTCGGCTTTGCCGGAAATTGAACGACAAACTCAAACGGCTTCGGCTGAAGCTTCCCTGCAAAAATTGTCTCCACATAATCCCGATCTCACTCTGGTGTTTAGCGAGCTGATGGATTCGGAGATCAATCCCGGGCTCTTCCCCAACGCCGGGTTAGTGTACAACCTCAGCCAAAAGCCCTGGCTTCAGGAGTCCTTTGGCGATGTGGAAATTCTCTATCCTCCCCAAGCTCACGAAATCCAAATTGTGACGGGAACATTTGAGGATACCACCGGATGGAAGTGGGATGTCGTCAATCAACCGTGGATTGCCGCAGAGCGTTTGGAAGCCCAGAACAAACCCCAGCTCCCGGTTATCGGAATGAGTGTCCCCGGACAGGGGCGGGTGGCTCAGGTGCTAAACGTGGACCCACAGACAATCACCGTGGAGGTTTTCCGCGATGTCAAATTTCCGGGGCTCACAGACCGCACACCGATTTATGTGTATCTCATGGAACTTGATGGGAAGATTTACCGCGTTTACCGCACACACCACATGGTTCATATCTTCTGGCTTCCGTTTGATGCGCTTGTGGTCGTGAACCCTGATCACACCCTGAGACAATTTGTGACAAACGTGATGACGATTCCCTATATGGGCAATTCCTCTCGGATGAACGAGGCGATACAAAGTATTCTCAACGTCCCCATGGACGAATGGAATATTCAGGATGTCCATCGCAACGGTGTGGAAGAAATGGTGGACCAATACGTTCTGGCGCTGCGCAACACGTTGTTGATTGATCAAAAACTTTACGGCTCCGAATAACCCGCAAACTACCCGTTTCGAGAGAGTCTTTGTGTTCGGCATAGGTTTCTCATGGGGATGTTCAATGCGCATCCCCTCAGGGAGTCTCTATGCTGAAAAATCTTTCCGCTCCTGAATTTCGAATCAAGCTCCCGGATGGGAGAATCCTCTCCGGCGCCACCTTGGGGCCGCGGGGTGGAAAGCCACTTTTCCTTTTTCATGGGTTCCCGGGGTCGCGTTACCAGCGGCCTTTGGATGTGGCGCTATTGGAGGAATTGAACGTTCGGTTGATTTCTTTGGAACGCCCCGGGATAGGGCGTTCCACCTTTATGCCGAATCGAGCGCTGAAGGATTGGCCTGTGGATGTTTCCCGAGTGGCTGATGAGTTCGGTTATGAGCATTTTTCCGTGATCGGAAATTCTGCGGGGGGCCCCTATGCGCTTTCCTGTGCGGCGTTGCTTCCACAAAGAGTCCTCGCCTGTGTCACTGTGGGGAGCTTGGCACCGCTTTCTCTGATGCTGAAGCTGAAGCCCTACAATCGAGCGGGAACGTTCTTTCGTTTTGTTCGCCGTTACCCCATTATTGCGCGAGTACTACTCTCCGGTGGCAGACAGTTTTTACGGCGCACCACGTTCTTTCCCACTCCGGATTTCATCAAGCGTCAGAGCATTGCCGATCAGGAATTACTTCGGGAAAGGTGGTTTGCCAAGCACCTGCTGGGTGATTTTCGGGAGTCTTTCTATCCCGGAGTAAAAGGGCATATCCACGATGCGCACGTGCTCTCAAGCCCCTGGGGTTTTAGTCTGGGCGAGATTCGCGTGCCAGTACACTTGTTTCACTCTCCCGAGGATAAAGTTGTTCCGTATGTTTTCTCGAAAGCCATGGCCAATGCTATCCCCAACGCCGTGCTCCATACGGTGACAGAGAGCGGGCACTACCATTTACCGATCCGCAAGCTGAGGAGCATCCTGGAATGCCTGGCCCAAGACTAGCCCGGATTTCTCAGCAGCCATCTGCTCCGACAGTCGAATCATCCCGCCATTCCAAGGGAATCCCTTGTTCGTCGACCTTGAAGTGTGAATACACGTCGGCGTCCGACTCACGTCGGGAAACCCTCGGCCTGACGAGCCCTTCGCTGTCTCGCGACGAAGTTGGTGAGAAAGCCGAGCTAGTGGGGGAGTAGGGGAAGTTCCAACGCACAAC
>JANRMB010000180.1:0-6418 GCA_033761985.1 Candidatus Sumerlaeia bacterium | reverse complement strand
AAGTCCTCGGAATCCACCCGGTTGATTTCCAGCTTCACGCCGTGGAATGCCGCCGCGTGGTTGAGTGATTCATAGATGGATTTGTAGGCGTCCTGCAGATCGATGTACTTGCCAACCACGGCAATTTTCACCACTTCTTTTGCGCTCTTGATGCGATCCACGAGGGACTTCCAGCCCTCCATGTTCGCATCGGTGGTGACGATTCCGAGCTTGGTGGTCACAAAATTGTCCATAGCTTGGCGGTGCAACATCATGGGGACTTCGTAGATCACATCGACGTTGCTGGATTCGAAGACGGCGTAGGGATCGACGTTACAGAACATGGCGATTTTCTTCCGCTGTTCCAAATCGATGGGGATCTCCGTGCGGCAAACAAGGCAGTGAGGCTGAATGCCGATTTCACGCAGCATCTTGACGCTGTGCTGGGTGGGCTTGGTTTTGGCCTCGTTGGCGCCCTTCAGGTAGGGAAGAAGCGTCAAGTGAATGAACAGACAATTCTGCGCGCCCACGTCGTAGGGAATCTGGCGAATGGCTTCGAGGAAGGGAAGACTTTCGATATCGCCGACGGTTCCGCCGATTTCCACAAGGAGGAGATCGCACTTGCTTTCACGGGCCAGCTTAAATACGCGGGACTTGATTTCGTCGGTGATGTGGGGGATAACCTGAACAGTCTTGCCAAGGTAATGACCTTTACGCTCTTTCTTGATGACCGACTCATACACTTGGCCCGTGGTAATGTTGCTCATCTTGCTGGTGGGCTGTTCGGTGTAGCGTTCGTAGTGCCCAAGGTCGAGGTCGGTCTCCGCGCCGTCATCGGTCACGAAGACTTCGCCGTGTTGGAAGGGACTCATCGTCCCGGGGTCGACGTTAATGTAGGGATCGAGCTTCATAAGCTCGATGTTGAGTCCGCGGGCTTTTAGAAGAGCACCCAAGGCTGCGGAGACAATCCCTTTGCCAAGGGAGGAGGTGACGCCTCCGGTAATAAAAACGTATTTTGCAGCCATGATCGACTTCCTTCGAGACCTTTCATGCGGAGAGGGTGCGTTGCTGTGTGATGAGGTTTTCTTTAGATGTTTGCTAAATCGAACGCGCTGAGAGTTACTGCGCAAAGCATGGGATTATGAATTACCTCCGAAGCCGAAGCGCGTCAAGGGGTGGAATGAGAAAAGTGGAGGGTGTTGGATAAAGCCGATCCACGGAAGCCGAACTCTCCGGCGGCGCGGTTCTAACGCGTTCACACTTGACCATGCCCACCGTTCTGAAAAACCAATCCTCATCCCAAAGTCCGAAAGACGCAACCGATGCCGCTCCACTACACCGACTTTTTTCCCACCATGCTCAAAAGCGGGTTTTTCTCCACCGAACATGAAGCACTGCCAGCAACCGTGGCCCGCGCGAATGACTGGATCGCCCAAAACGGTGTCCGCATCCTCAACGTGGAGACGGTGGTACTCCCCAACATCACCAAGGCCGAGGATGCCTCCAGGGTGGGGATTCGCACCAGTGGGGAAGCGGGGAGCTATTGGTATCAGGTGGTGCGTGTTTGGTATTGGGATGATGCCCCCCACCGAGCGGATTAGCCAAATGCGGGGGTGAAGGCACGCCTCAGAGCTCCACTCCGCGCTTGCCTTTTCACGGAGGTCGTCGAAGAATTCCATCATGTTCGCTCAACCGCTTTCCATTCCCGACGTCATCCTCTTTACCCCACGCGTTTTTCGTGATGATCGGGGCTTTTTTATGGAGTCGTTTCGGCTCAATACGGTGCAACAGGCCGTTGGACCAGTGGAGTTCGTGCAGGATAATCATTCGCTTTCAGTAAAGGATACAATCCGGGGTCTGCATTTTCAAAGCACCCCGGGGCAGGGGAAGTTGGTGCGGTGTACTCGGGGCGCCATTTGGGACGTTGCCGTGGATTTGCGGCGTCAATCACCCACGTTTGGTCGGTGGGTGGCACAAGAGCTGACGGCTGAGAATTGCCAAATGGTCTATGTCCCCGTGGGGTTTGCCCATGGGTTTGCGGTGTTGAGTGAGGTGGCCGAGGTGCAATACAAGTGCACGAGTTACTACGAAGGGGCGACGGAGAAGGGAATCATGTGGAACGATGCGCAGGTGGCGATTCCCTGGCCGGTGAGCAACCCCGTTCTGAGCACTCGGGATCAACAGCTTCCCACGCTGGCGCAATGGTTGGCCGAGGGATGATTCGCTACCGACTCGGGGTGCCGGGTTCGGGGAAGACCAGAGCCCTGCTTCAGGAAATTCAGGAGGAGTGCCGCCTGAACCCGAGGGGGCTTCCCATCTTTATTCTGGCTCCGGAACAGGCGAGCTACAATCTGGAGAAACTACTGCTCCGGGGTGGTATGGAAGCAACACTCCGGGTGCGGGTGTTGAGTTTCCGGCGCCTGCAGGAGTGGCTGGCTTTCCATGCTCCCGGAATGGCGCGGCCCGCATTGAATGAGGTACACCGGCGTGCGCTGCTCACGCGGTTGATCTCCGAGGCACGACGCAACCGGCGGTCTCCGTTGCTTCGAGTGAATGGGTTGGAGCGGAGCGTTTCCGCACTGATGAAGGAGTTTGACGAATACGGCGTTCGACCAGAGGAGTTGGAGCGTTGGGCCCGCGCGGCGGAAGGAGCGAACCCCCTGTTGGCGGCGAAGCTTCAAGAGGTGGCGTTGATCGCCGGGGAATTTGCTGCGGCGCTGGAGAACCGCTTTGAAAGCCCTGCAGATGCGGCGGAGCGTCAGCAGCGAGGGATTCTACTGGTCGAGGAGTTTCAGGGGGCGGCATTGCATCTGGATGGTTTCGATGGGTTTTCGCACGGGGAAAAAGAGTTACTCACTCACCTTTTACCGCGATTTTCCTCTGTCACCGTGGCGCTGAGCATCCCGAAAGATCGATTTCAGCAGTTGGAACATCGTGAACCGGATGCCCTGTCCCCGTTCTATCCTGTGGAGGAAACAGCTCGCTGGTTCTGGGAAAGCTTTCATCTTCCCAACGCAGAAGAAGGGCGACCAAGTATTCCATTAGAGATGGCGGAGTATCACGCTCCTGCACATCTGCCCCGTCATATCCAGCATCTTCGCCGAGTAGCCGTGGGAGAAGCGCTTCCGGAAAATCCCGACGACGGTGATGACTCTGTTGTGATGGCGGAGTTTGCCACCCCATCGGAGGAAATTCGCCACGCATTGGGGCAAATCCTTAAATGGCGACGCGCCGGTTGGGATTGGAACACCATGGCAATTCTGATGCGGGAGTTTGACACAACCGCCGATGTTTTGCGCCACGAATTGGAACGGCTGCGAATTCCTTATTTTCTGGACCGCCCCGAGCCATTGCATAACGAGACATTGTTGCTGGGGTTGGAATCGCTGATTCATTTGTTGTTGAAAAACGGCTCAACGGATCGGTTCGGATTATTTGTGCGTTCGCGATTCGTGGATTTGGATCCGTTTGAAAAACTTCGATTCTTGGATTACATGCAGGCCACAAATAAATCGGAGGCGGATTTGCGCACATGGAGACAATGGCTTCCCGTCCCCCCGAGGAATCCCGATGAGGAACAGGGAATCTTGGATGGTGAAGCATCGGAGTTACCGTTTAGTCGGGAACTGATCGCCGCGCGATTGATTGTTCCCTATTTGGAGTGGAGGGATTCGGCGCTGAAGTTACGCAAAGAAAAAGCTGATCATTCCGGGAATCTATTTCCTGTGTCACCGTTTCTGAAGCTATTGATTCAGTGTTTGAAGCATTATGCCGCGGTGCAATCGCTTGCCAATGGAGAACTCCCCGAGCGCGAGGAGCAACTTCTGCAACAAGTGGGAGAAGTGTTGCAATCGATTGAGGAAGCGTGCGGCGGCGAGGAGTTGGCGGCGGATGTGTTGGTTGATTTACTCACCGATGCATTGCAGCATGTGGCGTTGCCAAAGATTCCCCCGCGTTTAAATCAGGTGGTGGTCGCCCAGGTGGAACGTTCCCGGTTGTTTGGAATTCGTGGAGCAGTTGTCCTTGGGATGGTGGAAGGAAATTACCCCAGGGCCCACGGCAACACCACACTGCTGACCGATGAGGAACGCATTCTTCTGGAGGAGTTGAGCGGTAAGCGTGAGCCTGTGGCGCCGGCTGCAGATCGACTTCTGGCGCGCGAGGATTTTTATGCTCTCCGGGCGCTCCACTGTCCCTCAGAACAGTGTGTGATAACCCGCGCCCACTCGACTTGGGAAGGTGGCGAGGCGACGCCTTCCCCGTGGTGGTTGCGGCTTCAGGATTTCTGTTTCCCCACTCGGGAAGTATTCGCCGGTGAAGTTCCAGAATTGCTCACTTTGGAAGAACTCGCCGCGCGGGATGCAATCCAGCCATTGGGCCTATCGGCGAGCCATCTCCAGAAAACGGCACGGCTACGGTTTCACCATGTGCAGCGTATTGCGCGGGATCGAAACCATGCGGAACTCAGTCCGAAACTTTGCGCAGAGTTGTATCCATCACCCCTGCGCACGAGTGCCTCGCAGTTTGAAACCTATGGTCTGTGTCCCTTTCGGTTTTTTGTGCAACGGGTACTTCGTCCGGCACGTGCTTTCGCAGATCAGTTGGAACTCACCGACCTCGGGTCATATGCCCATGCGTTGATGAGTCGGTTGATCAGCAAACACCGCGATGCTATATTACATCTCGCTCCGGAAGTATTGGAACGCGATGCTTTTGCGGAATTGGAATCGCTCAAGACTTCCTATCGGCGGAAGGGATTGCTGACCACGGCGCTTCAAGAGTTGCAGTTGACTCTCTTGGATGCTTCGCTCCTCCCCTGGGTGGTTTCCAGCATTCGATTATTCGCTGCCATGGGGTTGAAGGATTTGCGCACGGAAGAAAGCTTTGGCTATGAAAGCAAACCCGATTCTCGCCGTGTCACTGTCACCCTGGACTCACCAGAGGGAATGGAGCAGGAACTTCACTTCCGCGGGCGCATGGACTTTCTAGCGAATCCTCAGGAATCCGAGGGAGAATTGGTCATCGACTTTAAATTGAGCGAGCGCCGAATCAATTGGCAACGCGTGTTGCTGGGGTGCGAGTTGCAGTTGATGTTGTATCTTCTGGCGGTTCGTAATCACCGACCCGATGAACCTGTTGCGGCTTTGTTTCTTCCGATCTTTCAGAAATCAGGCGCGGCGTGGAATGCAGCGGGAACCGGAGATGAGTGGTGGCGGTCGGCGTTGCAATCCGCAGCATTGACTCTTACATCAAATCCTAAACAGCCCCCATTCACGTGGAAATCAACAGTGGAAGCGGGGACACTGAAGAGCATCGAAGAGAAATTTGTGGAGATGCTCTCGGCCCATGGGAACGCCATCCTTCGAGGGGAATGCCGCGTTGCACCCAGAAGAATCGGAAAAGAAACCGCCTGCGTTAACTGCGACTTCAAACGCGCGTGCCGGTTGGATTATTCCATGAATAGTGCCCGGGCGGTTGCCAATATCACGAATACCCGACTGCTGGAATCGCTTGCCACTCAACCTCTTTGAGTAGAGCGCAATAGATCCCAGTGGTTAGCCTCCAGTCCATGACTACCCACCGTGTGGATTCGCTCTCCTGTGTCCCTGTTGATGATCCCATGACTGTCGCTTCCCCCGGTGGTGAGAAGACCCAAATTCCGCGCCCAGATGCGGAGTTGACGCTCCTGATGTTGATCATGACTCGGGTGGGCACACTCGATTCCACTGAGCCCCTGTGTTTGGAATTGTCGATACGCCGCACAGTGATGCATCGCTCCTGGATGGGCGATGACGGCCTTTCCTCCGCATCGTTGAATGAGAGCCAGAACCTGACGGAGAGGCTTCCACGGAATTCGCGAATCCTCATCCTCGCGCAAGGGAGCAAAACGATCGAAGGCCTGCTGAATCGTCTCCGCATGCCCCTCTGTCACCAATTGGGCAGCGATGTGAGGACGACAGATAACTCCATTTCGCTGCAGAAAATCCCGTTGGAGTTTTACCCCGCGCGTTTTCTCCAGTGACTCCAGAATGGATTCGGCACGGATTCTTCTGAGTCGGCGTTGCTCCTCAAGAAATGCATCCATGCCGGGGTGTCCCGGTGCCACGCCATAACAAAGCACATGCAATCCGCGACCCTTCCATGCACTGCTGATTTCCACCCCGGGGATAACTATCAATCCGAGGGATTTGGCGGTTTCAGAGAATTCCTGCCAACCTGCCATGGTGTCGTGGTCGGTAAGAACACCCCCCTGTAATCCTTGTTCATGGAGAAGTTGGGCCACGTCGGAAGGGGAGTTAAGCCCATCGCTGGCGGTGGAGTGCAAATGGCAATCGGCGACAAGGCGTCCCCCGGACACAGGCGAAAATTTCGAAGTTTGAATCAAGTGCGAAACCATTCCTGCATAAGCTCAAATGCTTCGCGCAATTCCCGACGAGGG
>JANRMB010000179.1:0-20180 GCA_033761985.1 Candidatus Sumerlaeia bacterium | reverse complement strand
AGATTGTGGAGAGAGTCAAGTTTCTGGGGATGCAACCGCACGAATCCATCGCGGGTATGATGATGCGCTCGCAGGTGGGGGTTGTGCCGCTTCCGCTCTCGGGTTTTCCAGAGGCGCGCCTCTTTTGTTGCCCGTTGAAAGCGCTGGAATTGATGGCCGCAGGAACTCCAATCGTGGCCTCGGACCTGCACGCCGTTCGGGGGTTGTTAAAGCACAGCGAAAACGCGTGGCTGGTGAAACCCGATGACGCCAAGGCTTTGGCCACGGGGATTTCCGAGGTATTGGAAAATCAGGAGTTACGGAATCGTCTGATCGCGGGGGGATTGCAATCGGCTCAGGAACTTTCCTACGATGCGCGGGCTCGGAAGATTCTGGAGTTCGCCCGGAGTGTGTGGTGAACTTTACTCCAGAGGAAGTTCTTCCTTGGGTTCAAAGAAGTCCAACAGCGCCGCCTGGGCGGGAGTCCACGTTATCTTGCCCAGCGTGGGTGATAAGTAATCCTGCTCGAGAAGAGCAAATTCGGTGATGGGATAATCTCGGCAGAGGAGGGCGTAGAAGGGGCCTTGGCGTTCGTCCACATAGGAGAAAACCCAGTAAGCGGCGCCGAAGAAAATTCCCTTTTCCCGGAATTCCAATTTGATGGCTTTTTTGCGGACGTTGATTACTTGACTGACGTATGTTTGCAGTTCGGGGATGAAGACGGCTGGGTCAACCGCTTCGTCTTCCTCGCCCATGGGTTCAAACGCAACGTTCCACTGGGCGATGAGCTCCAGCCGTGTTTCCTCAAACTCAAGCGCGGGATCATCAAGATCAATTGGCTCGCCTGTTTTGCTGGTAATTGGACTCATAAATAATTTGCCTATCCTGTTAGGGGAATCAAACCTTGCCGCCATGGAGCGGTCGAGTCAATACATTGCCTCAAGAGTGAGAGTATTTCTGTAAGGGTACCCGTTTGTGTATCGTTGTTTGTCAATTCCGTCCTTCTTGATCAGGAGTTTAGCTCCCTGCGCCTTGATTTTGTCCTTATCCAATTTTGTATGGGCTAATAGGATCATTCCCCAGCCGCCGTTTCTGGAGTTACCGGTTCCTGCAATCGCGGTGGATTTGGCTTCCCGTGAGGGCGTCGCCGTGTGGACGACTCTTTCTCCCGGGGATGCAACCACCGGCGGCGGGATGGTCTATCAGGAGTATTCCTGGCCGCTCCCCAAAGGGATGAAGACGGTATTCGGTGAGGTTGATCGCCTGACGAGCAGCAGCGCTGAACTCTGGACACCGGGTGTTGCTCGTAGCTTCCCCGACCAATTAGTGGTGAGTGATGCGTTTGATCCGGGTTTGTTTGTGGATGCTGCCGGTTCCTCACGTGTGGTTTGGGCTGCACCGGAGGGGACCTTCCAATCTGCTCCGCTCCCCCTCACCACCATTCAAGCACTTACAGGGACGGAGGAACTTCTGTTTGCCTACGGAACACTGAAGATGGATCGCATCCTGATGGTGGGCCGACGCGCTGATCTGCAGTCCGGCGGAAACTGGATTATTCCGGGGCCCTTTGCGGATCAACGGACGAACCCAACCCTTGTGGTGTTGGACGAGGATTTTTTGGCCGTTGTGGGAGGCACAGTTACCGGTGGGGAAGGAGGGCAACTTCCGGCATCACAGGTGATGCTCACGCGGTATAACGCCGAGCCCTCGTTGTCGCTCTACAAACCGCATCCTCTCCCCGTATCCTTTGGAGAAAATCATCGGGTGGTGAAGTGCAACGATGTGGTGATGATTCTGGATGAATTTGCCGAGGACAGCACCATGACACGTGCGCAATTTGCCCGGTACCAGGGCTCGGGTTCGTTTACCCCGTGGGCCACAGGGCACTATGGTTTCAACTTGGATGAGATTGGAGAAATCGCCACCGATGAATCGCTCCATGTGATGCTTGTGGAGACAAATTCAAAGGAGACTGGTGAACGGGTGCTTCAGTTGTATCACCTTCCGAACAGTGCCTTGAAACAACGCAAAGCTGCGGAAGAGGCGAGAGCAAAGCTCCGGGTCGTGGAGTATTTGTACTTCCAAACAGCGCTCAATCGGGCTCTGAAGGAAGAGAAATCGGTGCTGGTGTTGAATCCAAATCTCGACACAGAGACCCGTGGGAAGCTGGAAGCTCTAATCAATACCTACAACGGGAAGCTGATGCTGGAAGAGTCATTTCTGGCTCAACCGAGGCCGGAAGAAATCACCGCCTACACAGAAAAGCTGACGCCTCTTTTGGGTGGCGCACCCGATGCCAAGCTATTCGTACTGTTGAATAGTAACGGAGAGTTGCTGAACTCCACAGAACAACCTTTGGCAACCCCTGAAGAATTGTTTGTCTTCCTCAAACCTCTTTGGGAGCCTTGAGGGATTCGCGCCACTTGAGGAAGTCGGCGGGGACTCCGGCAACCACAGCATTATCTGGAACGTCCTTGGTGACCACGGCCCCGGCGCCGATGAGGGCGTTGCGACCAATGGTTACCCCACAAAGGATGGTGGCGCTGGAACCGATGCTGGCCCCGGCACAAACGCGGGTTTTTTCGCAGTGCCAATCAGCCTCGGTTTGAAGGGAGCCATCGGCATTCGTGGCGCGGGGGTTGCGGTCGTTGGTGAACGTCACGTTGTGGCCCACAAACACCCCATCCTCAATCTCGACACCTTCGCAGATAAACGTATGGCTGGAGATTTTGCAGGATTTTCCAATTCGGGCGCCTTTTTGAATCTCCACAAAACAACCGACTTTTGTTTCGTCGCCGATTTCACAGCCGTACAAGTTGACGAAGTGATAAATCTTCACGTTGCGCCCGAGCTTTACATCCTCTGCAATTCGCTGGGTACTCATGGGGGACTCCTTGTGAGGCGGTGGTTGGGGTTGGAATGCCACTTTTGGAGCGATAATCGACGATGAAAGCCAACCCTTTTTATTGGACTGTTGCGGCATTGGGCCTTGTGGGGATTCTGGGGACGGGTTGTGTGCATACCCCGGGCGACAAGTGTTATGTACCCCCAAAGCGCTATAATGAGATGAAACAGGTCTTTCTGGATACGGGGAGCATGCAGCGGGTGGAACAGGAAATGGAGACTCTGGAGTGGGCGGAGTGCGAGCGAGAGCAGTTGCGTTACCAACTGGCGAAAGAACTCCGTTTGGATGGTGCGTTTGAATAAATGTACATAACGTTTCATGTAATCGTTTTTTGTTTGAGATCAATATGAAGAAGCAGTTGATTCTTGTTTGTGTACAGTACTTCCATGAAGATAAAATGGGCGGATTTAGAAGAGCTGCTGATTTACTTAAGATGGACGAATCTGTTACATTTCAAAAACATTTCGAGTTTAGAATTCCAAGCCATCGAGTGGATGGTACTTGGGCAACACGAACCGGTGTTTGGAAAAATGTAGAACCAGTTGCGATACCTTCCAAGTGGGCTAGATATGGTAAATGGGGATTGTTTATCCGCTACAATCTGGAATACGCGAGAGAAATGCTTCGATTCAGAAACCAGCTTTCAGCGGTGTATGTTGTGGCTCCCCCATCTTGGTGGTTCTTAGGCGTATTACCAATTGGATTGCTCCTGAATATTCCAATCGTGTTGGATTTGGGAGACTCAGCGCGAAGCCAATCAAAGAGCGTATCATCTTACTTATTACACTTTATTTCGGAGATGTTGTTTCGTGCTCTTTCAGATAAAGTTGTCTTAGCCTCAAAAAGACTTAGAATTTTTAAGAGTGAATTTATATTGGAAAGTTGTGCTCCAAATAACCAATCAATTAGTTTGAACCTTTCCATCCCCAACCAGAGTAATTCTGGTGATGCTACACAGAAAAAATTTATCTATGCAGGCACGCTTGGCGTGCTTCAGGATATTCCATCACTTCTGGATTTTTGGAGTAGGATTAATGCAATTAAAAGAAACTACAAACTAACTATTGTAGGCTGGAAAAATGATAGTACCGGCAAGGATATCATGCGTCTTTTCAAAAATAAATACGAATCCTCAGGGATTGAAATACTTCCATTCTACGCTCCTGAGAAAGTTGCAGAATTTGTCTCTGCTTCTGATTGGGGCATAGTATCATTAGCTGACGACAGGAAACTAGACTATGCTCTTCCAACCAAATTACTTGATTATATAGGTAGTGGACTGCCTGTAATTGCGATTGGAGGTAAAGAAGTATCAGACTTTTTAAATTTACATAATAATGGTGTATATATAAAGTCTTCGCAAATAAAAGAACAGAATGTAGAAGCTCTACTCACGAATATCGAACGTAATGAATTCTCATATCGCATTAACAGCCTAAATGCAGCAAAAAGGTACTTTAAAAAAGAAAGATATCTTGAGAACATGCGAGTGATTATTTCATCTTGTAAAAACAAGCTTTCGGAAACCATAATAAAATCTGTAAATTGGCTAAAAACAAAAGCCATGGTAAAGATCGACATAAACAAAAAGTACTTTGTAGGGTTGCTGCATTCAACTTCTCCATCAAGAATTATTAATGGCGATAAATGGGTTTATTTGGAGATAACCGCCTATCAAATTAGTTTATACATTCAATTGTATAGAATTTCAGGCAATCGAGAATACCTAATTTTAGCAGAGAAACTTTGCCTTTTTGTATGCTTTACGATAAAAAGAAACAATTCGCTACCTTTCATTTTCGACATATCTTCCAAAAATTTCAGTCAAATGGCATGGTCATTTGATTTAGCGATGGCAATACGCGCAATGAATCTCTATCTCCGGATTAAGTATAACCCCATCATTCACAAATATCGCAACTTGGCATTGTGTCAACTTATGGAATTCCAAAAAGAGGACGGTTCGTTTTACGCGGCCAAAGATCATTTCAATACATTTATTCATGATGAAGACACCCACTACTCAAATGGTTGCGCTTTACACATCAAACACCTTTTGTGTTTGGAAGAAACTGATTATTCATACGGTTTTGAAGACGTGGAAGCATCCTCAAAGGCCTCAATTATGAGATCAAAGATCCTAAAATGGCTGAACGAAAATTTCTTGCGTAGAAATGAAAATTGCTTTCACATCAATCCAAAGTCAAACGACGTATTCTTCCATACAAATATTTACGCTATGGAAGGTTTATCCATTTTTTACGATTTCCAAGATATCAATCTAAAGTGCCTCCGTTGGTTATATGATATATTTATTAAATACAATCTTTTTCTCCCTAGAGGAACATCTTCTAAAGATTGCTCTTTTCTTGCCGGAGACGCAACTGGACAGTTTTACAGAATACTTTGTTATTACAAGTCGATTGCACACATTCAAAGCAACTCATTCCTTCTGTCTAAAGTTGTGCCACAACTTAATGAGGTGCGCAAACGCATACATGAAACACAATCACCCCATGGTTTTTGGCCTGAATCACCTAATTTGATTAATAGTTTAGGACAGCCCGTGTGGGTTACGCAACTCACGCTTTCTGGAATTCTGATGGATGAATTCCCTACTGTAGATCATTGGATGTTCTAAATTGGCTTACCGCCCACGATTTGCGCACTTGTGGAAAGTGATGTTCGGCCTGAAGGACCACGCAGCCGCCGAGGGTCTTTTTCTGGAAGGGCAGTTGGAGTACGAAGCAGGAAACACTGCGGACGCCAAGTTGATGTTCTATTTTGGGCGGCGTCTCAATCCCGCGTTTGCCGGCAACTTCTATAATTACGCCGTGGTCATTGAAAAAACCGAGGGACAAACCCGTAAAGCGTTGAAGGCTTGGGAGGAGTATTTGGGAGCAGCCGCCGGAGACCCCAAGCAATCCGCCGAGTTGCAGGAGCGCGTTCGCAAACATGTGGAAGACATGAAGGGGAGACTGAACAAATGAGGTGGTGGCGTTTTCCAGCGATTGGGCTGTTGATTCTTTATGCATTTCATTTGGTCTATTGGGTGCCGATAGAGGTCAAACTCAGCAGCATGATGTGTCTCGCCATCGGGCTGATAAGCCCTGTGCTGAGTTTGTATGCGCTGGCGTTGTTCGGGGGTTTTTATCTGGAAAATCCCGGGGCGAACTACAATCTCTCGCATCTGGATTGTTTGGTTGTCTCGGCATTATTGCATGAATTGATTTGGAAGCAGCAACAGGGCGAGGGAGCGGGATGCCCGAATGGATGGAAGTTTTTCCGGGCGTGTCTGCTGGGTCTGGGATTGTTGCTTTTGGGCTCCTCCGTCCCCGGGGTGATTCACTGGTGGCTGGAAGCCTCCTATACTCCCTGGTGGGCGTATTTGATTGGTTCACCCACGTGGGGTTATGCAACGTATTCCTCCTGGACGGTGAAGTCTCTATTCAATTGGTTTTTCGCCTTCGGTATTTTCTGGCTGGCTTACCGGTACGCCACCTATTGGGTGGTGGTTCGATTTCTGAAGTTTGCGGCGGTGGGCGCTCTGCTGATTACGCTATTGGGTTTTGTGGATTACCTCCTCTACCCCCAATACCGGGGTGTCCCACTGATTTTGTTGAAGGAAACATTTGGCTCGGTTAATCCCGATCCGCTCCACTATGGACGGTTCAGCGCCACCGCCACTCATGCGGGCTGGTTCGGTCAATGGCTCGTTCTCACCCTCCCCGGTTTTGTGGTTTGGTACACCACCGTAGAGGGACAGAGGAAAAAGCGTTTGGTTGTTGCCTGTGCGCTACCGGTTTTATTGGGGCTTCTGCTCACGTTCTCCCGCGCCCCATGGTTTGGGGCTTTGGTGGGTGCGGGTGTGGGATTTCTGGTGTTGGGTCATTCGCTACGGAATCGCCTTGGAGCAAGGGAAGTTTTTCGGTTTTCCGCAGTGCTTATCGCTGGGGTGGCACTCGCAGCAATTTGGAATCCCACCCTTATGGAACGCCGCATCTCCGGAATATTGCGCGTTCAGGATCGCTTGAATTATGTCTACAGCAGCTTGGATTTGCTGGCGCGTTTTCCTCTCGGTATTGGATTGGGGACACATTATCCGCTCTACACGGAATACTTTTTTCCGGATTACCGGTATTACCAGATGGATCACGTGGAGATTCACCAGTTTTTGCTCCATCTCATTACCGAAAACAGTGTGCTGATTCTGCTCCCTGTGTCCCTGTTCGTTTGGGGATTGGGAAGTATTGTCCTTCGCGGATGGAAGCGCACCGGCGCCTCCGAACAAGTAGTCCTGGGGGCCATGCTAATGGCACTCTCCGGGATTACCATAGTCTCCTTGGCCCAGTATGTGTTTTACATCCGCCCGGTGGAGTTGTGCATTTGGGTTTATCTCGGCTTCACTGCAGGATTGTGCGCCCATCATGGGGCCTTACCCGGATTGTTAGGTCGACTTCGGCGCCCCGTGATCATCGCCGGTGGTCTCTCCGGATTGATTCTGGCCCTCGTCCACCTCAACTCGGAACCCTGGAAAATCGATCCACGCGATACTGGAATCTCTGAAAGCGTCCCCCACGTTCAAAAATGGATACAGAACAAAACCCAGTTTGCCGTGGACTCCGAAGTGAGAGCAATTGAGATGGATTTGCACGTACGGGAGGATGTGGGAACCATCACCATCATCTGGCCCGAGGGGGACACAGAAGAGGTTCTGCTTTCACCCGGAGAGGTGCGGACGTTTACCCGAACGCTGCAACCTGCGGCACGTTCTTTCCCGAGCCGTTGGATGACGCTCGAATGCAAAAAAACGTGGCGTCCTGTGGAGATCATCGAGGGGAGCGTGGATCACCGCCGGTTGGGAGTGTATATCAGTCGACTGGAATTCATCAAATAACGCCTTGCCCGGCTTTCTCACCAACTTCCTCGCGAGACAGCGAAGAGCCCGTCAGACCGAGGGTTTCCCGGCGCGAGACGGACGCCGGCGTGTATTCACACTTCAAGGTCGACGAGCAACGGATACCCTTGAAAGGGCGGGATGATTCGTTTGTCGGAGCAGATGGCTGGTGAGAAATCCGGGCTAGCCCGGCTTTCTTACCAACTTCGTCGCGAGACGGCGAAGAGCCCGTCAGCCCGAGGGTTTCCCGACGCGAGTCGGACGCCGGCGTGTATTCACACTTCAAGGTCGACGAGCAAGGGATACCCTTGGAATGGCGGGACGATTCGACTGTCGGAGCAGATGGCTGGTGAGAAATCCGGGATAGATTCAGATCTCATCCGCAAAGCGGGGAGAGAGGCGCTTATACAGTGTGGCGCCCAGAATCAGAAGAAACGCCGTGGTGACACAGGAACACGCCAGACTGAGCAGCAGGGTGCTATCGCTTACTTCCGGAGCGTGAGAAAACAATCGTCCAAACAGTATACGGCGATACCCGATAATGATCGGGGTCATGGGGTTCAGCAGGTAAATCCAATAGAGGAATGAGAGGCCCTTTTCCGCGAGTTGTTCGCGGGCAAAGTTCGCCGGGTAAATAATCGGGGTCAGGTAAAACCAAGCACTCAACAGGATTTCCGTGATGGAACCAACGTCGCGAAGAAAAACGGTGACACTGGAGAGGCACAGGGCAATTCCAAGCACCAGCAGGGTTTGTAAAAGAATCAGCAACGGCAGAAGCACAATTTCCCAACCCGGTACAATCGCCCACCCCACTGCATCGCCCGCCCCCACCTGGCCCTCCGGAATCGGCCAGAACACCGCAAACCCCAGAATGAAAATTCCCAGCACCATGAGCGCCAACAGAAAGTGCGCCAATTGTGTCAGCACCACCGTGGCGGGAAAGACCTCACTCGGGAGCCAGATTTTCTTGATCATGTTTTCATTCCCCACCACGCACCACAACGACTCCGAAGTGGTTCCCGCGAAGTAGAACCACGCCAGCAATCCCGCCAACAGGTGCAGTTGATAGGGCAGCAGGGGATGACCGCTGCTAATCTTCACCAATCCGGAGAACACCCCTGCAATCACAAGCATCAAAAACAACGGCTTCCCAAACGACCAAAACAACCCAAGCGTCGATGTTTTGTAACGCACCTTGAGGTCGCGCTTCACCAGAGTCAGAAGCATCTCCCGGTGCTTCCAGAGTCGCAGAACCGGAGTACCCGTCTTTCGCTCCATCGGAGTGGTAGTGGTGGTGGGATTCATGGTTTCGTCACGACTCCAAAACGCACTGCGCCACACATTCAATGTGGTACGTCTGGGGGAACATATCCACGGGGCGAACCTTCTTGAGTTTGTACCCCGCCTCCAACATCACCTGCAAATCGCGACTCATGGTGGTGGGATTGCATGAAACATAAACCAGTACCGGGCACCGAAGATTCACCAGTTGCTGAAGCGCGGCTTTCTCCATCCCCGCACGGGGAGGATCCACCACCAAGCGATCCAACGGTTTCTGCAAGTGCCCCTTCAACACCGGAAGCGTATCGGCCATGTCCCCCGCCATAAACGTGCAGTGGCTGATGCCGTTGCGCTCGGCGTTGAGCCGGGCATCCCAAATCGCCTCCCGGATAATCTCAATCCCATACACATGGGCGGCGTTATCGGCGCAGAAGATCCCGATGGAACCTGTTCCGCAATAGGCATCCAGAAGCGTCTCTCTCCCTGTGAGTTCCAAATATTCCCGGGCCACCGAGTATAGCCGTTCCGCCCCAAGGGTATTCGTTTGAAAGAACGACGCCAAAGAGACTTGGAAGGTCTTGTTCTCCAACCGCTCCAACAACGTCATCTCCCCCGCTTCCGCCAGAATTTCCTCGGGCCGAGCCACATCGCTCTGCTGAGTGTTGAGTCCCCAGGCCATCCCTTTGACGAAGGGGCATGCCTGCATGCACCGCGATGCAAACTCCTCAAAGTTGAAGCCCTTCCGATTCCCCGTCAGAATGGCGACGATCGCCTTCTGTTCGGCCTCGCTCCAGCGAATCAACAATTGGCGCAACGTCCCCTCATGGCGCACAGGGTTCCAGGCATCCAAGCCTTGGCGGGTTCCTTCCTCGCGTGCAAAGTTGAGCAAGGCATTCAACGGCTCCGGCATCAAATCGCAGTGGGTCACGTCCAGAATGTGCTTCCAATTCCCCGGAAGGTGAAAACCAAGCTTGAGCGTGGGGTCTGTGGCGGTTTGGCCAAAGGTAAACTCCATTTTGTTCCGGTAGGCGAAGGACTGGGGACTGGGCTCCAACGGCTCCAAGGTGAACCCCTCGGGCTGAAGCTTGCGGAGCGGATACAACGCCTCCAGCACAATTTCCTGCTTCCAGTGGTTTTGCACCTCGATGGGAAGGTGTTGCCACGTGCAGCCACCACACCGGGTGAAGAGATTGCAACGCGGGGCGATGCGATCTTCCGAGGGCTTGGTTAGGGACTCCACCCAAGCCTCGGCATAAGACGATTTTGCCACATCCACCCGGGCACGCACCACATCGCCGGGGGCGGTATAGGGGGTGAACACAACGGCTCCATCGGTTCGGGCCAATCCCCGCCCACCGTAGGTGAGCTTTTCAATCTGAAGTTCAATTTGCTGTCCGCGCTTGAGTTTGGCCATGGATAAGGAGAAAACGATGGTGGAATGTTTTTGGGGAATGTGAAGAAAAGCCCCGAGCGGGGCAAGGGGCGATGTGTGGCATATAGGACTTCAGAAAGATTACGTTCTTGAGGACGAGAGGCGTTTTTCCGAGGTCAAGGCGCGTGAGGCGAAGGCGACGAAGGCGTAGCGGCGCTACGGTGAGGAGTCCTGAGACGAGCAGCAACACAGAAATCGGGAAAACGGAATCGTCCTTGGCGGGGAAAGTCAATGGAACAGGCTTGCGTACCAGAAATGCCTACGGTTTGATGGTTTATGGCTTGGTAATACACCCGCCGTTCCAAGATCCTTCCCTCCGAGTGGATGATTCATGCCTTTCCCCAAAGCCCTGTTCAACCGTTTGCACCCCCTTGTGGTTCCAATCTTCCTCAGCTTCTACTGTACGCTTCCGTTGGGACTCGGGGCCGAACAACGCTTGAACCCACCCGTGGGCTGGGCCGTGGCGGATCCCCTCCCCAAAACACAATCCTATTCCCTGCTAGTAGCGGAATTTCCCTCCCGCGTATTGGCAGCGAGTTTGGCCGAAAGCATCGAAAGCCTCGGTTGGTATCCCGTGGAGGTGCTCAAACAGGGGGATCAGTTCGGCGTTTACGTCGGGAAAACGGAATCCCTCGGCGTGGCCGAATACCACCGACTGGAAATGATCAGCCAAAAGGTCGCCGAGCCCCAAGTAGTGTCCTTGGAACCCGCGCAAGCAGCCTTGGTGGAAGCCACCCTCATGGGCCCCCTCCGCAGCCCCTTTACCGATGATCTCGGCTACACCGAAAGTTGGTTCCGCACCGCACTAGTACAGAATCGCCTTCAGGAACAAGTTGCCGGTTTGCCCATCGCCAACCCGCTGGAAGTGATGGAAGTACTCGTCACCTACCTCAACCGCGAGGTGGTGGAACTGGAACGGGGCGATGCCGCCGGCGAGGTGCTCGTCACCCTGTATGAACACCGCATTCTCCCCGAGGAGAGCTTCTTCCTCGCCCGACTCCTTGCCGCCCGCGAACTCCCCGCTTCAGACGAAACACGCCTCCTCGCCATGGAAGTCTGCGCCGAACTCTATCAGGGGCACTTCAAGGATTGGCGTCGAGCCTGGGCCACGAATCGCTTGCTCCAGTTTGAACAAGGGCGCACCCCGGCCGGACTCATCCGCGATCAAATGCGCCAGCTTGGGCTTCAGGTGGAACTCCAGTCCCGCACCGGCTCCAGCTATGTGCTCGACTTCCCAGCCGTTCGCGCAGAGCTCCGCACGCTCTACGACCGAGTTCCCGTGGAAGACCCCCGACTTGGCGCCAAAGTGGAGTTGTTCTTCCTCCAAACCTACGCTTGGGAAGGAAACTGGGATCGTGTGAACGAACTGGGTCGCCAGTACCTCAATCGGAACCAAGCCCACAAAGGCGAACTCGCCGCCGCACAAATTCTCTACGCCCGCAGCTTTGAACAAACCTTGGAATACTCCCAAGCCATCGCCGTTCTGGAAGGCCTCAGTGAACACCTCCCCACCCGCAGCGAAGCCCTCTATAATGGCTTTGAACAAATGAAAGTCAACGACCTGCAATTCAAGTGGATCACCTACTTTCAAGGAAAAGAACGCGAACTGATTTTGCGCGGAGTAGGTGAAGTGGCGAAGCAAAAAAACTAACCGGATTCCTAGCCCAAAAACCGGCTAATACACCTCAAAATCCACCCATTGCGGTAGTGTACAACAACTTCTGTAAATTGCGCCTGTGAGGAGTCACTGGCAATTCCTTGATTCGTCCACCAAGACCAACCAAAGGAAAAAGCCAATGACTCGAAGAAGGAATACTCCAACCACCGGTGATGTGCCAAGGCTCTTCGTTGATGAAGGCCTGCTCAGGGAGCTTGTACGATCGACCGTGCAGAACATTCTTGATGAAGAGGTGGCAAGGCACCTCGCCGCCGAACCCTACGAACGCGCGGAGGGTCGTCGTGGCTATCGCAACGGTACCAAGCCGCGGACGATGAAAACCGCCGTTGGAAAGCTTGATCTTGAGGTGCCACAGGTACGCGAAGGAGGCTTTCGCACACAGCTCTTCGAGCGCTGGCAGCGGTCGGACAAGGCGCTCGTCGCCGCCATGCAGGAGATGGTGGTGGCCGGCGTCTCCACCCGCAGGGTCAGCGACGTCATGGAGGAGCTTGGCGGATTCGAGGTCTCCGCGGCAACCGTCTCGCGGACGATGGCGGAGCTCGATGAACAGATTGCCACGTTTTTCTCCCGCAAGCTCACGGGATGCGAATACCCTTACCTCATTGTGGATGCCCGCTATGAAAAGGTTCGTCAGAACGGGCGCGTGGTGAGCCAGGCGGTGCTCATCGTGGCGTGAATCCGCCAAGACGGAGGGCGGGAGTTCCTCACCCTGATGGTCGGCGATTCGGAATCGGCCTCCACGTGGGGGGAGATTTTTTCAGACCTCCTGCGGCGGGGACTCAAGGGGGTGGAGCTGATCGTCTCCGACGCCCACAGCGGTATTCGAGCCGCCATGGACAAGCACTTTCAAGGGGTTCCATGGCAGCGTTGCAAAGTGCACTTCATGCGGGAGCTTCTCGGTAAAGTTTCCAGCAAAAACCAGAAGGAACTGGGCAAAGACCTGCGCTCCATTTACGCAAGCGATGAACGGAAACAGTCCCTGCGGGTGGCCGGAGAACTCGCCACCAAGTGGGAGAAACGAGCTCCCAAAGTAGCATCCGCACTGCGCGAGGGGGTGGAGTCAACCCTGACGGTATTGATGTTGCCGCGTCGAGTGGCCATCCGGCTCAACTCAACAAACATGATGGAGCGGACAATGAAGGAAATCAAACAGCGAAGCTACAAGGTGGGATCGTTTCCGAATGAAACCGCATGCAAACGATTGGTGGGAGCGGTGTTGCTGGAGATGCAGGACCGCTGGGATGGGGAGATGTGCCCGTACATCACGAGGAGCGTACCGTAAGGCTGAGTGAGCGCTGCAAGGCGGAGGGCGCCCCCCGCCTTGCAGATCGGCTCACCGAAAGGCCTGTTGTTCAAAACCCAAACCGCATTGCTCGTAGGATTGAAGCGATGCCATCATCGACGAAATGGACGACCAAGAATTTACAGAAAACATTTTACACTACTTGGTGAGACTGTCACCAATCTCGCCAAAACTGTTACCTATGTCGTGAGACTGATGTGTTACCGATGTCGCGAGACTATACAACCCAATACCACTCGGTTTTCCTGCTGGAAACCGAATGGCGGAGGTCCCGTGACCGAATTGTATTGGAATGGTAATGGGCTGGATATGCTCTATGAGAGGCCCATGGGAGCAGGTGAGGAGGGCAAACCCCTACAAACGCGCAACGACGAACGGGTTGCTCCTATTCCGCATCAAACTCGCTCACCATTTTGAGTATGGAAGCACCGGCCCGGGTTGGGGAAACGATTTCCAGGCGGTGATTGTGCAAAATAATCCTTGCCAGAGCATGGGTTTTGAGAGCTTTCAGTAGGTGCGTCCTGTGACGGACGTTTTTCTATGCTGCATCATTTTCGGATTCTTCACAAACTTTCTGCTTTAACAAACGAACTCTTCCGTTTTGGATTTGGCGGAGGTTCAGGGTTGCTTGTGCGGGTTTGTTTGTTGGTGCTTCTGTTCTTTTTTGCGCCGTTGGGTAGCGCGCAGGCAGGGTGTTGTAAGGGGGAGGAAGCGACCCCACAGGTTGAGGGTTCCGTCGCGTCAGTGTTGGGTTGTTTGGATGGGGACTATTCCTCGGAGGGTTCTCCGCATTTGCATGTGGGTTGGAGAAATACTCCACCTCCCGTTTGCCTGCTCCCCTGCTGCTGGGATTTTTCGATGGTGGAGTCCGGGGTGCTGACACCTTCAGGGTTCAATCAGTTGTTCGCTCTGGCCGATGGATCAAGAGGTTCTGAGTGGGAGGTTTTGCCGGGGTGGGTGGATTTGGGCAGGGGTTGGCCCAATTCGCCGCCGGTTGTCTATTCCAGTCAGATCATTTATTTGGAAAATTGCCTGATTCGTTGTTGATTGTTCGCGGGTAATCAACGCACCGCGAAGTGATCATCAACAACGAGGTTAAGGCTATGCACGAGGCGAAACACGCCGCCGGGGTAGGTTCCGCAAGGGAATTGGGGACAGAGGAATCGAATTCGATGCAATTGGAAAAACCGGGCTTTCCGTGGTTTACGCGGGTGGTGGTTCCGGTTGTGGTGCTTCTGGCATTTGCTGGATTACTGACACGGAGTTGGTGGAATGCCTGGGTGGAGGTGGTTCCCGTGGTGGCAATCCCCGTGGTGCAGTTACCGGGTACGGTGGCGGCATTGGAATCGGGTGTTGGAATTTCCGCAGGAGAGGCCGTACAGGCTGCTGGCTGGCTGGAGCCGGAGCCCTACGTTCATCAGATTGCGGCACTGGCTGCGGGGACAGTGGAGACGGTTCATTTTCTGGAAGGCGAAGACGTGGAAGCGGGCCAGGTGATGGTGAATCTGGTGGGAAGGGATGCCTCACTACGGCTGGCAAAAGCACAAGCAGAGTGGGAAGCATCGGAGGAGGTGTGGCGGGAGAACGTGGTATTGAAGGAACGGGCAGATCGCGCTTATTGGAGTGTTCGGGAGTTGGAATCGGATTTGGAATTGGCGAAGGCAGAGCTTCTGGAGAAAGAGGCAGTGGAACAAGAACAGCGGAATGCTTTGAAGCGGGCGGAGGCGTTATTAAAGGAAGGCGGCATTTCTGAGGGGAGTTTTGAGGTGACGGAATCGGGTGCGAAATCAGCCAGTGCCCAAAAAGAGCAGGCGCTTCGGAGGATCGAAGTATTGGAGGCACGACTGGGTGGTGCCCGTGTGGAGCAGGAGGCCGCAAGCCGCCAATTGGAATTGCGAACCGAAGAAAAACGCCAACGAGATTTGGCTTGGGTGGCTCTTGAGGAAGCAAAGCTGGAGGTGGAACGGATGACGATTTATGCGCCGATTGCTGGTCGGGTGATGAAGCGAATGGTGGAGCCGGGTTCGCGGTTGATTGTGGATTCAGACAACCGTGAGATGGCCGTGGTGGCGCATTTGTATGATCCCACAAAACTTCAAGTGCGAGTAGATGTGCCATTGGCAGATGTGGGGAAATTAGCAGAGGGACAGGTGGCCGAGGTTACGGTGGAAGTACTGCCTGGGCGGACGTTTGAGGGAAGAGTAACACGAATTACAAGTTGGGCCAACATCCAGAAGAACACGCTGGAGGTGAAGGTGCGGATATTGGATCCGGCGATGGAAATGCGTCCGGAGATGTTGGCGCGCGTGCGATTCCAATCAAAAACAAGCGGCGCTGACGGAATGGGAACAGCATCAGGAGAATCAGTGTTTGTCCCCTCAGAGGCGGTGAAGGGTGAAAAAGTCTGGGTGATTCGGGAGTATAATGGAGCACAGGGCGTGGCCGAGGATCGTAAGGTACGCTTTACCGGAGTGGAGAAGGAAGGGTGGAAAGAAGTGGCTGAGGGTTTGAATCCGGGGGATTTGGTGATTGTGGAAAGCAAAGGAGAGTTAAGGAAAGGAATGAACGTAGAAACCGGAGGATCAACAACCAAATGAGCCTGATTGTCTGCAAGGGATTGACACGGATTTATCGCCGGGGGACGGAGGAGATCACTCCGTTGAACAGCCTGAGTTTGGAGGTGCGAAAAGGGGAGTTTCTGGCGTTGATGGGCCCTTCTGGGAGTGGGAAAACAACGTTGCTGAACATGGTGGCGGGAATAGACCGGCCCACACGCGGGGAACTCATAATAGCCGGAGTGAACATCGCTGGGCTGAGCCGTTCCGCTTTGGCGCGCTGGCGTCAAGCGAACGTGGGGTACATTTTTCAGTTGTACAATTTGATTCCAGTTTTGACGGCATATGAGAACGTGGAGTTACCGCTTCTCCTGAGTCCTCTCTCGGCAAAGCAGCGCCATGCGCGTGTGTGTGAAGCGTTGGAGTGGGCGGGAATTCAGGATCGGCACAAACACTTTCCGCGTCAACTTTCCGGCGGTCAGGAACAGCGCGTGGCGATTGCCCGGGCAATTGTTACCCGCCCCGCCATTCTTGTGGCCGATGAACCTACGGGTGATCTGGATCAAACATCGGCACGGGAGATTTTGGAATTGCTCCGAGGTTTGACGGAAAACCATCAAACGACTCTTCTCATGGTGACGCATGATCCCAAGGCGGCGGACTTCGCTTCACGGAAGCTACATTTGGAAAAAGGTGTTCTTGTGAGTGAAGTGGAGGTGCCGGCATGATAGCACCACGATTGGTTCCGTTGGTGATGAAATACATCATTCGTCACCGTGTTCGTTCCACACTTACCGTCTCTGGAATTGCGATGGCGATGTTTTTGTTTTGTGCGGTTCAGGCGATGAAAAGCGGTGTAACACAAGCAACGGAAGAGACGGCGAAGGATACAACCCTTGTGGTTTACAGGGAGAATCGTTTTTGCCCTTTCACAAGTGAATTACCGGAAAATTACACCTCGGCTATTGAGGAGATTCCGGGGGTGGTGAGTGTAAGCCCCATGAAAATTGTGGTGAACAATTGCCGGGCGGCATTGGATGTGGTAACGTTTCGGGGCGTGGTGGAATCCGCCTTGAGAAAAGAGGAGTTCACGCTGCGTTCAGGGACAGAGGAGTCCTGGTTGAAGCGTCGGGATTCAGCGCTGCTGGGTTACCGACTGGCGGAACGTCGGGGGTTGAACGTTGGGGACACTTTGGACGCCGCAGGTATTCAGGTTTATGTCGCTGGGATATTGGATTCCGAAAACCCACAGGATCAAAATGTGGCGTATGTGCATTTGGACTTTCTTCAACGTGCGGCAGGAAACAAACAAGGTATTGTTACACAGTTTAATGTGCGTGTTGCAGAACCAAGTGATTTGGAGCGCGTGGCGCAAGCAATTGATGAAAGGTTTTCCAAGGATCAGGCACCTACTTGGACATCATCAGAAAAGGCATTCGTGGCACGAGCGGCAGCGGATATTATTCACTTGGTGGAATTTGCGGGTTGGTTGGGTATCGGAAGTTTGGTGGCAATTTTTGCCTTGGTGGCGAATGCCATTACACTCAGCGTTCAGGACAGATTGAGGGATCATGCGGTGATGCAAACCCTCGGATTTGAAGAGCACTTGATTGTCCGGTTAATTGTGTTGGAAAGTCTGTTGCTAAGTATATCCGGAGGGACACTGGGGATTGCTCTGGCCGTGGGAACCTCTCTACTTGGCCAGTTCACATTTACGGTGGAGGGGCTGAGTGTGGTGGTGCAGACTACGATGGGGACAGTAGGGATGGGATTGGGAATTTGCCTGATCATCGGGATGGGGGCCGGGTTGGTACCTGCTTTCAGAGCCGCTCAACTCTCCACGGCCGAAGCCTTCAGGATGGTGTGATGATGCGTTGGCTGCCTTTTGATTATGCAGTACGGAATTTGGGCCGTTCAACAAAACGGCTATTGGCGATGGTATTGGGAAACATGCTGGTGGTATTGCTAATGCTGGCGGCGGGTTCGTTCGTTTCGGGGATGAGAGAGTCCTTCGGGCTGGGGGAGGCATCCGAGAATGTGATTGTCTTGGGGACAGGGAGCGAAGAAAGCGTGGAGCGTAGCGAGATTTCCGCCGCAACTCCGGGACTATTGGCGGCCAGTGTGGAGGGAATTCAGGAGTTGCAGGGGATTCCGTTTCTTTCTCCAGAGATTGTTTCGGCATTAATTCTAAAGAAATCAGCAGGCTCACCGGAAGAGCTGCGGGGAATTGTTCGTGGAGTGGAATCCGGTGCATATCTGGTTCATGAACGGGTGGAAGTAGTGGAGGGTCGCGTTCCCCGAGCGGGCGCCTTGGAGATTATGTTGGGAAGCCTTGCAGGAGAAAAGTTGGGGCTATCGGCAGGGGATGTTGCCGTGGGAAAGACACTTTGGTTTGAGGAGTTGGAGTGGACAATTGTGGGGCGATTCCGCGCCAAAGGCACGGTAATGGAGGGGGAGATTTGGATGCCGCTGAAAGACCTGATGGTTGTTACCAAGAGGGACACACTTTCCTGTGTGGTGCTGAAAATGGGGTCGGGTGAATTTGCCGATGTGGACGTGTTTACAAAAACGCGTGTGGATTTGGAGCTAAGCGCTTTGCGGGAATCGGACTACTATGCTTCTTTGGTGGAGTTCTACAGGCCCGTGGAAGTGATGATCTGGGTGACGGCGTTGCTGATCTCACTAGCGGGGATACTCGGTGGATTCAACACGTTGTACAGTGCGTTTTCCTCACGGATTCGGGAAATCGGTATGCTTCAATCGCTGGGGTATTCGCGGCGGGCTATTCTGGTAAGCTTGGTGCAGGAAAGCCTGCTGGTCTCATCAGTGGGTTTTTTTTGCGCACTGGGGATTGCGGCGTGCACGTTTGCGGGGTTTACCATTAGCCACAGCATGGGAGTATTTCGATTATCCCTAAGCGACCCGGTTATTCTTTGGGGGGCGGGCCTGGCACTGACGCTGGGCTTGCTGGGGGCGCTTCCACCGGCATTTCGATGCTTGAGTATGCCGATTCCAGAGGCACTCAAATCACTTTGAAACCAATCCACCTATTTATTCATTCAAGGAGTACACAAATGAACAAATCAAAACAACTTGGGGCTTTCCTGTTTGTAGGAATGCTCATGGGATGTTCCAGCAACCCGGAAGAACAAGTCCATAACCACAATCATGAACATGAGTCGGGTGAAAAAACCGTACATTCCCTCAGCGAAGATGCCGGGAAGCTCCCCTCAGGCATTTTACTGACCACAGCACCTGAGGCTCGCCGTTTGACGGAGGTGAAACCCACCGCAAAAGCAGGCGAAGAGATTACCTTCACAGGGTATATTGGGGGACGCGAGGAACCCTTTACCGAAGGCCGTGCACTCTTCTTGGTGGCGGATGAAGTGGCAGCACCCCAATGCACGGATGGTTGCCCCACCGCGTGGGATGCCTGCTGCACGCCACGGGAGGCAATCATGGCAAACAGCGCCAGCGTACAGTTGGTTGATAAAGAGGGTAAGGTTTTGAAGCTGAACCTCAACGGTGCAGATGGGCTCATCCCGGGTAGCCGTGTCACCATACGGGGTAAAGTGGAAACACTTAGCGAGAGCGTGTTTGTGGTGAATGCCACAGGGATTCATGTGGCGAAGTAAACCCCGTGGGAGATCATCGGATGTTAGCTCGATTCCAAGACGATCAGGCTGATTTCCGGCGGGACGTTGAATCGGTATGGAAGCACCGACATCCCCACTCCCCGGGAGACGAAGACCGGGCCGGTGGGGCCTTGGCAAAGACCGCCGGTGTAGGCTTTGTTTTTCACCGGAGCCATGTTGGGTACGCCGGGAAGATTGACCTGGGCGCCGTGAGTATGACCCGAAAAAATGGCGTCGCACCGAAGCGGGGAGGGAACAACATCGGCGGTGTCGGGGTTGTGCGCGAGGAGGAGCCGGGGAGTTTGCGGGCGTATTCCCCCCAGGGCTGCTTCGAACTCCATCTTATCAGTCCAGTAATCACCGACTCCACAGAGGGCGAGAGCGGGCCCTACGGGTTCGTCGGCAACCAGTTGGTGTGCGGATGTGAGGAACTGTCGGGTGTTGTCCATGAGGTGAAAGCCAAGCCGCTGAAGTTCCTGGCGGGTTACGTCGGGCCGTTGCCAATGATCGTGGTT
>JANRMB010000178.1:0-18598 GCA_033761985.1 Candidatus Sumerlaeia bacterium | reverse complement strand
GAGTTCTGCGTGTTCGTGGGTCCCTCCGGATGTGGGAAATCCACCACGTTGCGGATGATTGCCGGCCTTGAGGAAATCACCCGCGGAGAGCTACGCATCGGGGACAGAGTCGTCAACGATCTGGAACCCAAGAATCGGGATATCGCCATGGTATTTCAAAATTACGCGCTCTATCCCCACATGAACGTGTACAAAAATATGGCCTCCGGATTAATGTGGCGGAATTGTACCAAAGAGGAGATCGATCGTCGGGTGCGAGAGGCTGCAAAAATTCTCGCTATCGAAGAGTACCTCAACCGCAAACCGGGTCAGCTCTCCGGCGGTCAGCGGCAGCGGGTAGCCTTGGGCCGTGCGATTGTTCGCCAACCCCAAGTTTTCCTCTTTGATGAACCTCTTTCCAATCTCGACGCCAAGTTCCGCGTGATGATGCGGCAGGAGATTTCCCGTCTCCACGATACGCTGAAAACCACGATGATCTACGTAACGCATGATCAGGTGGAGGCCATGACCATGGGTGAAAAAATTGTGGTCATGAAAGATGGGATTATTCACCAAGTGGCCGATCCCCTTACGCTTTACCGTGAACCCCGCAATCAGTTCGTTGCAGGATTTATTGGATCACCACCGATGAATTTCTTGAAGGGGCGCGTGGAAAGTGGCGAGGGGGACACTCTTCATTTCACCGATGGAGGTTTGCGCATCCCCATCTCCTCCATCACCTCTGAACGCCTTCGAAAAGCGAATCTTCCGGATGGTTCCGTCACCATGGGCATACGTCCGGAGTCCTTGAGTGATGCGGCTACCACCACACCCGAATCCTTCCATCATGCACTGGAAATGAAGGTGGAAATTCTGGAACCGATGGGCTCGGAGACAATCGCTTATCTTCAATCCGCCAAATCACGTGTAACCGCGAAAATCAGTGCCGACTCCAATCCCGAGGTGAAGGGGACACTACAACTTTTGGTGGATACCCGCCGGATGCACTTCTTCCATCCGGTGACAGAGGAATCTCTCTGAGGAGAGATTGAGCAGGATTCAGCTTTTCAGTCCGGTCATCGAAATCCCCTCGATGATCGAGCGTTGGGCAAAGAGGAACAACACCATGACGGGGAGAATAACCAAGGCTGCAGCAGCCATGAGAAGGTTGATCTCCGTTCCCCCAAGCCGACTTTGAAAAGCCTGCAAACCCAGCGCTAATGTGAACTCACGCTCGTCCGTCAAATAAATGAGCGGCCCCATGAAATCATTCCAAACATATAGAAAGCTGAAGAGTGCCACCACCGTAAGAGCAGGTTTGGTGAGCGGCAGGATGATGTAAAAGAAGATTTGAAACTGGTTGAATCCATCAATTTCGGCGGCTTCCGTTACTTCCTTGGGAATTCCCATAAAGAATTGGCGTAACAGAAAGATATTATACGCCGATGCCGTGAAGGAGGGAACCCATAAAGGGAGTGCAGTACCAATCCAGCCCAGTTCGCGGTACATCCCATAAAGCGGTACCAGAAGAATGGCACCGGGTATCATCATCGTGGAGACTGTAACCCAAAAGAACAAATCGCGACCGGGCCATTCGATCCGGGAAAAACCATATGCCACCAAGGCACAACTGATGGTGGTGCCGATCACGTTGAGTATACACAAAACCACGGTGTTGAAAGCTTGCGTCCAAAAGGGAATTTTTTCCGTGGCCAGACGGAAGTTCTCCCAGTGCCAAACCGGTGGAAGCAATGTTGGAGGGACACTCGTGGCCGAAGCCAAATCCTTTAATGCCGTGGAAAGCAACCACAGAAAGGGAAACAAGAAAATCACGGAAGCTGTAAACAGTCCCCCATACTGGAGAATCTGAAGGAATAACTTGGAATCAAACAGCGATTCGCGCTTCTGTGTCCCCCGAGGGATCACTTGATCAATGCGAGCCATACACAATCCGATCCTTCGTGAGTTGATGGGTAATTGTGGTAATCAGGAAGATGATCACAAAAAGGACCCAAGCCATGGCACAGGCATACCCCATGTTTAGATAAGTGAATGCATGGTCATAGAGATACATCGTGTAGAAGGTGGTGGAACGCACAGGTCCTCCGGCACCATCGGTCATGACATAAGGCAGCGCAAAAACTTGCAACACGCCGATGAGTCCCATCAGCACATTGAAGTAAATCACCGGAGAAATCATGGGGACAGTGATGTTCCAGAATTGTTGAAAGGGATTGGCACCATCCACACGGGCGGCTTCATACAACGACTTCGGAACTTCCTGAAGCCCCGCCAGATAAATGACCACGGAGTTTCCAATCCCCCAAAGTGAACTGATCACCAAGCCCAGTTTCGCGGTATCCGGATTTCCCATCCAGTTCGGCGCGGGCAATCCTACAGCCGAGAGGAACGTGTTCAGAATTCCAAACTCACCATTCAAGATCCAACGCCACAAGATCCCCAATGCCACAAGAGGGACAAGGGAAGGGACAAAGAAGATCGCTCGAAAAACCATTCGACCACGTTGAACACTATGCAACAAAACCGCCAACAGGATTCCTACGGCAGTGCTCAACGGGAGGAAAATGATGGCGAAGTAAACCGTGTTCCACACCGACTGCCAAAACACCGAATCCGTCACCAGCTCCTGATAATTCCCAGTTCCAATGAAGACGGGTTTGTTGAGTACCGAGTAATCGCAGAAACTATAGTACAAAGAGAAGATGGAAGGGATAATGGTGAAGACCATGATTCCCACAATCCACGGGGAGGTAAACAGCAAGCCGAGAAGCAACTTTTTCCGTTCGCGTTTTGTCATGGGTTGATACCCTCCGGGTTTTTCCATTCTGCCAATCGCGCTTCCTCAACGCGAGCCCACGAGGCATTTGCTTTATCCAATTTGGGTTGGATGCGATTATGCAGTGTCCCCAAAGCCTCACTTACCTCCACATCGCGCACCCAAATCTGCTCGAAGGCTACACCCAGTTCCATACGATACTGATCCCACACGGAAATCTTGGGAGTCCCGGAAGCATCAGGCGATTCCGCCAACTCACGGAAGAGTCGGATGTTGGGATTTTCATGCGTGGCATAGAACTCCTCGGTCACATCAACCAAAGGAGAAAATTTTCTCTGTCCCCGGCACAGGTCTTCCATGTTCTTCTGTTGTTGAACAAATTTGATGAACTCCCAGGCTTCCTCCACGTGGCTCGCCCCCTTGGGAATCACCAACATGTCGCATTCCACCACCGTCATTTTGCGTGTTGGATCATTTGTTCCGGGGAAGGGGCAAACTCCCCACTCCAATTCAGGATTAAACTGATCGATGAAACTCGACATCCAAACCCCCTGAAGCTGCATCGCCAATCGCCCGGAGATGAAGGTATTATCCGAAGAGGCAAACTGCCCTGCTGCGGCTTCAAACTTCCGCAGTTCCGTGCGCCCGTACTCATCGGCAAAGCGATCCACCCAGGTATAGGCTGATCGGGCTGTATCACTCTGCAAATCCAGGGACAGTCTATCCTCTGTCACCAAATCGCCTCCGAAGAAGTATACCCACTGCGGGCTCCACCATCCAGGATCAACCGGAGAAAAGCCCAACTGCGTAATCTTTCCTGTGGCATCGCGTTTGGTTAGGATGCGGCTGTATTCCTCCAACTCCGTTAAGGTTTGTGGTGGCTTCTCGGGATCCAGCCCCGCCTCGCGAAACAATTTTTTGTTATAGTGCAGGGCAATCGTTGCCGGAGTGGTGGGCAATCCCCAGATAAAACCACGGTACTCACAACCTTCAATTACCGAGGGCAGATAATCCTCACGCTTCAACCCATCGCGTTCCATCAGTGTATCCAGTGGGAGCAGCGCCCCTTTCTCTGCATACGAGAAGACCGTGTGCGACCAAAAGCCTGCCACATCAGGGGGATTTCCACCGGCCGTGGCGAGCAACAACTTCCGATCGATCTGACTTTGGCTAACATACCGAACAAAAACTTTATCCTGAGAGGCATTGTAGCGATCCACAATTGCTCCCATGGCATCCTTTTCAAATCCCTGCCACTTCTCCCAATAATCAATGATAATCCGACCGTCCTGGGTGCGCTGTTCCGGAGCGGGGACACAGGAAAAAGCCGAGAGAAACAAAACCAAAGGGAGTTGAACGAATGCAGAAAATCTCATCAATACAGACCTGAGGAATTAGAGCAATCGCCAGGAACTGGCGTTGGGAGTGGGGACAGGTGTTGCGGTCGGAGTAGGAGTAGGACTTGGTAAAGGTGTGGGTGACGGAGTCGCAGTAGGAGTAGGCGTAGGAGTAGGAAGCGGCGTAGGGCTGGGAGTTGGTGTCGGGGTGGGAGTAGGAACGGGAACAGAATTAAATTCGAGATAGTTGATGTTGAATTCTCCCGATTCAACTGTCAACCTAGTAGTCACCTCGCCCGTGGGGAGAGCAACTCTGGGCAGTGCGATGGATTGCCATGTTTGCCAGCCACCGGTAACAGGAATGGTTATGTTTTGTTCTGCCAAAAACTCGGGATTTGATTCCGAAGTATAGCGGAGTTGTGCCTCACCACCTTGGGAAAGAGAGGCTACTCGCACAACCACATCATAACTTGTCTCATTCGATTGCAGCGTGTACTCCAGCCATTCCCCGGGTGTTACGTAGCCCAGATTGAACCCTCCGCCGATGTCCGTACAGTTTTCCAGATCCACCGCTTCATCCGGACGAAAAGCTCCCCCCTGATTCGTGGGGGTACTGTCGTTGTAGCCGAATCCCTGACCCCCCAGATCAAACTCTTCCACTTCAACCCTTCCGGGAAGAGGAATGGGTTCCTGATTAAAAGGTTGCTGCGCGTCCCTCTGGTAAACCCGCACGTAATCCACCACCATTTCCTGGGGGAAGTAATTGGCGTTTGCCGGGGGATTTTGAAGGAAGTTTCCACCCACCGCCACATTCAGTAACAAATGAAAACGCTCGTTGAACGGGGCGGGGAAAGGGCCTCCCGTTGTAAACCAAGAGTTGCGCGTTTGTACCAGAAAACCATCAAAGTACCAATTGATGCGCCCCTCTTCCCATTCAATTGCATAGGTATGGAAATCCAGCGAAAGATCGGGTGTTTGCCGTGTTCCGGAAGAGTACAGATTATCGGGGAAGGGGCCCCCGTAATGTAGCGAGAAGACGGCTTCGAAGGGATTCTCCCCACGCATTTCCAAAATGTCTATTTCACCACTCGCCGCCCAACCCCCGTAACGGTAATCCGTGGGCAACATCCAAATCGCTGGCCACAGCCCCTGCCCCTTGGGCATCTTCGCCCGAATTTCCATCCGCCCGTACTTCCAGTCCCCTTTGAATCGCGTGTTGAGTCGGGCGCTTGTATAGCCACGCGTCTTGAAAACATTATCCCGAGGATCCACCGCGGAATAGGTTTCCTTGATCGCTCGAATCACCAGATTCCCATTTTGAATGAACGAATTCTGGGGACGCGCGGTGTAAAATTGCAGTTCGTTATTGCCGCCACCCCAAGCATCCACCTCGTGAGTCCATTTCGTTAAATCAATGGCTTGGCCATCAAATTCATCCTGCCAGACAAGCTCCCAGTTGTTTTGCGCAAAGAGAGGGTTTTGCATTGTTAGGAAGGCCAGAAGCACGAATTGTTTGATCAACGGAATTCACCCCAACCTCAAATTACCTTGTCGTGTTCCAAATGGAAAGCGGGAGAAGCCAAGGCATGAAGCTTCTCCCGCAATCATGGACGTAAGGATGATCTTACTTCTCGAACTGAGTCCAGGACTCAACAGAAGCCGTGGGTGCAGGTACAAACCGCACATCGTCGATGGTAATCGTAATACCGTTACCTTGATCCACAGTGGGGAGAACGGTTACGCGGTGAATCTGGGTTTTGTCCAATCCTTGACCGCAGGTGAAGTCTGTGGTGTTCAGATCGAAGCTGAAGGTTTGAACGGAAGTAGTGACAGCTGGAGTTGCAGCGCAACGGTCACCGTAGCCGATTGCATTTACATCCTCCACCAACACGGAGACAGCATCGCCAGCTTGTCCAACGGCGAGGTCGATTTCCAAGCTGCCATAGTTTGTCAAGTCGGCGACTGCTCCGGGAAGACCCAAATCGAAAACGATTCCGCCTTCGGTGTTGGAGAACGTATAGCGCACTGCAATGTCGCCAGCACCCAAGTCTACAAGCTCCGTGGCCGTTACAGAGCCAGCACCAAAGGCAAAGGTTTCAATCGCTCCATCAAAGTCATTCAAAGAGGGAAGGGCTCCGGCACCGGCGGCAAGAGATTGTGCCGTATAGCCTTGGAAGTTTTCAATGGCTCCGCTGGTGGGCTCATAGTTTCCAGTGAAACCGAGGTTATCGAGACGGAAAGCAAAGTCGCCGTTGTCTGTTGCGGTGAATACTACTCCAGTAACGTTGGCCAAATTGAAGCCACCATTCACAACACCTTCTGTTGCAAGATCAAAGCTGTAGGTGTTCCACGAGGTATTTCCAGCAGGGACTGGAATCGTAAAGGTTTTGCTATTGCTGAAATCACCAGTCTCCAAACGAATAAAGAACGTATCACCAGTCGTGGCTTGCTGGTTCATGAAGTCCACGGTTAAGCGTGTGTTCTGGCGACCATTGCTGACGGTGGTAAGATTCAGCGGCGTGTTCATGTTGTAGGCAACACCGAGGAAACCACCGTTGAGGGCTCCACCACCATCAAGGGCTGTATCGCCTGCACCATCAGGGCCAACGTTAGCAGCTTCACCAGCTCCGAATCCCGCACCAGCACCGCTGAAGGGGAAAACGTTTTGGGTGAAACCGTCTTTGCTTGTAAGGTTCACGAATGTTGGGTAACGTTGCGTTGTCCCTTGGTGGTTGTCGATCAGCCCGTAGAACTGGGCCTGAGTTGCAAGGGGGGTGGCGAGGACGAGAGAGAGAAGGAAAATAGAATTTAGCTTCATCATGAGTTCCTTTTGATGGATTGAGTTCGATAACGGCGTTAGCTTGTTATCGTTACCAACAACCCAAAACTAAAGTGCTTGATTGTCAAGAGCATTTTTCGCCCACGAAAAGGAAAAAAACACGGAAATCGACCACTTCAGGCTCATGAATTTCCGTCATGCTTTTTGAAAATGAGGATAAGCGCAATATTTCCAATTCTCTACGCGATTAATGCCAGACTTCAGATTTTCCCCTTGTTTGGAGCCACTAATTGAGAATGGTTATGTTATCTATAACAGTACGTATTGTTACAGCTCTGGACGGATTTAATCCGCGAACAACTAGTCTTAGAACTAACTCCTAATCCCATGAGCCGTAGGCGGGAGAAGGTACGAAGTGCATGAAGAAAAAAGGGCCCCGAATTTCTTCGGAGCCCTTAGTTGAGGTTGAATGGAGGACTGAGGAATCAGGCGTTTGCCGTCGCCGTATGGGCCCAGCTCACCAAGCCCATCTCGTTGGGGTGAACGAGGTCTGGATGGCGGGGAACAACTCGAACAGTATATCCATATTCACCGGAATCGCTCTGAATCATGCTTCCGCGGTAGATGTAGCGCCCATGCTCATTCTGGCCGTCGGGACGCATCGCCACGGAGCCAGTCTTCAGGTTCTCGGGGTTGCCGTTCATCTGAGCCACAAAAATCTCCACCTGCACGTCGTTGGGATTGATGGTTCCCAAATCCACGTAGGCGACGATATTGATTTTATCAGTTACCCGAATTGCTTCGGGAAGGGCATTTGCCTCTTCCACGCAAGCATGAATTTGAATGTTCGGCCATGCAGCACGGAGTTGATTCTTCCAGTGGGAATTGTTCCGGGCGCGTTCAAAGCGGGAATCTTCCAGCAGTGTATGGCGCTCGCTTCCGGGGAAGTAGAACAACGTGGCGTAATCCTGAACCATTCGGTTGGTGGAGAATTGGGGGCCAACGGTGATCATCGATTCACGTACGCGCCGGAGCCATTCTCTCGGAATCCCTTTCTCGTCGCGATCAAAGAAGATCGGAGCGATCACGTTTTCCAGCATGTGGTAGATGGATTCCGCATCGGCGGCGTCCTGAAGATCTTCTGTGGCATAATGCTTTTCGGGGTCACCAAGGGCAAAACCGGAAAGCGGATTGTCGCGGTAGGCTTCCACCCACCAACCGTCGAGAATGGAGCAGTTAACGCCGCCATTCAGAGGCACTTTCATCCCGGAGGTTCCAGAGGCTTCCAGTGGGCGACGGGGGTTGTTCAGCCAAACGTCGACACCGGAAGTAATACGGCGCCCCACGTTCATATCGTAGTTTTCAATAAGAACCACTTTGCCGTGGAAGGCCGGTTCTTCGGAGATTTTCTTGATGGCTTTGATCAACTCCTGACCAGGGATGTCTGCGGGGTGTGCCTTCCCAGCAAAAGCAATCTGAATGGGGCGGTCGGGATTGTTCAAAATGCGGGCAAGGCGTTCTTTGTCACGGAAAATCAGCGTAGCCCGTTTGTAGGTTGCAAACCGGCGCGCAAAACCCACCGTCAACGCTTTGGGATGGAAGACTTTGCTGTAACGGCTTACCACGTCAGGGCTTTCCCCAAAACGTTCGTGCTGTTGCTGAAGGGTGCGGTGAACGTAGTGGATCATGTCTTCACGCAGTTTGTTGATGGCATCCCAGAGCACTTCATCGGGGATGTTGCGACACTGTTCCCAAGTCTCTTTTTTGGTCAGGTGCTCACGCCAATCGGGCTTGAAGTACTGATCAAAAAGGTTCTGCATGTCGATGCTCATCCACGTCCGGGTATGGACACCGTTTGTGATGTGCTGGATGGGGTTTTCGTTGAAGGGAACATCGCTCCAAACGTGTTGCCACATGGAACGGGAGACATGGCCGTGGAGCTCGGATACTCCGTTCGTCATCGCCGTCAGGTTGAGGGCGAGGATGGTAAGCGAGAAGCGACCGCTGGTTTGGGCCGTATCAAGACCAAGCGTCATGAACCGGTTGCGGGAAATGCTCAGAGACTCCCAGAAAGAACGGAAATAGTTTTCCATCATCTGCGGCGGGAAGGCGTCGTTACCAGCGGGTACCGGAGTGTGCGTGGTAAACAGAGTGGTGGAACGAACAAGCTCCAACGCTTCATCAAAGTTCAATCCATGGTTATGGATGTACTCGCGAATACGCTCCAAACCAAGGAACACACTATGCCCCTCGTTCATGTGGAACACAGTGGGTTGAAGCCCAACTGTGCGAAGAGCGCGTACACCGCCGATGCCCAGAAGAATTTCCTGCTGAATCCGCAAGTCCTCACCACCGCCGTAGAGACGGGCGGTTATCCGGCGGTCTGTTTCGTTGTTTGCTTCGATGTCAGTATCCAAAAGGTAGAGGCTGATACGGCCTACTTGAACCTTCCACACTTTGGCGTGCACGTGGCGCCCTGTGATCTCCACGGTAACTTGCGCGGGATTGCCATTCACATCTTCCACCGGGCGAACGGGAAGGTTCGACCAGCTATAACGGGGATATTCCGCCACTTGCTGGCCTTCGGCATTGATCCGTTGAACAAAGTACCCTTCGCGGTACAGCAAACCGACGGCTACAAAGGGAATCCCAATATCAGAGGCCGATTTGCAGTGGTCTCCTGCTAAAACACCCAAACCACCGGAGTAGATGGGGAGGCACTCGTGAAGCCCAAACTCAGCGGAGAAATAGGCAAAAAGCTCTTTTTTTGCCCCGCGTTTTTTATACTCCCGGGTGTACCAGGAATTCTTGCCGCTCATGTATTCTTTATAGTCGTCCATGACTTGTTTATATTTCGTCATGACGTCGTGGCTCTTCGCCGCATTGTTCAAATCGTTTTGGTGGATCAGGCTCATAAACCGCACAGGGTTGCCCATGCTTTTGATCCAAGTGGGTTCATGGATGGAGCGGAACAGGGCACGGGCGTTGGGGTTCCAGGCCCACCAGAGGTTATAGGAGAGTTCTTCCAGGCCTTCCAGTTCTTTGGGAATCTGTGGCAAAACACGGACTTTACCCAGGAAGGGAGCCGGTATCAGAGATTGTTGCATTCGGGGGATTTCTCCGTTTTCAACAGGTTATGGTGTTCAAAGGTTGGTTATAGTGAGGGTGGGGAGACTCTAAGGCGAGCATTTTTTTTCGAGTTGGGATTGGTTTTTTCAAATTTTGATAAATGTTTATGAAGCGTTGAATAAACTCTGTTGGGACAAAAAAAACTGCCCACCCAAATGAGGCAGGCAGTTCAGTTTTTCAACTCAGCAACCAAAATTTAGTTGGATTGTCCCGGAGGAACCAGCTTCCACTCGGGAAAGGGGTCCTTGAATTTCAGCCATTTCTTCACGCCAAGGTTGTATTCCTCGTCCGTGAGAAGACAACTATCCAGTCGTGACTCCACCGCTCTGCGATCCATTCCTTTCCCAATAAAAACAATCTCCTGCCGGCGATCTCCCCAAGGTTCACTCCAATTTGTCAGGATTTCCCGACGTGTTTCGTCATCATCCGGCCAAAAGCGGCGCTCCACCGCCGCTCCCCATAACCCTGCGGCGTTGTATTGAATGTAGCGACCCGCCTGGCTGAGATAACATGCCGTGTCCATTTTTGAGGCGAGCCAGAAAACACCCTTCGAACGTAAAATGTTTTTGAAGTTCCCCTCCAAAAATTTCATGAATCGTTCCGGGTGAAAGGGGCGGCGGGCGCGGTAAACAAAATGGCTGATTCCATATTCTTCAGACTCGGAAACATGCTCACCCGTGCGGGCTTCCTTTAGCCAATCGGGAGAAGACCGCGCCTCTTCGATATTGAACCGATTCGTGTTCAGAACTTCGCGTAACGGTAATTGAGAATATTTTGTCTCAATGACCTTCGCCCGGGGATTCAACTTATGAATCAACCCCCGGATTTGGCCTTTGGTTTTTTCATCCACCAAATCAACTTTGTTGAGCAGAATAACATCAGCAAATTCCACCTGGTCGTTCAACAGGTGAACCACTCGCCGGGTATCCTCGGCATTCAGCGCCAATTCTCTCTCCTGAAGATCATCCAGAGAGGTGTAATCATTCAGAAAGTTTCCGGCGTCCAACACCGTGACCATTGTGTCCAAACGAGCATACTCTGAAAGGCTGTGTCCTTCTGCATCAGTAAACTCAAAAGTTTCGGCCACCGGGAGCGGTTCACTCACCCCCGTGGATTCTATGATTAGATAATCAAATCGGCCTTCCAGAGCGAGGCGCCGAACTTCCACCAATAAATCTTCCCGCAGGGTGCAGCAGATGCATCCGTTGCTCATCTCCACTAGTTTTTCATCCACTCGGCTCAACGTGGCTTGTTGGTTTCGGACCAGTCTACCATCGATGTTGATCTCACTCATGTCGTTGACGATCAACGCAACCTTCAAATTTTCACGGTTGGAGAGGATATGGTTGAGAAGAGTTGTTTTTCCTGCACCGAGAAATCCGGAGAGAACAGTGACGGGAAGTCGGGTGGAGGTGTGGGATTGTGTAGGATTCAAAACAGGCTCCTGAAAAATTTTGAGAATGATTCTCAAAATACGACTTGCTGTCAACGGAAACCCGCTGAAGGATGGAGGCTGTTGTAGAACATTCCCGATACTATAGAGGGCTTTATCTGTGATACCGCCAACGGTGATGACAGTGGGAAAGGCCTCTTCCGCCTTTCTGAGGCTGCACAGGGGAATGTTGCAAATTTGCAACGTTTCGTCTGGATTGGGATTCTCAAAATGACGCAACACACAAATTGCGGCCGGAAAATGTTTCAATAGAGGGATTTTATTTTTCTGAGCAAATTGCCGAATGATTCAATCTGTTCAGGGTTTAAATAAGATTTCCCGGGCGGCAACCCGGGAAATCTTCATAATGCGCCCAAATGCTCAGTGGAACGGCTTTTGTTGTCAATATGTTAGCTTCAACCATTCCATTTTGATCTGCGCCGAAAAGAATCTTTTGGGATTGCCTTCCTCACCGCACACCAGATGCTATTCATTCACCATTTCTCCTGTTGGAAAGCCATCTTCCCATGAAGATTTTGAGTCTTGCATCGGGCCTTTTGAGCGTCATGATTTTGACGGGTTGCCACGCCCGGTTTGCACATCCCGTAAACAACAACGTTTACCACAAAGTGGCCGAAGATGCCAGCGATGTTCAGGTATTCCAGGGCAAGCCTGCCCGGCCCTACACCGTGGTTGCTGTGGTGGATTCGTTTCTCAGCGCTGAGTTTACACGGGAAGTGAAGCGCAACCAACTTCTGGATTTGCAGCGTAAAGCCATGGAAGCCGGTGCGGATGGCTTGGTGGAGTTGGAAGCCCTTGAGGAGCAACGTGAGGGGATGATCATCGATCCCACACTTCCTTCCGGTACTTGGAAACAAGGTGATTTTGGTCTGGTGTTCCTCCGGGCAAAAGCCGTGCGCTTCCAAACACCTGAATGGGAGGAACGCCAATCCTCCGTGAAGGAAAACACCATCGAAGGGCTTTCCCAAGGACTGGGGCACTCCCTTGATTTGGATTCCATCGTGGTGCAGGAAGCTCCCAAGCAGGAAGCTCAACCGAACTTCCCGGCGTACTAAGTTCGGTTGTTATTGTTCGGCACCCACCATCACGCTTCGCTCAAAGTTATCCGTGCGAAAAGGGAATAACGGAAATCCCCGGGAGTCTTCCACCAGAGGCGTTGGGCAGTTTGCCCAGGCGTAGCGAACTTCCTTTATCTTTGGAATCGCCTTGCAGGTGATGAGCAGCTTGCTCCCGATGGGTGTGAAGTCGGCGGGGTGAAAAATTCCATCGCCGTTGCTGGCCCAAAAACCAGTATGCGGAACCCTGCCTTCAGGTTTTGAAACCAGCTCCACTTTTTGAAGAGCGCCCACCGCTCCTTTAATTTCCACGAAGGCGCTTCCGTCCTCATTCAATGTTAACTTCTCAAAGTGGGGACCAAACAACTGATTTCCTGATTCTTGGAGTTGCTTGGCGGCGAGAGCCAACCTTTCACCAACGGGGACTTTGTTGCGGGGGTGTACATCTTTGCAATCGCCGAGATCAATGGTGCAAATCAACGCGGTCATAGAGTCCTCCAAGGTTACGTTTTGCTGAAGTTCGCGAAACTCGGCCCATGGAATGTCCACCGGATTCAAGTTTTCTCCAAACCCCGGAAGCTGTACAATAACGAATGGCCACTCCGGCTGCTGGAAGTTGTTCCGCCAACTCCGCTGCAAACTCGACCATTTTTGCTCGTACAGGTTTGGTGAAAAAGCGTTGCTTTCTCCCTGATACCACAACACCCCGCTGCTTCGGATCGGCAATAGGGGAGCCAGCATTCCGTTCCACAATACCGAAGGGGTATCAGTCAACGGGCGGGGAAATCCTGGCTGAGTTGGAGCAGGCGGTATTCCCAAGGGGAGGATGGATTCCACCTTCCAGCGCCACTCCCCAGCAAGTGGCTGAGGCTGGTGCGCTGAGTTTACGGTGCTCGCTATTTTCATCAAGGAAGCTGGCCCAGCTATTCCACCACCACTATAATAGTCCGTAACTCTCACGGCAATGGTGTTGACTCCCTCCTTCACATGTTCTGCGGGAACACGGTATCGGCGATGAATGGAGAAGGGCGCTTCCACATCGCCGAGCGTTCTCCCGATGGGAATCCCATTCCAAAAAACCTGATCCCAATCGTCGATCATTCCCAAGTGTAAATCAAAATCGCCGCCAGCCCAATCACGGGGAATCGAGACTTCCTTCCGGAACCAAACGATGCCATCGAAATTGGATTCAAGGGCCAACTCCCATCGCCCCGGAAGTTCCACTGTCCCCCAGGAATCATCCAGTGGTACGGTACTCCAATGGGGTGCTTCTGGTTGTGCGGGCTCCAAGCGGACCAAGTGTTGGTTCAACCAGGTGAGAAATCTCAGGCGAGCGTTGGCATCTGCTTCGGCATTTGTTGTAGCTGGCGGTTGCCGTTTGGAAATTATCTCCAGCAGGGGAGATCCTTCGAAGGCTTCACGGGGCATCCACGCCTCAATGGCACTTCCTGAAAGACTGATCTCATAAATTCCCACGGGGACAGAGGAGTCCAGCTCACGAAACGTGCGGCCGGCACTCCACGCCACGGCGGAAAATCCCGGACGCTCCTCCGGCAAGTCTGGCTGCCATCCGCCGCGAACAGAGCCCTCGGGGGAAAAGGCCCCTCGCCGTGCCACGCGAAACATCCTCAACATCGGATCGTGAGGGATTGCCACCATGGCGCCGGCATCCGTGGAGTTCTCCAACGTCCACTCCATGTTGGATTGTCCCACGCAAAAATACACATCGCCAAATAGTATATCCCTCAGAAGATGTTTCTCCGTCCCTTCTACGGTGATGGTGTGGGGCCCACCCGCTTCCTGTGGAGGAATCGTGATCAAAAACTCCCCTGTCCCCGCATCAGCGGTGGCGGAAATTTCGTGTTCGTTCAATCGAGCCACCACCACGGTTCCCGGTGCATCCCACCCCTTGAGTTGCAAGGGAACGCCCCTCTGAAAAACGGCACCATCGGAAAAAGGATCGGCGAGCAACGTTTTGGGAGAAGTGGAAAGCAGAAGATTTTCCTGGGGCGGAAGCGTGATACCCGCAGGCGTTGCAGGTACTGAGGGAGCTTCCTGCTTGGAGGAACAACCAGAGGAGAGCAGAACTGTGGAGGAGAGAAGAAGAAGCCAAACCGTTTGTATTTTGTTCATGCGATGTACCTACAAATTAGACTGCCCACTTGCAATAACACATTCTAGTCCCCACGAAATAGGCCGTCATTGGAAAAAGGATTGTAACGCCAAAAAAATAGAACTAAGAAATGTCTTCTTTTTGGGAGTCCTCTCTATGCTCAGAATATTAGTCTGTATTTCAATGGTTATGTTTTGCACAACTGGATGCTCCTTCAAACAGCAAAGCATCGATTCCGCAAAAACACAGTACGTCAAGTTGCCCCGCCCGGCGATGGTATCCCCGGCAGAATGGGGCTCTGAGCCGGATTCTCTCGTGGGCCGTGAACACACCCCCACCTACCTCACCATTCACCACGCCGGGGTGGAGTGGAAGCCCACGGATGATCCTGTGGCAAAACTCAAGGGGCTACAATCCTGGGGTAAACGCGACAAATCCTGGCCCGACGTTCCTTATCACTTTCTCATCAGCCCAGATGGTCGCATCTTTGAAGGGCGCAGCATCGCCTACGAACCCGAGACCAACACCAGTTTCGATACAAATGGTCACGTCAACATTCACCTTTGGGGGAATACCGACGTGCAACGCGCCACGCTTGCCCAACTGGAATCCACCGTTGCCGTGGCGGCGTGGGTGAGCTCTGAGTATGGGGTTAGCCCCGAGACACTCGGAGGCCACAAAGACCGTGTCGCTGCGGGGGAAACTTCCTGTCCGGGCACCGATGTGGCTCGCTATATTGATTCCGGATTAATGAAAACCTGGGTGGTGGAAACTTTGGAGGGAAAAACACCTGAAATCCAACTGATGGAGCCTGCGGAAGGTGGGCCAATCGCCTTTGTTGGTGAGTAATTTGCAAGGTGATGTATTACTCTTGACTCAAATGTGATTCTCCATTTCAAGGCTTTCAAACCTTGGGAGGATACCATGAATTTCCTGAATAACTTGATCAAAGTGCTGCCATTTTTGTTGGCAACACCTCTACTTACTGCTGCGCCACTAGTGATGAACTATGAGGGGCAGTTTGAAACCAGCAACGGTGTGGCGATCACCGAGCCAATCGATCTGGAGTTTAGCTTCTGGGATGAACCAATAGGCGGAGAGAGGTATGCAAACTTCGTTGATTTGGACGAAGATGTTGTTCCTTCCAATGGTGGTTTTGTGACCACATTAATTGGTGATGACCCAGGTAATCCTATCCCACGAATCGTCTTCCAAAAGGATGAGGTGTATCTGAATATTCGTGTGAACGGTGAAAATCTTACACCTCGTAAGCGGATGTCCTCGGTGGGTTTTTCCATCAGTGCCTCCGATTCTAGATCAGCCAACGCTGTTTCAGAAACCTTTGTCGTCGGTGCCGGGAGTGAGATTGATGAAGGAGATGCGGTGAGCATCGATCCATACACTTCATTCGTTTATGCGGGATTGTGCCCTGAGTATGAGAATGGAGTAGCAGCTCCTCTGACCGAAACAAATTACTCCACCGTTGGTACGAAGTGGTTATTCGGGGAGAAGCTCGGCTCAATTGTGATCGGCTCCATTGAAAATGATCAACTGAGTTTCACCAATACCGCGCTGTATTCTGTTGTTCAAAACATGCAGAATGTCCGTGCTACTTATCTAAATCCCTCTACATTTATCCTGAGTTATTATGATCCCAACGATCGAGTGTATGTGGGGAAAAAATGCACAGTTTCTGGTAATACACTCACGGTGGACAACAACAATCTTCTTTTGTTTGGTCAGGGAAGTATTGCAAATTCTTATGGCATAGCGCGGCTTTCTGATAATCAAATTGTCATTCAGTACCCTGATGGTGAAAATGGCCCAACAGTTCGGGCAAGAGTAAGTGTCGCAAACCCATTTAGCATTGTTGATTCTCAAGTGATTTCTGCGGAGGCAACTTGGCCTCTTGCTTTTGATTCGATCAATACAATAATTGAATTGGAAAATGGATTCTATCAGTCTGTCTATTCTTACGGTTTTGCGGGAACATTCATTTTGACTGGTTTTTCCCAATTTACGTCGATAAACCTGTATTCAAACACGCTTGCTTTCTCACCTGGGATATTTGAAACAGTTAATAGATACGAACGATTTTCTCAGGACACAACGACTATAAATTATAACGGATACTACTTTTCGGATGCTTCTTCTATAACTACTAGAAATATCACTGAATCTCCATTCTTCAGTCAAAGACAATTTAATCCTGAATCAATTGTCTATACTTCTCAAGGAGTTTATTATATTTTTGGAGATCAAATTGAAAAAATAAATAACCTACTTGGAGAAAATTATTCAGTAACAAATCTAGGCTATTTTGCATGCGGCAAGCCGTTTGTTGTTGGTGATAAATTGATTGGTTACAATAGATTCTCCTTCGCACTCATCAATCCGGAACTACAACCTGTTTCGAGAACTTCCATCTTGGGCATCGCTCTTGATTCGGGGGATTCAAACGAAAATGTGCGAATTGCGGTTCAAGGCGTTGTTCCTGGTTTCAATAATTTGATTCCCGGTAATCGCTACACTTCTGATTATAAAGGTGACCTCCTGCAACTTGATGAAAGCAGAGACCCCTTCCTCGCCATCACCACTGACAAAATCCTGATCGATCGGCGGTAAGATCATGACGGGAAAAAACCTTCTACTCTCTGCAATCCTACTTACAATGGCCGGCCTGGTTTCGGCCCAGATGGCTACATCTGAGGGATTCCGTGTGCGCTATGATTCCATCGTAAACGCCACAGGCTCATCCTCCAACTCCCAATTCCGTGAACTTAGGGGAGCGGTATCCATTCGCGACCCACGACCCTCCACCAGCTCGCCAATCAACTCCCCGGAAACCACCGGGGAAAAATCCCCCGCAGTAGGAATTCGAGAATCCGGTTTCCTCTTCCGGCTTCCCAACACACCCCCGATTGTGGGAGTGGATGTGGATGCGGCGGTGTGGTTTGTGAACTAAGAACTTAGAGTTGGCCACAAAAAACACGATAGGCACAAAAGAGTTAAATCAATTTCTCCCAAAATTTGTGTTTTTGTGCTTTTGTGGCCATAAATATATCAAAAAACAGAAAACAAGAGTACTATTTTTCCAATTCCTTGTGTTGACTTATTCTGTCTTTGAAATAATCTTTATTATTTAGAACGATCATTAAGGTGTGAACTTTGTGATCCTCGGTTGATTGGAAGTATTGGCTTTCAAGCTTCGAAATACTGGATTCAATCCCTGAATATTTATCGCTCATAATCATTTGGCGGGCTTCTCTGCTTGTTGGTACGCCATTAGGTTTGAAAAGATTATCAAGTCTTTCAAATATCGAAGCCTTTTCCTCCATACCCATCATCCGAAATGCATTAATGTTGTCTTTGTGATTATCTGAATAGGAATTATATAAATACTGAAAAAGCCCCCCGTTACAGGTATCGGCATCTGCAATAAGGCTTAGGGCATAGGCTCTTTCAATTTTCAAATCTTCATTTGGGCTATCCAATACTTCATTAAATTCAAATGTTTTATCCCAATCCTCCAACCCCTCTACTATTATTAGTACTTTATATCCTATCTTCCTGATTTCTTTATCCTGTATATCGACTAGTTTATGAGCAAAATCTTTTGCTTCTTCAGGATTGGTGATGGCAAATAGAGATATTAGATTGTCCAAAGCATTTCTTTCGAAATAATTCAGTACCCCTTCATCGTTCTGAGCTTGCACGGTGAGTTTATTTAAATGATGGGGGATCCATCTATTTATGTAATATACTTTGTTCTTGGATAATTGATCCAGGCAGGCATTGTTATAGTTGCCGTTTTTGTCAAATGCATATAATCGCGAAAGCTCTATAAATTCTTCCTTGAATCTCAGATTATAATAATCTTTGCCTTCAAATAAAAAGTTATTTCCATCCTGCAGAATGCGTTCCAAGATATTGATAAGTTTTTCTTTGAATATTTT
>JANRMB010000177.1:0-28244 GCA_033761985.1 Candidatus Sumerlaeia bacterium | reverse complement strand
TGGCCCGGAGTGATGAAGGTACGGCCCACATAGTGGGAGCGAACGAGACCGATTTCCAACGGAATACCTGAAGCCCGGGCGTAACCCATGGCAGCAGGGACAGAGGAATCGGGAACGGCGACAACTACATCGCCCTCGGTGGGGTACTCGAGCGCCAACTCTTCACCCAGCCGTTGACGAAAGTGATAAATGCTTTTGTTTGCAATCAGCGAATCAGGGCGTGAATAATAGATGATTTCAAACACGCAGGAACTTTGCTTCGGTGCGGGGGTCAACGCCTGAAACTTATCGGGCATCCCATTGTGAAAATGGATTCCCTCGCCAGGCTGAAGCTCGCGAAGGAAAGTGGCTCCCACAATATCCAGTGCACAACTTTCACTCGCCACAATCCAACCATCATCAATTTTGCCGAGACACAGCGGGCGGAACCCAAAGGAATCCTTCACGGCGTACAACTCACTGTTGTGAAGAATAAGCATGTTGAACGCGCCGTGCAGTTGGCGAAGACTCTGCTGCAAGGCATCGCGGAAGTTCTCCGAACGGTTTTGCGCAATCAAGTGAACCAGCAACTCGGAATCCGTGGTGCTTTGAAAAATGGCCCCGGTGGCTTCCAGATTCTGGGCAAGCTCCTCGGCATTGGTCAGGTTACCGTTGTGGGCCACAGCAATATGCCCACCACGGTAGTTGGCCATGAGCGGTTGGGCATTGTAGGAGGCGGTACCCCCGGCGGTGGAATACCGCACATGCCCTATTGCCACGTGGCCTGAGAGCTCCTCTGTCACTTGGGGAGTGAAGACCTCGGTTACTTTTCCGGGTCCCTTGCGAAGCTGCATCTCCGTCCCCTTGACGCTGGCCACACCGGCGGATTCCTGACCGCGGTGCTGCAGCGCAAACAACCCCACGCTGGTGAGGCGTGCGGCTTCGGGGTGATTATACACGGCTACAATTCCGCAACCTTCTTTCGCTCGAGTGTTCCAAGCGAAGTCCGATGCGGAAAAGGGTGGTTGCGGTGCTGGCCGCGAAAGAAGCATATCGTCATCGAGATTCATTAGAGACCGGCATTCTCCCATGCCACCTTCAGGCGGCTGAGGGGCATTCGTAGAAATTCATCAAGGATAAACTCGTCTTCCTTCACGTCACCAATCTGCACCACTCGAATTCCCGCGGAGTTATCCATCAGTTGGGGAAGATACGCGGGGGCGCAAGTGGCGATAAACCGGGAGGGCTCCTCGCTCAGGAACGCGGGGAGATAATCCTCATCGGGGGCGTGAACCACATGGCAACCCAAGGCTCGCGGGCCACTGAGGGCCATATCCACAAGAGCCATCAACAGGCCACCGTCACCAATATCCGTCACCGCATTGAAGCGGCCTGCTTTGATTTGCTCCAGCATAAAATCCTGAACGGCTTTTTCTCGTTCCAAATCGATTTTCAGAGGAGGCCCAACCAACTGCTTGGCGCGTTCCTTCAGCAAACGGCTTCCGCCGCAATGAGTTGCCGCAGGGCCGATGAGGACGATTGCATCACCGGGGTTGCGGAAGAAACTCCGCGTCAACTGAGCAGGATTTTCCACCACGCCCACCATGCCGATCACCGGTGTGGGGAAAACCGCCATGCGGGGAGACTCATTGTAGAGCGACACATTCCCACCGGTTACGGGGGTGTTCAACGCACGGCAGGCATCGCCCAAACCACGGATGGCCTCGTACAGTTGAAACGCTCCCTCGGGTTTGCGGGGAGAACCAAAGTTCAGGTTGTTCGTTACGGCCATTGGCTTGGCGCCACAGGCAACCAGATTCCGCGCTGCTTCCGCCGTTACGCACTTGGTTCCCTCATAGGGATCAAGAGCGCACCAAACGCCGTTGCCTTCGGTGGTGGCGGCAAGAAGCCCCGAGTACCCCCGCAGGCGAATCACACCGGAACCCAAACCGGGTGGCACCACGGTGTTGGTCTGCACTTGGTGATCGTATTGCTCGTAAATCCAACGTTTGCTCGCATAGTGGGGATTGGAAACCATTTTGAGGAACCACTCATCCAACTGAGTGCTGGTAAGATCCACCTCGCTCCAATGAATCCAATTCTTGGCAGGTGCTTTTGGCTCCACAGGTTCCGGCCAGGGAACTTCATCGCAAATGGAGGGAAGCGGTACATCCACTTCCACCACGCCCTTGTGTTCCACCACAAAACGCCCCGTGGTGGTAAGCTCACCCACAATCACGGCGTCCATATCCCAACGGTGAAGAATCGCGGCCACGGTTTCGTAATCCGAGGGGCGAATCACACAGAGCATGCGTTCCTGCGATTCACTCAAGAGCATCTCATAAGCCGTAAGGTTTTCCGCCCGCTGGGGGACGGAGTTGAGATTCATGTGCAGACCAAGGCCACCCTTGGAGGCCATCTCCGTGGAAGAACACACCAAACCGGCGGCCCCCATATCCTGAAGCGCCACCAACTTCCCGCTGGCGATCAGTTCCAGAGTGGCTTCCAGGATTTTCTTTTCCATGAAGGGGTCGCCGACCTGAACACAGCCGCGATCTTCCTCGGCGTCCTCAGAGAGTTCCACACTGGCGAACGTAGCGCCGTGGATACCATCACGACCCGTTTTGTTGCCGTAATAAAGGAGCACGTTTCCGGCGCCCTCGGCTTTGGCGGTCATCAGGTCTTCCTTCTTCGCAATCCCGATGGCCATCACGTTCACGAGGCAGTTATCGGAGTAGCAGGGATCAATGGCGAACTCGCCACCAATGACCGGAACACCGACGCAGTTTCCGTAGAAGCTGATCCCGGAGACCACGCCCTGAATCAGTTTGCGGTTTTGGGGGTCGGAGGGTGGACCAAACCTCAGGGAATCCAGAAGCGCCACGGGGCGTGCGCCCATGGCGAAGATGTCTCGCAGAATTCCCCCCACGCCGGTGGCGGCACCTTCAAAAGGCTCCACGGCACTCGGGTGGTTGTGGCTTTCAATTTTGAAGACGCAGGCAAAACCTTCCCCAATATCGATGGAACCAGCATTCTCACCGGGACCCTGAAGCACGCAGCCCCCCTTGGTGGGGAGTGTGGCCAAATGTTTCCGCGTGTGTTTGTACGAGCAGTGCTCAGACCACATCACCGAGTACACACCGAGTTCCGTAATCGTGGGGACACGGCCGAGAACCTCGAGGATGCGGTTGTATTCTTTGGGGGTAAGCCCGTGGGCTTCCACGATAGCGGGAGTGATTTCAACGGTGGCGGGGATCGTCATGAACGGAAAGCTCCTACACGCTGGCGAATAGTGTGTTCCATGGCGCGGAAGATTTTCAATCCATCCGCACCGCCGAGCAAATGCTCCACGGCGCGTTCCGGGTGGGGCATCATCCCCAGAATGTTTCCACGCTCATTGCTTATCCCGGCGATGTTTTCCAAGGAACCGTTGGGGTTCGTCTCCGGGGAGACGTTTCCGGCAGAATCACAATACCGGAAAATCACTTGAGAGCGATGGCGGGCCACTTGGTCTGAGGGGAGGTAGTAATTCCCGTAACCGTGGGCGATATGCAGATGAATGACATCGCCTTCCAGCATTGCCGCTTCCGTGAACGGAGAATCCGAGCGTTCAGCGCGCAAATGCCAACCACGGCAACGGAAGCGCATCCCCACATTCCGGCGAAGAGCCCCGGGGAGAAGCCCGGCTTCCAACAAAATCTGGAATCCATTACACACACCCAAAATCAGCGTTCCTTTTTCGGCGTGTTCACGAACGCTTTTCATTACCGGGCTCAACGAAGCAAGCACCCCGGTACGCAGATAATCCCCGTAGGAGAAACCACCGGGGATGGCGATCATATCCACATCGGCGGGAACGGCATCATCGTGCCATACTTCCTTCACGTCGAAGTTCATCACATCGCGGAGGGCGTGAATCATATCGCGGTCGCAATTGGAGCCGGGGAAAATCACCACGGCCGCACGAATTTGTTGGCTCATGCTGGCACCACTTCCCAAGAGTAATCTTCCAGCAGGGGGTTGCTCAGCACTTTCTTGCACAACTCCTCCACTTGGGGGCGCACGGCATCCACATCGTTTCCATCCACATCAAGGTAGAAGGATTTCCCCACCCGGATTTTTTTGGCCACGGAATGGCCGGCGTGAACCAGCGCCTCCTGAATCGCCTGCCCCTGAATATCCAGGATGTCCTTGCGGAGGTGAACCAGTACGTGAATGCGCATCGAAAGTATCCTTCGGGAGAAAATGGAACCAGAGCGGGTAAGGGTGATTCAGCCTTTTTGGCGAATGGTATCTTCCAACTGCTGGCCGGTGATCTGATGAAAAACTTGTTTGTAACGGCGAGCCAATTCCCCGGTGGTTTCCGCGGAAAGCGCCGGAGGAGTACCCTCTCCGGTAAAGCCCTGCGCCGCAAGGGCATCGCGCAGATATTGTTTGTCCAACGCCAAGGGAACCGTTCCCTTCTCCCCCACGGCTCGGTAGCGGGAGGAATCAGGGGTTAGAACCTCATCGATGAGGAGCAACTCTTCGCCGGCGAATCCGAACTCAAACTTGGTGTCCAACAGGAGCAATCCCTTGGCAAGCACCCGATTGTACCCAAATTCATATACAGCCAAACTCAGGGCACGCAGACGTTCGGCCAAGGGTAGCCCAAGATCCGCGGCCATCACCTCAAACGAGACATTCTCATCGTGTCCCTCATCGTTTTTGGTGGCGGGAGTGAACATCGGTGCAGGAAGCCGATCATACCGGTTGAGGCCCGCAGGAAGCGCAACGCCACACACCGTTCCGGAATGCTGGTACTCCTTCCAAGCGCTTCCATCGAGGTGACCCCGTACCACGCACTCGTAACGAATGGGAACGGTGCGCCGAACAAGCGCCACACGCCCCCGCAAGGATTCCCACAAATCGGGGTGTTTGGGGAGGCATTCCTCCACCCGGGTTGTTAGCAAATGATTGGAAAGCAAGCTGCGCGTTTCCTGAAACCAGTACGCCGAAAGCAAGTTCAAGACCTGTGCCTTGAAGGGGACGGGTTCCGCGAAAACGCAATCGTAGGCACTCACACGGTCGCTGGTGACAAGAAGCAACGTGCGGGAATCGATTTCATACACTTCCCGAACCTTCCCCTTGTAGAGGTGATTCAGGCCTGGAATGGAGAACGGGAGCGTTGTCATCAATCAATCAACCCTTGCGGATTACTCCCACTCAATCGTGCCCGGAGGCTTGCTGGAAATATCGTACACCACTCGGTTGATCCCCACCACCTCATTCACAATGCGGCGGGAAATGCGGTCGAGCAATTCATAGGGAAGTCGGGCCCAATCGGCCGTCATACCGTCCACGCTTTCCACCGCACGAATGGCACAAACGCTGGCGTAGGTCCGGGAATCTCCCATTACTCCCACAGCTTTGACGGGGAGCAGCACGGCGAATCCTTGCCAAACGCGTTTATAGCTTTGGGGATCGGCGGCGATTTCCTCACGGAAGATCAAATCCGCTTTTCTCAACAGATCCAAACGTTCGGGAGTCACTTCACCCAGCACTCGAATGGCGAGCCCCGGACCGGGGAACGGATAACGCTCGAGCAAGTGCGCCGGAATATCCAACAGGCGGCCCACTTCGCGCACTTCGTCTTTGAAGAGTTCCTTCAAAGGCTCCACCACACGCCCTTCCTCAATCATTTTCATGATCTCCGGAACACGGTTATGGTGGGTTTTGATTTTATCCGAGGGTCCGCGCACGCTCACGCTTTCAATCACATCGGGGTACAGCGTTCCCTGGGCGAGCAAGTCCTTCGATTCCACATTTCGGAAGAAGGTATGAATAAACTGACGACCGATTCGAGCGCGCTTTTCCTCGGGATCAGTGATACCGACCAATTGGGCAAGAAAGTCTGCCGAGGCATCCACCACTTGAAGGTTTAACCCCAACACCACACGGAGCGCGTGATCGACTTCCTCGCGTTCGTTGGCGCGCAACAACCCGTTATCCACAAACACGTGCTCGGATTGTTTGCCGAGAGCCCGGTCCAGCAACGTCGCCATTACCGTGGAATCCACTCCTCCGGAAACGGCGCTCACCACCCGGCGGTTCCCTGCCTGCTCGCGAATTTCATTGCAGGTGGTATCAATCCAATCGCCGAGCGACCAATCGCGACGACAGGAACAAATATCGAAGACAAAATTCTCCAGAATCCGTGTGCCGTGCTCGGTGTGGTGCACCTCCGGATGAAATTGAAGACCCCAAATGTGGCGGTTCGGACTCGAGACAATACAATTCGGAGTTCCGGGTGAAGTCGCCAGAGACACAAAACCCACGGGAAGTTCCGCCACATGATCGCGGTGGCTCATCCAGACGTGCAGTTCCTTTGGAATCCCGGAAAGAAGAACATTATCAGACTTCATCGTTGCCGTGGCGCGCCCATACTCGCCGGTGCCACCGCGTTCAATCTTACCACCCAGCAATTTCATCAACAACTGATGACCATAGCAGATCCCCAAAACGGGGATGTTCAACTCCTCCACCAACTCCACCGGGAGAGTGGGGGAATTCGCTTCATAAACGGAGGAAGGCCCCCCGGAAAGAATCAACCCCTGAGGATTGTTCCGGAGGATTTCCTCTTTGGAATCGCGGCAGGAAACCACCCGACTAAACACCTGCAACGCGCGGATGCGGCGGGCGATGAGTTGGGTGTACTGGGAACCGAAGTCAACGATGGTAATCAACGAAACATAATCCTAAGAAATAAATCAGAACACCTAATTCGTATTCCAAATAATCAAAAATGGTTCTAAATGACTCAAGATCAAGGCGCGGAAAAGAGACGCGGAAGGAGCATCCATCACGGATGTAACTGAGCATCGATTTTTCGTAACGCCGAGATTGAGGTTTTAAGGGCCATTTTAGCGGTTCATGCCGATGTGTTGGGTGCGCTGATACAGCTTCCCTTCCTGCTTAATGCTGGGAGCGATGATGATATCAGCTTCTTGGAATTCCTTGATGGTGAGAGCACCGATGCTTCCCATACACGTTTTGATGGCGCCAACAATGTTTTGGGAACCATCATCCAAACGTGCCGGACCGTACAGAATCTCTTCCAGAGAGCCCGTAGTCCCCACATGAACGCGTGTACCGCGGGGAAGGTTGTGGTGGGGTGTTGCCATCCCCCAGTGATAACCACGACCGGGAGCCTCTGTGGATTTCGCGAAGGCAGAACCCACAACAACAGCATCCGCGCCGCAGGCAAACGCCTTGCAAATGTCTCCGCCCTTGCTCATGCCACCATCGGTGATGATGGGAATGAACCGGCCCGTCTTCTTGTAGTAGTAATCACGCGCCCATGCACAGTCAGCCGTGGCCGTTACTTGGGGAACACCCAAACCCAACACACCGCGAGTGGTGCATGCCTCACCAGGACCAACGCCAACCAGAACACCGGCGGGTTCGCACTCCATCAACTCCAAACAAGGCTCGGAAGTTACCGTGTTCCCCACAATAACGGGGACACGCATTTCCTGCGTGATGAATTTTTTGAAGTCCAGCGTGCTGTGCTTGCTGGATTTATACTGAACGGTGGTAACCGTGGACTGAACCACGAAAATATCCACGCCTGCTTCCTGGGCAATAGCACCAAAACGCTGAGCGCGTTGTGGAATAGAGGAGACCACAGCCTTGACGCCCGCGGCCTTGATTTCTTCAATCCGACGGCTGATCAGCTCTTCACGAATGGGAGCCTGATAGACCTTCTGAAGCACCGAAGTGGAGGTCGTCGGGTCGGACTTGGCAATCTCTTCCAAAACAGCTGCAGGATCTTCGTAGCGGGTTTGTACCCCTTCCAAGTTCAAAATGGCGAATCCGCCAAGCTGACCCATTTTGATGGCGAAGGGAACATCCACAACGCCGTCCATGGCTGCAGCAATCACGGGAATGGAAAACTTATGACCACCGATTTCCCACGAAGTGTCCGTATCTTCGGGGTCAACCGTAAGACTCCCCGGGGCGAGGGCTATTTCATCGAGTCCGTATGCGCGGCGGGCTTTACGACCGCGACCAATCCAAAATCCCATGAATAAATACTCCTAAAATACTGAGAATGCTAAAGATGCAAAACGCGGTGGAAGATTCCACCGCGAAATGGGTTCAACTGATGCCGCCCCCACAAACGCCCCACAAAACAACCCCCTTACCCCCCCGGCTGTCAACGCTTTACCCCGACAAAAAAAGCAGACCTTGTGGGCCTGCTTTTCTTGAAACATTGGGGCGAAGTGATTCACTCTTCCGCCTTTTTCACATTGGTCCTGAGCGGCGTCAGGGCATCCAAATCAGCCAACCCATCGGCCAAAACCGTGGCCACATTGTTGGACATTTCCAGAAACCCTTCCGAAATCGGCGTTTGAACCGTTACGTTTCCGCGCCGAAGAACCATGTTCCCTTTGCCCAGTACCGCCACAATATCCGTGTGGTGGGCAAGAACCCCGAAACTCCCCTTCACACCGGGAAGAGTCAAAGCTGTTACCTGTTCGTCGAAAACAGTTTGCTGGGATGTCACTATCTGGACGCGAAACTCGGCCATTTACAGTTCCTTGGTGAAGAGTTGAAGGCGTTGTACTTAGGCGAAAGACTTGGTAATCGCTTCCGCTTTCTTGATCATGTCATCAATACCACCGCACATCAGGAAAGCCTGCTCGGGGTATTTTTCGTTGTCATCGAACTCACCGGCAAGGATGCGCTCAAAGGCATCGAGAGTGTCCTCAAGGCTCACCAGAACACCGGGAATACCCGTGAACTGCTCCGCCACGAAGAACGGCTGGCTCAGGAACTTCTGAACTTTACGGGCACGGTTCACCGCAAGGCGGTCTTCCTCGGAAAGTTCGTCCATCCCCAGAATCGCGATGATGTCCTGAAGGTCTTTATACTTCTGAAGAAGCAACTGAACACTGGTGGAAACACGGTAGTGACGCTCACCAATGATCAGCGGATCCTTGATACGAGACGTGGAGTCGAGAGGGTCCACGGCGGGATAAATTCCCAACTCAGAAATCTGACGATTAAGAACCGTGGTAGCGTCCAAGTGGGCGAAAGTGTTCGCGGGTGCGGGGTCGGTCAAGTCGTCAGCGGGAACGTAAACGGCCTGAACAGAAGTAATGGAACCCTTGCGAGTGGAGGTAATCCGTTCCTGAAGGTTACCCATTTCCGTTTGAAGAGTGGGCTGGTAACCAACGGCGGAGGGCATCCGACCGAGAAGAGCGGACACTTCAGAACCCGCTTGGGAGAAGCGGAAAATGTTATCCACGAAGAGCAACACGTCCTGACCCATTTCATCACGGAAGTACTCCGTCATGGTAAGGGCGGAAAGCGCCACGCGAAGACGTGCACCTGGTGGTTCGTTCATCTGACCGTAAACGAGAGCAGCCTTGCTGGTAAGGCCCTTGGCTTTGGCTTCCTCATCCGCGGGGTCCACAATAATGTTGGAGTCATTCATCTCGTGCCAGAGGTCGTTCCCTTCACGAGTCCGCTCGCCCACACCGGCGAAACAGGAATAACCACCGTGTCCTTTGGCAATGTTGTTGATGAGTTCCATGATCACAACGGTCTTGCCTACACCGGCACCACCGAAGAGACCAATCTTACCACCCTTGGCATAGGGGCAAATGAGGTCGATAACCTTGATACCGGTCGTCAGAATCTGAGTCGCGGGAAGAGTTTCCTCGAACTTGGGAGCTTTACGGTGAATGGGGAGGCGCTTATTGGGTTCAGACAAACCGCCACGGTCATCGAGAGGCTCGCCCAGAAGGTTGAAGATATGGCCAAGAACCTGATCACCAACAGGAACCGTGATCGGCGAACCCGTATCGGTTACCTTCATGTTACGAGTCAAACCATCCGTGGAGTCCATCGCCACGCAACGAACGATGTTGTTCCCGATGTGGGAAGCCACTTCCACCACGAGGTCTTCCTGACCTTCGCGGGGGATACGGAGGGCATTGTAGATCGCTGGAAGCTGGTCTGAGTGGAATTCCACGTCCACCGTGGGTCCAATCACTTGTTTGAGAATACCTTGGTTCATGAAGAGCCTCACCTTTGGGTGACTTTGTTGGGTGTGTTGACGAGTTGAAGGTTGGTGGTTGAGTTGGTTCTATTCTGCGAAGGAAATTAATTCAGTGCATCCGCACCGGCGATAATCTCCGTCAATTCCGTAGTAATAGCAGCTTGGCGAGCCTTGTTCATTTCCAGTGTAAACTTCGCGGCCAGTTCGTTACAGTTTTTGGTGGCATTATTCATGGCCAACATCCGCGAGGAGTGCTCACAGGTAAGGTTCTCAGCAATCGCGAGATAGATCCGCATACGAAGGTATCGAGGAAGCAATGCCTCGAAGATGGCTTCAGGAGAAGGTTCCAGAATGTAGTCAATCGCTTGCGAGTTTTCCGCATCAAACCCAAAAGCAGAAGCTTCCAGCGGAAGATAACGGGAAAGCTGCGGGCGGTTGGTTGAAGTGGAAACAAACTCCGCGCAAACCAAATCAATGGAACGTACTTCGCCGTTTCGGAACTTGCTTTGAAGCATCAGCGCAATCTCGTCGGATTTGGCACCATCGAGTTTCGCCTGGAAGTCCACGTAGGAGCCCAGGATTTGATCCTTGGGAAGGCGCTTCTGAAAGTAATCACGCCCTTTGCGCCCAATGAAGTAAACGTAGGCATCGGGAAATTCCTGAAGATACTTTGCCGCACGCTTGATGATATTCGCGTTGAACGCCCCGCAAAGACCACGATCCGACGTTACAATCACCAGCAAATTGGGTTTGTTGATGTCTGTCCGCGCCTGAAAAAGCGGATTGGCCTGAGCTTTGGGGCTCCGAGAAAGACGACCCAACAGGATTTCCAGTTTTTTCTGGAAAGGCTTTGCACCCGCCATCTCGTTTTGGGCACGCCGAAGTTTCGCCGCGGAAACCATCTCCATGGCCCGCGTGATTTTCTTCGTATTCTTGATGGAACGAATCCGTAACCGGAGTTCTTTTATCCCTTTGGCCATTCCGAGTATCTACTTTACAGGAGAAATGATGGGGTGGTTGAAGGTTAACTTAAGACGCTAATTCCGCGAGAAACTTATCCAAGTACGCTTGGCAGGCTTCCTTCATTTTGGCGGCAAGATCATCGGTCATTTTCTTCCCATTATCAATCGTGGGGATAATGTCCGAATATTCTTTCTCGATGAACTCGATCAAGCCGGCGCAGAACTTCTGGGTTTGCTGAACGGGAATCTTGTCACAGAAGCCGTTGGTTCCAGCAAAAATCTGAAGCACTTGAGAAGAAAGTTTCTCGGGTTTGTTTTGCTTTTGTTTGAGAATTTCCACCAAGCGGGAACCACGAGTCAGCTGTTGCTGGGTTGCCTTGTCCAAGTCGGATCCGAATTTGGCGAATGCTTCCAGTTCACGGTATTGGGCCAATTCCAACCGGAGCTTACCACCAACTTTTTTCATCACGTTGGTTTGAGCGTTACCACCCACGCGGGAAACGGAGAGACCCACGTTGATAGCAGGGCGAACACCTTTGTAGAACAAGTCGGTTTCGAGATAAATCTGGCCGTCTGTAATGGAGATCACGTTAGTGGGGATGTAGGCCGAAACGTCGCCCGCTTGTGTTTCAATGATGGGGAGAGCAGTCAAGGAACCCGCACCCAGTTCATCGCTCACTTTGGAGGCGCGTTCAAGAAGACGGGAGTGGAGATAGAAAACGTCGCCGGGATACGCTTCGCGGCCTGGTGGGCGGCGAAGAAGAAGGGAAAGCGTGCGGTAAGCGGCGGCTTGTTTCGTCAAGTCATCATAAATACAGAGAGCGTGGCGGCCTGAGTCACGGAAGTATTCCGCCATGGTGCAGCCGGTGTAGGGAGCGATGAACTGCATGGAAGCAGGGTCGTCAGCCGAGGCGCACACAATCGTGGTATATTCCATGGCTCCGTGTTTCTGGAGTGTTTCCACCACAGCGGCAACGGAGGATGCTTTTTGACCAATGGCGATGTAGAAGCAGTACACGCCTTGGCCTTTTTGGTTGATGATCGTATCAATTGCGACGGTTGTTTTGCCTGTTTGGCGGTCGCCGATGATCAACTCGCGCTGACCGCGGCCCACGGGGATCATCGCATCCACAGCTTTAAGGCCGGTCATCAGGGGTTCGTGAACGGATTTACGGGAGAGAACGCCGGGAGCTTTAACTTCGATACGGCGTTTTTGGGTGGTGGCGATGGGGCCTTTTCCATCGATGGGAAGCCCGAGAGCATCAACCACGCGACCCAGAAGGGCTTCACCCACGGGAACGGAAGCGATCTCACCGGTACTCTTCACCGTGTCCCCTTCCTTGATTTTCGTGTCATCACCGAAAAGAGCGCAACCGATGGCGCTTTCCTCAAGGTTCAGAACCATGCCGCGGATCCCCTCGGGGAACTCCAACAACTCACCCATTTTTGCTTTTTCAAGACCGTAAACCGTGGCGATGGAATCGCCCACGCGCAAAACAGTTCCCACATTGTCGATGTCAAGTTGACGATCAAAATTTTCCAGTTCGGTTTTTAGGATCGACGCAATTTCTTCAGCGCGGATGGACATGAGGTACTACTCCAGGGAATGGGGAGAAAATTAAGTGGAGATCAACGAGTAAAGGCGGCGTTGAGTTGTGTTTTCAGTTTGTTCAAACTTGTTTTGATGCTGTTGTCGATAAACAAATCGCCGGCTTTGAAAGTAACGCCACCGATCAAGGTAGGATCAACTTTGTAGCGAGCGGTAATTTTGGATTTTGTGTAGACTTCGAGAGAGGCGAGTATCTGCTTTTTCTCGACCTCACTCAACTCCACGGCTGAGGTTACAATACCGCGAATGAGCCCCTGATCCTTCTCGGCAAGCAACTCAAAATGATCAAGTGCGGGAACAAGAAGTTCGATGCGGTTTTTACGCAGCATCAACAGAATCAAGTTGCGAAGGAGACGGTGAACACCATTCATCAAAACCTTTTCCGCCAACGCCATCTTACTTTCAGAGGGGATGTGCGGAGCTTCCAAAAAGGCGAGAAACCGAGGCTGAACTTCAAATGCGCGGCAAAGCTGCTGCACATCCATCATGATCGGAATAACCTCACCGGCGGCCTTGGCGGCTTGAAAGAGAGAATCACCGTAGATCTGGGCGATAAGGTGTTCTTTTTTCATGGCTTAGGCACTCATCCCATTTTTGGGTTGGTTTTGAAGATCGGCAATGAACCCAGCAACCAATTCGCGTTGGCGGGAATCATTCATCTCATGCTTGAGAAGCTTACCTGTTGCCTGAAGGGTAAGTTCAATCGCTTCCTGACGAACTTGGATGCGAGCTTTTTCAACTTCGATACTCAAGTCCGATTTGGCCTTGGCTAGCATGGCTTCAGCTTCGGCACGGGCATTGGATTCCAATTCCGTTGCGATTCGCTTCGCTTCTTCGATGGCTTTGTTTTGAATTTCGCGAGCTTCGTTTTGAATGCTTGCGAGCTTCGATTCATATTCCGCTTGAAGTGCTTTTGCTTTTGCCAAACGGGAATCGATTTCCTCGAACTGTTGGGTGACCAAATTCTTACGCTGATCGAGCGTCTCCAAAACAGGCTTCCAGAAAGCAAGTTTCAGGGTGATCAATACCAGCACAAACGTCACAATAGTGGTTATGACTTGAGCCAGAAGTTGTTCCAAACCAGCGGCAGCCAAAAGGGCGACGGGTTCAATCATCGTATTGTTCCTTTATCGAGGTGAAAAGGTTAGCTTGAATTTAGGACTTCGGAAAATTTGACGACTGATCAATGCGTGGGGGAAGAATATCCCTCCCCCACACTTGGCAATCGACGGTTTGGTTATTAGCCGGCAGCGGGCACAAGGCCAGCAGCACCAGCAAGGAACGGGGAGATGAGCATGTAGATGGCGAGAGCTTCAACGAACGCTGCACCGATGATCATCGCGATTTGGATTTGGGGAATAGCTTCTGGTTGGCGACCCATGGATTCCATGGCTGCTTTGAGGAGCATACCAAGACCCAGAGCAACACCGAATGCTGCAAGGGCAAGGCCGAGGGGATAGGCGAAGCCGTAAGCTTCGAGTACTGAGAAGTAGTTGGCTGCGACTTCTGCTTGAGCGACTAGCGTGATCATCGATTGCCTCCGATGAATTATGGATTGTGTAAAGCCCCCGAAAGGTGGGCATTTATACCGTGTCTAAGTGGCCCGGTTTAGTGGGCATGTTGGGCATCGTGCCCGTGGTGATGATCCCCTTCATGGTTGTGATCATCGTGATCGTGATCATGAGGGAGAACCAAGAGGATGTAGATGGCCGAAAGGAGCGAAAATACCAGCGCCTGGATGGCCGACAGAAGCAATGCGAGGAAGTAGAAGGGGAAGGTGAGAGGGAAACCCAAATACTGTCCAACCGCAGGGATAGTACTTTGGGTGATCAGCAATCCCAGAAGCATCATCACGCCCAGAAGGATGTCCTTACCGAGAACGTTCCCGAAAAGACGCAGTGCAAGGCTCAAAGGCTTCGCAACGAAATCGGAGATTCCCTCCAGTACGATCATCAACGGAGCGAGCAACCACTGTACGGGGTTCTTTGGGTATCCCGCCAAGTGAAGGATGTACATTTTTGGTCCGAGGCGAGTCCATGCCGCCCATTGATACGTCAGGAACGTACAGATAGCCAGGCTGAGTGTAATCAACAAGGAGCTGGAAGGAGCTTTCATCAGAGGGATAATCCCCATAAGGTTGAAAGCCAAAACCGTGAAGAACATGGCGCCAACGAAAGGAAGGTAACGACGACCGTTTTCAGGCCCGAGAACACCTTTGATGAAATCATCAAAGACTTCCACAATTCCTTCCACCGCAGTTTGCAACCGGGTGGGCTTGCGAAGGAGTTGTTCTTTGGAACGGCTGCGGAATGGAGAGGATGCAATCAAGGCGATGACAATCAACCCAAGTGCAGCGATTGCAGCAAATACATTGTTCTCCCATGGGCCATACCCCACGAACGGAGCGGGCTTGCCCATGTAGCCCACGTGAAGGCCTTGAATGAAGTTGATACCTTCAGGTGACTCTGGATCACCGTAGGGATCGCGGCCTTCTTTCTTGGCTTCCTTTTTCTGGACTTCGAAAAGAATTTGAATAAAGTGAGGAAGCTCTGGTGGGTGGCTGATGGGACGTGCGTAGTCGTGCTTGTCGTGCCCGTACCCCTCGCCATGCGAATCGTGACCATGGTCATCCCCATGATGTTCAACGCTTTTTGCCGCACCCGTTTCCGCATGGGAATCAGTAGTATGGTCAGCACTATGATCGTGGGAATCCTTGGAAGAAGATTCAGCAGCAGCGATGAGAATTTCTGTGGACAGGAATTCAGGCATCCTTGAGGTGACCTTTCGAGAGGTTACTTGTGGGAGGAGTTGTGAGGGAATCCGAAGAAAGTTTGCCGGTTAGAGCAGCTCCCAAGGCTTCCAAAACAACAACTGCGAGAAAAGTTGTGAGGCCAAGTAACAGGGCGCTGATATTCTGAACGTACGGTGAGAGCACAAGGGAAATGATGAGCCCCCACGCCAAAAATTTTCCTAAAACGCCTGCTAGAAGAAGAAGCGGTTTGCGAGAAGTGACACCCAGAAGAATAGCTGCCAAGGCCGCCCAGTTGAGAAAACCCACGGCACTGCCGATGGAATAAGCCCCACCCCACTGATAATCCACCCGGAGGACAAACAATGCGGCAAAGAAAAGGCTCACCCACAAGGTTTTGAGGAAGAGGCGCGTCACAAACTTGTTGTTCATCAGTGCATTCAACTCGGTTTGGAAAGCTTCCGAATCGTTCGGATACATTCCCTAATGGCGATGATAAATCCCAGAACAAATCCCAAAAAGAAACCCGTCCGGGGGGACTGAAAGAAGTAGGATCCAACCAAGTACCCCGTGGCCCCCACACCGAGGGGTGCACCCAGGAAAAGGCTTGGAATGGCGAGCCCATGGCTCATTTGCCGAAGTTGCTTTCCTCTTTTTTCCCACGGAGAAGGTGGACGTTCCAAGGGATCGCCTCCGATTCGTTGCCATGGGGATCAGGGATTCTTGAGGGAGAATCCGGTGGTGCAATTCAACGGCGCGCTTGAGTCTCAGGGAAGGAGGGGGAATTCAAGGGGAAAGTTTGTGTTTTTTTTCACAAACTCAGAAAACACTCCATCAAATTCGGAAGCCAAATACCTGAGCTCCTCCTCGGGAAGTTTGGGAAGTCCGATGACTTCACACCCCTTCAAGGCTTCCATCCAGTGTTGAAACCCTGGCGATCTGCGAATATGTGGGGATTGATCCAAAACCGCTGCCACCGGTTTGTAGCTAAACCGGTGGATGCTAGAAGGGCCCAGGGACTTTAGGGCATGGAGGTGGTCGGGTGTGGGATAGCCCTTGTTTTCGCGCCAGCCGTACTCGGGAAAAAGCTCGGCGAGTTCCAGCATGCAGGCGTCCCGTTCCACTTTGGCCAGGATGGAGGCCGCTGCGATGCTGGAGGAACGTGTATCGCCTTTGATGAGTCCCCGTTGGGGGCAGGGAGACCCGGGCGTAGGAAAGTTGGGAAGGGAAAGCGCATCGGTTACCAAGGCGCCGATCCCCGAACCGCGCTTTTGTTGGAGCATCTGAGAGGCTTGGTGAAGCGCCCGTTCCGCGGCCAATCGCGTGGCGTTGAGGATGTTGAGGCGATCAATTTCCCAGGGTTCGGCGCGCCCGATTCCCCAAGCCAAGGCCTTGGATTTGATTTGCAGAGACAACTCCTGCCGGGCTTCTTCTGGAACTTGCTTGGAATCCTGCAGACCGGCGGGCCGCTTTTCCTGAAAATCAAAAACCACGGCACCGGCGAACACAGGCCCCGCAAGTGGGCCACGGCCTGCCTCATCCACGCCGCCAACCCAGCAATCTGTGTACAGGGCAGACATCTGCTTTTCGGGGATGATACTGGGCCTCTTCGGCAGGACGAAGCCACCCGATGGCCGATTGGCTGGGCGATCCACCACATACCAAGGGGCGAAGAGGTGCCCTTGTTCCCCGGATGTCATGATGTGAACCTAGACGTCGTTCCGGAGTTCCCTGTTTTTGAAAGCATCTTCCACGTGATCCCGGAAGTGTTTACCAGGTTTGAAGGTAACGACCCGTTTATGTTCAATCTGGATGTCAGCACCCGTGCGGGGGTTGCGACCTTTGCGGGCGTTTTTTTCCTTGATGTAGAAGGTGCCGAATCCCACGAGCGAGACCTTGTCACCTTCCTCGAGCGCTTTGGTCATGCACTCGATAAAGACTTGTACTGCTTCGATGGATTCCTGCCGCCCGAGGCCTGTTTTCTCCATCAGGAGATTTGCTACTTCTGATTTCGTCATGCTTTGTATCCTGCCATGGTGGAGGTTTAGGTCAATAAGCCTTGCCTAAACAAGTAGAAAAGTATAAATTTTGTCGATCTAACAATTCAAAGAGGTGGTATGTTGAAAAAAGCCCGTAAATTCGGTATATGCCGATATGTTTTGCTGATTCCAGCTTTTTTCCCTGGTTTATCACAGGGAACCCAAATCCAGATGCCGGAATTGTTTCCGCCACAGATCCCTGAAGAAGTGGATTTTACGGAAGCACTGGCTGTAGAAGAAGCAAAACAGGCGCCTGAATTCGTTGGAGATAGAAATCCCGACCGTTCCAAATCACTCCCGAGTGTGGATGCAGAAAAGCTCGCCGGGGTGGTTTCGGCCAGCACTGCCGTAGCAGGGCCGTTGACGGGCAAAATTGTGTACCTGATGGCCGGGCACGGTTGGGACTACGACGCTGATGGGAATGTGTATGCTACTCAACGCGGGGAAACGAATGAGATGATCGAGGATTTTGGGAACCTCGATCAAGCGACTATCATGGCGGAGTTTCTCCTGAATGCCGGGGCCACGGTGGTTCCCACTCGACCGTTTGGCATCCAGGAATTGGAAGTGGTGCTTGATAACGATGATCCCACGGTCACGTTCAGCGGTGCCTGGAGCAACAGCAGCGCCACCAACTTTTACGGCACGGCGGGTGACGCTGTTCCCTACCGTTTTGCCTCATCCGTAAGCACTGCTGCCACAGCCACGGCAGTGTACAATGCCAGCACACTCATCCCCCAGGCGGGATACTACCCCGTGTACGTTTGGACGCGTAGTGGTTCCGATCGGATCAATCAGGAGTACATCATCACCCATCCGGGAGGAAGTGTAAGTCGGCGTATCAACCACCGGGCCGTTGGTTCGGGTTGGATATACGTGGGAACGTATTGGTTCGCCCCCAATCAGCCTGCTTCCGTCACCATCACCAACAATGAAGTTTCCGGCGATCCCGGGAGTGTGATTATCGCCGATGCGGTTCGTTTCGGAAACGGGATGGGAGATGCGGAGGCGGATGGCCTTGTTTCTGGTCACCCCCGCCATGAGGAGAATGGTCGGTATTGGTTGGCGGAAAGCCGTGGTGAGGGAAGCGGGCTGACACTTTCGGAGTCGGTTTCCAGCCCGGCACGGCTTGCGGCCTATATGAACAGAAGCGCTGAAGGGGCTGATACGGATCGTGTGTATCTGAGCTTCCACAGCAATGCCGGGGGCGGCCGCGGCGCGGATGGCCTTTACAACTCTAACGCAAGCCCGGCGAGTTGCTCTGATCCCGCTTTGGCGAACTCTCTCAATACACCCAACGGTGTCGCTTATTCCCAGAAGTTGGGAACCAAAGTTAACACCTCCATGAACAGCATCACTTCGGGTTCGTTGGCCCCGAATCCGTTGACCCAAACGTGGGGACAAACCGGTGCTGGTACAAACCTGTACGGTTCCGGGTGCAACGGGTTCAGTGCGTTCGGTGAAATCAACAACACCTACTTCGCCGATGAAATGGCCGCCTCGCTCATTGAAGTGGCATTCCACGACAACTCCCTGGACGCAGAAATTCTGCGCGATCCCCGTGGGCGCGAGGCGCTGGCCCGGGCGTGCTTGCATGCCACCATCGACCACTTCAATGCGGTTTCTGCAACTGCGCAGGTCTATCTTCCCGAACGCCCCGAGGCACCCCGCGCCCTGAGTTCCGTGGGGGGCGCGATAACGCTCTCTTGGACGGCTCCCGTGAACGGCGGTCTCTATGGCGTGGGGGGCGGCGCTCCGACGGGATACATCATTGAGTCAAGCGTGAATGGAAAGTCTTTCGTGAGCGCATTGACCATCAACTCAGGCGCCACGGTAACGGCCGATGTCAGCAGCTTGATTCCTGTGGGCGAGACACGTTTCTTCCGGGTAATTGCCACAAACGCCGGTGGAGCCTCCTTCCCATCGCCGGTGGTGGGGGCTCGCCGCTCCAACGGCAAAGCTCCGGCACTAATTGTGAATGGGTTCGATCGAAACGGGCTCTCTCTGAACTATCGGCAAACGGAAGCCGCCTTCCTGGGTTCCCGGTTTGCAGGGGGTGGTACGTTTGATCGGGTGATTCCCCGCCACAACAACAGTTACGATTATGTGGCGGATTTGGGGACCGCGCTGAATAGCACCGGGACGGCGTTTGATTCCTGCCTGAATGAGAGTATCATCAACGGTACCGTGGTACTCACGGATTACGACCATGTGTTCTGGATTATGGGGGCGGAAAGCACGGCCGACTCCACATTCAACAGCACGGAACAAACGTTGGTTTCGGCGTTTTTGGCAAATAACGGAAACCTCTTCGTCAGCGGTGCCGAAGTCGGCTGGGATTTGGGTCGCACCACGGCCAGCACGGGGAACAAAACGTTCCTGCAAAATACGCTGCGAGTCGTACCTTTCACCACCGGGAACCCTGAAGATGATGGGAACTCCTACAGTGTGCAGAGTGCAAACCCCACGGGACCTTTCAGCGGTCTGGGGACTCTTGCTTTCTCCGATGGCAGCAACATCCACGGGGATTTCAACGTCGCGTTTCCCGATGTGCTCAACCCCACCGGCGGAGCACAGCGAATTCTCTCCTACGTGGGGGGATCCGCAGGGAGTGCGGGCATTTACTACAACGGCAACACCACGGGAAATGGTCGTGTGGTTTTCCTCGGCTTCCCGTTGGAAACGCTGTTGAGCGACGCTCATAAAGCGGCGCTGATTCAGGCAACGATGACGGAATTCAATCAGTCCACCTCGGTGGAAAGTTGGAACGTTTACTCGTACTGAGTTGATGCTTCTTCCGAAAACTTAACAAGACAAGAGGTCGTATGGTTTCCATGCGACCTCTTTCGTTCGTGTTTCTTGACAACGTACCGCGCTCCAAGAATATCTAGCGCTATGATTTCCGCCTATGATTCCCTTCAACAATACCTGAGCAAGGCACTACAAAAGCGCGTGGTGTTGGAGCTGACTCGTCATCGGCGGACTTTTTTGTCTTCACGGGAATGTGCCGGGGGTGTGCTCGAGGTTCGGTTGAGGCGGGATTTTCTGGAGGCTCCTCCCGCGGTTTGGGAGGCAGTCGCTCTCTTTTTGAAGGCGGGGAAACCCGTGCATCGGGTGATGATGCTGGATTTTTTGAAGAGTGTGGGTGGCGAGGAGGAGAAGGTTGAAAAGCGCATCCGGCGCGAGCACGCCCAAGGGCGGTATGTGAATTTGCGGGAGCGGGCAGACCGCATCAATTTGGAGCAGTTTGGCGGGCGCCATTTGTTTAGTATTTCTTGGAATCGAGGTGTGCGCCCCACCGCACAACCGCCGCGGAGTCTCCGTTTGGGACTCTGTTGTGTAACGCAGCGCGAGATTCTGATGCACCCGCTTTTGGATCACCCCGAAGTCCCGCTGTATTACGTGGACTACATCATCCACCATGAAATTGCCCATCTGGAGGTGGAACCCGAATTGGGCGAAGGGGGGAGAATGCGAATTCATTCCCCTGAATTTCATGCAGTTGAAAAGCAATTCCCACAATACCGTGAAGCGGTTGAGTATGGCAAAAAAGGCCTGAAATCCGTGATTGAGGACTGGTGGAAAAATCCGGGCTTTCCGCCGAGAGTGCAAAAATCGCTTGCCAATAAGCAGGCTTCTACCGTCTTTCCTCCGCCGTGCCCGGTAAACGTTAAGTCTATACACTCAACTAAAGTTTTACCAACAATCAACGAGGAAAAGCTGAACAAAAATGAGACAGTTGATTCAGTGGCACCAAATTCTCAAAGTGATGAGCAGCTCTCCCTTTTTGGGTAATTGTTTTTAATGCTGCCGAGTATTGAATGAATCATCTGGAAGATTTGGATCCCACTTCGGGGGAATCCAATCAACTCTATAACATCCTTTTCGTCGATTCCAACTGGGAGGATTTCCTTTATCTCACCGAGATCATAGAGGAAAACCGGATCAACCTGATTTGGGCTCGTTCCGCGGAGGAAGCCTATACCGCTTTGGATTCTATGGAAGTGCATGTCTTGATTTCCTCCTTCGATATGCGCGATGAGGACGACAATCGGTTGTGCTATGTATTGAAGCAGCACCCGCTTTGGAATCAGATCTTCACCTTTGTCCTCGCCGATCGGGAGCATCTCCCGAAACTCTCCCAAGTGATGCGCAAAGGGGCGGATGACGTGATGCTGAAACCCTTGGACAAAGAAATCTTCCTTACGCGGATTGATGTGGCGTTACGCTGGCGGCACATTCAGGCACAGCATCAGGAGTTGATTCACGAGAAGGGAATTCTGCAAACGATCACCACGGTCGCCCACGAAATCAACAACCCTCTTTTCGCAGTGCTGGGGAATTTGGAATTCCTGGAAGAGGAGCTAGCTGATCTGTTGGCGAGTGGTGAGAACCCCTTCCTCCGTGAATGCCTTGATACAATCAACGAGCATGGACAACGGATTGCCGATGTGGTGCGCAGACTCCAAAACATGACGAAACCCGTTTTGAAGCAGTACGTGGGCACCCAGCAGATGCTGGACATTACGACCCCGAAAGAGGAACGGGAACGCCGTGCCATGCAGGAGCGCCGCGCCCGAAGCGAGCGGGAACCCGATGAATTAACCGGTGAGGAAGAAACCTTCCGGTAATTTTGCTCGACGGTTTGGCAGGTTTTCGGCGATGTTTTACGAGAACATCGTTCAGGACTTGGGGTCGTGGTGAATCGTCTATCCTATTATTCCTTCATGATGCCATTTGTGGTGGCGGTGGTTGTGGGATCCGCCAGCACGGTGACGGCCCTTACCCCGCTTGCCCCGGATCCCGTTTCACTACGCCAACCAGATGGAACCACCTTTACCGCCTTTCCCAAAGGGGGACTCCAGCGCGACTGGTTGGTAACCCGCGAGGGGCGGATGATTCTGAAAAATCAAGAGGGGCAGTGGGTTTACGCGGAGGCCGTCAAGGCGGGTGCTGATCCCATTCCCGGAAGCATTCGGGTGGGGCAGGAAAAGCAAGCCGGAATTATTCTTCCGGAACCAGGACTCACTCCATCGGTGAATCCCGAGGTTGTTTTTCCGGAGGTTGTGCCCTCGGCGAGTTTTGCCGGCAAAGTGGGAAACTCCCCCAACGTTCCGCTGCTAGTATTACATGTTGGTTTTTCCGATACACCGCAGTTATTCCCGGCGAGTGAATTTCAGGCATTATTGCTCGGTGGGATTGGCTCGGTCCGGGAGTATTATCAAACAATCTCACGCGGCGAACTGCAATATGTTCCCGTGGCGGAAACCCAGGGCGTGGCGAATGATGGGATTGTGCAAGTTACGCTGGGTTATGCCCACCCGAACATGGAAAATGTCTACGGCGCCTCCACCCAAAATGTGGTAAGGAATGGATTGCAGGCAGCAGCCTCGTTCGTAAATTTTTCGGTTTATGACACCGATGGGGACGGATTACTTTCGGGGCGGGAACTTTCCGTGGTGTTCATCTTGGCTGGTTATGAGACGGCGTTCGGCGGAACCACGAATGCCAAATCCCCCGGGGTTTGGGGGCACGTGGGGACGATCAATTATGCCATCCCGGGACAGTCGATCACTGTGGGCCCTTACGGGATGTTCGGGGAGCGCCACGCCCGCATCGGGGATAGCGACCGCATCGCCACCATTGGCATTATGGCCCATGAATTGGGTCACTTAACTCTTTCACTTCCGGATTTGTACGATACCGATTTGAGTACAAACGGCGTTGGGAATTGGTGCCTGATGAGTTATGGAACATGGCGGGGGAATCAGTTCTCTGGCGACGCCCCGGCAGGCATGACCGGTTGGTGTCTGGATCAATCAGGGTTTCTGGATCCCATCGAACCACCGGCCCGCTTGGGAAATCAGGAACTGGAGTTGAGCGCCTTGAGCAGCGGGGGCCAGGCGGTTCGGCTTTGGATCGATCCCTACAAAGTGGACGAATACTTTCTCCTGGAGCACCGCGCCACCTCGGGGATTGACATGCGAATTCCAGCGAATGGGTTGCTTATCACGCACATCGACAACCGCGCGAATTCCTCGAATGCGAATGATGCAAGACGTCAGGTGGACGTGGAGGAAGCCGATGGATTGAACGAGTTGGACCTCGAGGTCAGCGCGGGCGATGGCGGAGATGTGTTCCCGGGCTCGACGTTGAATCGGCTGTTTTCTGACTTCTCCATCCCCTCGGCAAAAACAAATGAGGGAAACAACTCCAGCGTGCGTGTGGAGAATATTCAATCCACTCCCACGGGCTCGGCATTTGAGCTGAACAACTGGATTCCAGCGCTCAAGGGTAGCCTCACAGAATGGGACAATCCCCGACTTTGGGGGAACCTGGGGTTCCGGAATCGATTGTTGTATACGGCTTGGGAATTCCGCACGCCAACGGAGCTGACTAAGTTGAATGTGTTGGAAGGAATCCAACTGCGAACCAACGACGCCAATGGTTCACAAATCACCGTGAGCCTTTATGACCGGATGGTGAATGCCCGCCCCACGGAATTATTGCATGTTCAGGGGCCCTATGATGTGGCGGAAGCGGGTTGGCAGCGGCTAATTTTTGATGTTCCGTATCAGATGGATTTCGATCGGGAATATGTGCTGGTGGTGAAGATAGAAAACGCCCTCGCCCAAAGCCCGGGAGTTTATGAGGCTCTTCCAGATGGGAACAGCGAAAAATTTTGGGTTAGTTCAACCAATACAGTGGCCTATATTCAACTAAACAAAACCGGAGGCTTTGGAGATTTGGCCCAGCACATCTTATTGGGGAGCACGGAACAGCAGGATTTGGGAATTCGAAATGGGTGGATTTTTGAGTAGGGAAGAGAGGAATGGGGAAAGATACATGAGAAGCTGGATTGATTTATATTCACAAAGATGAAGAGGATGAAAAGGATTAATAGGATATCGTAGCCAGTTATGCGTATATTCGTTGGCTGGAGTCTAACATCCCGCGTGATCCAGCGCCAACGGCGCGGCCACATACCAACCTAGGGCGCAAGCACTAGGATTTAAGGTTTATCGCAAGTCTGAGGGCCAACGGCCCGGCGTTATTGGAAGTCGGGTAAGAATAATTTAACATCGATATCAAGGATGGCAAGGATGGGGAAAGGAACACGACCATCTTGGTCGTTTTATTCACAAAGATGAATAGGATGAAAAGGATAAATAGGATATCGTAGTCAGTTATACGTGTATTCGTTGGCTGGAGTCTAACATCCCGAGCGATCCAACGCCAACGGCGCGGCCTTATCTTTGAACCCGCCCCCCAGAACGTTGTGCTGCACGGTGAGGGCGTTTCCGAAGTGTAGACCGTCCATCCCAATAGTGGCTCCAACGGGTGACCACAGGTGCCAGCCGGTGACGGTGACGTTCGTGATTCCCGGCCATGCGGCGGCGAGATCAGCGGTGATAGATTTTTTAAAACTGTATCCCAACTAATACTCAGGGAAAATGTTTATCATCGATAATTATCAATTAACGAATTAACAGAAGTCAGATGTTTTTGATAGAATTGATTCATATAATCGAAAGACACTTCAGGAGACCAATACTCATTATGGCACTTTTCCAAATTAATATTTGAAAGAAACTGAAGTAATTCAAACTCCTTATCACTCCTTATCTCTGTGAATATATTATGTTCATGGAAAAAGTGAATCGCAGATATTAGATTCAACTGATCATTTGTTGTTATGAAAGAAAAATCAATAATCCTTGAGAAATGCCTTAGCACAATAAGAAACAAAATCTTGGAATACATATTGTTAGCATGACAAAAATGGCAAGACGGTGATGAAGCAAAGTAGATGTTATTGTCAACACACGTATGAATATATTCAATTGAATTCACATGAAAACTTTTCATATAGTTCCAGTTTAAAGCAAGAGATTGCTTTTTTAGGACGAAATTCATGATTTTGTCAGCTAAGGAGTATGCAATAACATCTTTTTTATTTGTTGAATCACGAAGCGCTTTAACTCTTTGAGATATCTTTTCCGAAGGAATACGCCCGTCATTTCTTTCAAGACAATAGGCTAAACAAAGTTGTTGCACAAATCTATCTGCCATAAAAACATAAGTCTCCAGAAGAAAAACCTTAGCCAGGCAACAATATGCATGCGCCACCAAGAGCTGCAGCTGGAAATAAATAGACAACAACAATTACACCCACAGCCCCAGCGACGATTACATAACACTCGGGGCATTGAATTGCAGGGCCTGACCAAGGCCCGTTAGGATTGGGGGGTAAAATAGGAATAGTTGGATTACCAATTGGATTTGGATTTGGTATTGGGTTTGGAACTATTATTGGAGTAGGCTTAAACCATTCTTTGTTTTCTTCACAATAACCGAAACATTTTGTTGGACTACTTATCTCTCCTGAATTAAATAAATCGGAGCAGCATTCCATACAGCCTTTGTAACTTTGATCAAAAACCATACACTCATAAGCGTCTACATCCTCCTGAGGGTCTCTTCCAAATGGGTCTGTAAAATGATTAGGACTATTCCTCGCAAACCCATACTCATGCTCGCGCATCGGAGGGTACGGCGCCATGCTCGCGAAGGTGCCGCTCTTGGGGTCGTACCAGCGTTGATACATGTACACGAGGTCGGCCTCCAGATCGTATTCCTTGGTGTTATGACCCGACGCGCTCCAACTGTCAATCCATGTTCCGGTGAAGTGCGAGGAAATGGTGTTGCCAAAGGCATCGGCGAGGCGCTGCGAAGCCGGTCCGCCCCCCGCGTGGGAGGTCGTCATCACGCTCCCGACTTGATCGTAGTGGTGCCAGACTCGGTTCTCCGTCGACGTTGTCGGGGAGATGTTTTGGGTTACGAGTATATGCCCGACGGCGCCGCCACCCAGAACGTTGTGCTGCACGGTGAGGGCGTTTCCAAAGTGAAGGCCATCCATCCCAATAGTGGCTCCAACGGGTGACCACAGGTGCCAGCCGGTGACGGTGACGTTCGTGATTCCCGGCCAAGCGGCGGCGAGATCAGCGGTGAAGTCGCGCTCCAAACGCACCCACGCGCCGGAGTCAAAATCACCCGTTCTGCCTTGCAACGAAACAAACCGAAGCTTGTTATCGGCACTCGTCCAGTTGGCAAAGTTCGAGGTGCGATAGTAGACCGCCTTGCGGCCAAGACTGGTGTTGATAAGTTGAGAAAAAACAACTATATCGCACCGACAAAAACAGATAGAATCGTATTATTTTGATCTACAATAACAATATAAGCTTTTCCATAAGGTTCAAAAAAGCTTCGACTTTTCTTAACAACTACTATCGAATGATTACAATACGTACCTGCAAATTTAAGGTTATACATTTCGTTTACTTTATCGACTTCAGAACATCCATCAAATTCATGAAGTACCCGATCTTTATTTATACTTGTGAATTTCGTTCCAACATTTGGCTTATCGTAATAATAAGTGCATCCAATTAGAAAAACCATCATAAATATGATTGGGGCTTTTGATCTATACATGACTAATATCGTTCCTATTCACATCAACTTACCTGTCCATACTCCACTCGAAGTTGTGAAAGTAATATTTTAGCTTCAAAAAGAAGAAAAAGAGTTATTATAGGTGAGCACATTATGAGTGCGGATGTCAATTCATGGTAATTTTCTCCATGATGAAATTCATAAAACAAAAAGAAAATTAGGCTACAAATGAATGATAGTAACTTTACTATTCTTGATGGCCTAATGATTAGCATGAAAAAAACAATCCTTTTATCTATAATAGTAGTTCGTAAGTCATCAAAAAAGTTATCTTCAGCGGAAACCCTTATGGGGATCATTACAAAACATATAGTTAATAGAGATAGCACAACAAGATTACCCATGGTAAATAGCTCCATAGGATTTGGATTAGAAATGTAAAGCATAATATGTTCTACCATTTGTTTCCACATCAGCGAAAATATGAGTGCAGACAAACTTGCTGCAAAAGCTATGTACAAATAAAGCGTCCTCCATCTACAACAAACAGCATACCAAACTATTTTCATAATCATTACCTAAACTTTAGTCTTGGATCTTAAGGAGAGCAATTTATTCCGCCTGTAAATTGTAAACAATATGTTCTATTCGTTAGAAAAGAAACTAGTTACTATCTCCAATCACCATAACCATCGCCAGGATCAGGAGGCGGTAATGGCTTAGGCCATGGCAATCCAGGCCCAGGCTTATCCTAATCAGGCCAACCACCACCTCTTGCGCCGGGGTCATCCGTCGGAGGAAGAATTGGATCATCCCAAAGATTGTCCTCAGAAGCCCCGCAATCCGTGCAGTAAACCTCATCAAAAGCACCAATTTTGTAAAACCTTCCATCTCCACAAACCACACCATCAGGATCGTGCATAGTCCCGGTACATTCACCGGGATTTACAGTATAATATTTCCCGTTGATAAGAACTTGCACTGGTACTGAAGATCTATTACAAAATTGTCCGGCAATTGGTGTCCAACCCCAATCTATCATTCCATTCGGATCAATATTTGAGTTTGGTTTAGAGCTCGCAAACCCATACTCATGCTCGCGCATCGGAGGGAAAGGCGCCATGCTCGCGAAGGTGCCGCTCTTGGGGTCGTACCAGCGTTGATACATGTACACGAGGTCGGCCTCCAAGTCGTATTCCTTGGTGTTATGACCCGAGGCGCTCCAACTGTCAATCCATGTTCCGGTGAAGTGCGAGGAAATGGTGTTGCCAAAGGCGTCGGCGTAACGGCCTTGAATCCCGTTCCCGCCCGCGTGGGAGGTTATCATCACGCTCCCGACTTGATCGTAGTGGTGCCAAACGCGGTTCTCCGTCGACGTTGTCGGGGAGATGTTTTGGGTAAC
>JANRMB010000176.1:0-2120 GCA_033761985.1 Candidatus Sumerlaeia bacterium | reverse complement strand
GAACGTACTGCGTGAGGTGGGGTAGAAAATCCACCCTTTTTTACAATAGGCGTTGGATTTTCAAGGAGTTGAAGCGGTTTGACTCAAATAAAGATTTCGATTGTCCTCATTCTGAAGGTGGATTCGATGAAGGAATCTTCTAGCAAGCTGATTCGTCAATCCACGAAAGCCCCGGACTTTCTCGTTCATGGTCTTTAATTCCCTCACCTTCCTCGTCTTTTTTCTCCTCGTAGTGGTACTGCACCACCTCGCCTTTTCCTGGAAAGTAAAGAAGTTCAATCTTCTGGTGGCGAGTTACTTCTTTTACGGTGTTTGGAATCCGCCGTTTGTGCTGCTCTTGATCATCTCCACGTTGATTGATTGGTTTGCGGGTGCCGGGATGGGACGCTCCACCACACGGGCAGGAAAAAACTTTTGGCTGGCAGTCAGCCTCGTGGGGAACTTGGGGATGCTCTCGTACTTCAAGTATGGGGAGTTTCTTCTGCAGAATACGGTAACGGTTCTGAGTTGGGTAGGAATTCAGTACAACCCTCCGCCGATGGATATCATTCTCCCGGTCGGGATTTCCTTCTACACGTTTCAAACCCTTTCCTACAGCATCGATATTTGGCGCGGGAAGTTGGAGCCTTCCAAATCAATTCTGGATTTTGCCTTCTTCGTCACATTCTTCCCCCAATTGGTGGCCGGACCCATTGTTCGGGCCTCGGAATTTCTTCCCCAGTGTGTGGAACCGTTTGAAGCAAACCTCAACCGGTTCGGTTGGGGGCTGTGCCTCATGACTCTTGGGTTGTTCCAAAAAGTGGTGCTCGCCGATACTCTTCTTGCCGGCACTGCTGAGGCTGTTTTTGACGCGAAAGACGGTTTGGCTCCTCTGGATGCATGGCTCGGGGTGTTGGCGTTTTCGGGTCAGATTTTCTGTGATTTTGCGGGCTATTCCACCTGCGCGATTGGGGCCTCACTCTGCCTCGGGTTTTCGCTGGTGAACAACTTCCGCTTCCCTTTCGCTGCCTGCGGATTCTCTGATTTCTGGCAACGCTGGCACATCAGTCTTTCGCGGTTCCTGCGGGATTATGTGTATATTTCCATGGGCGGAAATCGCTGTGGCGCGGTGCGTACCTGCTTCAATCTGATGGTGACGATGCTCATCGGTGGGCTTTGGCACGGTGCCTCCTGGACGTTTGTTCTCTGGGGTTTTGCCCACGGGTTGTTGCTGATTTTGGAGCGCGGACTGAAAGCCGCTTTCGGGCACATGGCGATTTGGCAAAAGCTCCCGGGAAGGCTTTTCCTCACGCTTCTGACCTACTTTTGCATTCTGCTGACCTGGGTACTTTTCCGCGCTCAAACGTTCCCCAACGCCGGGCGGATGTACTCTTCCCTTTTTGGATTTGTTCAAGAACCCATCATGGTACTTGCCACCTTGGACATGGTCAAAGTCGCGGTTGTAATCACCGGGCTCTTCCTGAGTCATTGGTTCCTCAAAAACACCACCATTGAAACGATTGTGAGCAAAGCACCCTCCTGGCTTGTGGTGGCTCTTTGGGTGGGAATGTTGTTTTGTGTAGTACTCTCCCAAGGAGGAAGCGATGCCTTCATCTACTTCCAATTCTGATGCAAACGTGCGGCTCACACACCCGGCGAATCTGACGCTGGATGGTCGATTGATCCCCATGCACTCCTGGGGGCGGATGACGGGAATTACTCTGGTGTTGTTCCTTGTTCTCCTACTGGGTTGGGAACTTCTTCTTCGGGGGATGGGCTACGGTCCTTCCTATAACGATACCCCCGGGTTGTGGGCTCTCTGGCGGAACAAGGTTGCGGATTCGGACCAGGTCGTTCTGGTTGGTTCCTCCCGAATCCGTTTCGGATTGGCGCATGAACCTGTTTCCGAAGCTTTTGGTGGTGCTGACGTCATCAACCTTTCCATGAACGGCAGCGTGGCGCGCCCGGTTCTACATGATCTGGCGAAAGATGAATCCTTCTCTGGCACCGTGATTTGCGATTACACCCCCAACCTGTTTTGGGCGCCTGGCGGCCCCAATATGGACTCGACCATGGAGTTCGTGAACTACCGGCCTGCGGAATCGCCCATTCAGTGGATGGAACAGCGCGTTCTTTTGTTA
>JANRMB010000175.1:0-10243 GCA_033761985.1 Candidatus Sumerlaeia bacterium | reverse complement strand
CACCATCGCGGGAACGGTCTTCGGTACGGTTCAATATATGTCTCCGGAACAAATCCTGAGCCACCCCATGGATGGCCGCACGGATATCTATTCCCTCGGTTGTACTTTGTATCATCTGGCCACTGGGGAACCAGTCTTCAGCGATCCGAACGATATCACCGTTTGTATGAATCATGTGAATACCCCGCCGAAGCCCATCTTGAATCGGAACCCGCATCTCTCCACCGAGACAGCCGCCTTGATCATGAAGTGCCTGGAGAAGGATCCCAAGGATCGATTCCGCACCGCAGATGATCTGGTGGAACAAATCAAACGTATCCTGCGCAATTTGGGTTCGGGGCTTAGGATGAAAGCGGTGGTGGCAGATGTTAATTCCTCTTCACCAACCAAAGGCACTGCAAATTCTCCCAAGCCGCTTCACGATTTGGAGACACGCGAAGAGACCGGTGATACAGGAGTCTTACAATTCCCCCTGGGGCGCGAGTTGGACCGACCCGGCAGCATGCCGACTCCTCTTCCCAGAAATCCCGTGCGCCCAATTACCCCGGAGATCGAATTCCGGGATCAATCCCCCAAGCCCGGGATCAAGCCTCTCAGCAGTCAGAATCCCCAAGTTTATCAGGCTGCCCCTACAACGAACCGGCAGGAGACACCAACCGATTCCTCTTCCCTCTATGCCAAAAAGGAAACCGAATCGGTTATGCTTAAGTCCAGGCCGGAACGCCGAAAGAAAAAGCTTGGGCTGGAGGAATTGGCCTCACAAGCTGATGATATGGAGTGGTTTACCGGAAAGGAAACCCCCACGAATGAGGGGGAGGAATTACGGAATTCCAGTTCCCAAGTCCCGGGTGTTACAACGAAAGCGTACGTCCCCACGTCTTATACCAGCCAACTGATTGACCAAGATTCCGTTAAGAATCAGAAAAAACAGACGCAGCAATTCCGTACGGTCATCATTTTGGGTGTGGTGGGAATACTCTTACTATGTGGTGTACTGGTTCTCATTTTTTGAACGTGCATCCCTTTTGCATGAAAAGCGATATCACCTTTCGAGCGCTTGGTACTTGAATTTGCTTCACATCCCTTCATTAGGTTCGAACGGCCAAGCCTTGTTTTGGGGAACTGAAACTTCGGGTTGGGAGCACCCACCGCTCTGCCTTCCCCAGCCAATCCTGATCATCAGGGCACATCCGAGTTTTGGTACTCGTGTGGAGACCCCCGAGGGTGTGGTGATCCGCGAATCGGAGGATTGCGGCAGCACCCCGTTGATGTGGGCGCAGGAGATTTTGGAGGAGTTTTCCCATCAAGGGAGTACCACCGCGAAACGGCTGATGAAACGCCCCTCGTTTCCGCTGGCCACGGTTGCACTCTCCTATGAGTACGGGCGAACCATACCACCTCATCAGCACTGTTTTCCAAGAATGTCCGCCTCGCAGGTGGATGACGTGTATATCGCCATTCATTCCTGTGGTTTTGTGCTCCTCAACGGCCAATGGCAATTGGTGGGGGCCAAACCCAGCTCACGTTACACTTGGAATCACTGGAAGTTGGAACCCGAGAAAGCGGTGTGGCCCAAACCTCCCCAAGGAACTCGGGTTGATCAGGGGGGCTATCAAGGTGATTTACTTGGCATGGACCATCGGGAGTTGGCTTCACCGTGGAGTTTCCCTGTCTATCAGGAGGCCATCTCCTGTATTCAAAAACACCTGCACCGGGGAGATATTTACCAGGCAAATCTCACGATTCCGTTTCGTGGAAAAACAACCTTGCGTGGGTATGAGTTGTTTGCCCGGGGAATCGCCCTTGGTGGTGAGCGCTATGCCGCACACCTTTGCACCGCCACGGGGGAACACATCAGTTTTTCACCAGAGCTGCTCCTTCGCCGCTGGGGGCGTCAAGTTTGCACCAAACCGATAAAGGGAACCCGACCTGTTCAGCATGAGTCTTTGTCCTGGGGGGAGAAGGATCTTGCGGAGCACCTGATGATTGTGGACTTGGAGCGGAATGATTTGGGGCGGTTGTGCCACTATGGTTCCGTGCGGGTTGATCCGTTGATGGAGACCAATCGCCATCATGGAATCGAACACCTGGAAAGTACCGTGCACGGGACACTGCGACGAGAGGAAAGCCTAAAAAACCTTCTTCGGGCTATTTACCCGGGAGGCTCCGTAACGGGTGCCCCGAAGCGCCGTGCCTTGGAAATTCTATCCCAATTGGAAACTCACCCTCGCGGAATCTATTGTGGAGCCATCGGCTGGTTGGATCATTACGGCGACGTGGAGTTGAATCTTCCCATTCGCACCGCCACGCTATACCCCGGAGGCGATTTACATCTGGCTGCAGGTGGGGGAATTGTTGCGGATTCCGTGGCTGAGGAGGAATGGCGGGAGCTTCACCATAAGCTCGGCTTTTTCGCCGGGCTTTTGGGGTTGGATTGGCAACTCCCCAACGTGGGATGAGCGCATGACCAACTTCCATGCGCCTACCCGCGAAGAACTTCAGACCTCCCTGCTCTCCTGGTATAACCGGGAGAAGCGGTCGCTCCCGTGGAGGGAAACCCGCGATCCATACAAGATTTGGGTTTCGGAGATCATGCTACAACAAACCACTGTGCAAACGGTGATTCCGCGTTGGAAGCGATTTTTGGAACGCTTTCCCACGGTGCAAACTCTCGCTCAAGCAACTGAGGAAGAGGTCTTGGCGCTCTGGCTGGGGCTGGGATATTATAGTCGAGCGCGAAACTTATGGAAGGCTGCGCGCCTCGTAACCGAGGAATTGGGGGGCGAAATCCCCACGGCGTTTGAGGGGCTCCTGGCGTTGCCGGGGATGGGGCGTTACACGGCCTCGGCAGTGGCAAGTATAGCCTATGCGGAGCCCGTTGCGGTATTGGATGCCAACGTGGAACGGGTTCTGAGCCGATGGCACGCCCTGAGTGATGAAATTCGCAACCCCAGGGTAAAGCGCCAACTCTGGGAATGGGCGGATGCGGTTTTGGTTCGTGATCAGGCGGGGGATTGGAATCAGGCGATGATGGAATTGGGGGCGCTGGTTTGCCTTCCTCGGAATCCCCGTTGCGAGGGATGCCCGGTGAAAAAGGGTTGCCGGGCTTTTGATCACGGCGATCCGGAAAGCTACCCAAACAAAGGGAAGAAAGCTGAGTCGATTGCGGTGCGTGAGGTGGCGTTGTTACTGGAGCGCGCAGATGGTAAACTGCTGGGTATGCAACGTTCCCCCAAGGGCTCTTTTGCGCTGATGTGGGAGCTTCCGAAGGTGCGGTGTGAGGGGATGGAGGAGCGGCTCGTGGCGGGGAGTCGACTTTGGGAATCTCTCGGGCTGGGTGTTGGAAGGGTTACAGCCCCGGTGTTTGAACATCGCCATGTGGTGATGAACACCAAAATTCACCTGACCGTGCACCGGGTGGAGGGGGACTGGAAAGGGGAGAAGCCGAACTTGATAGCCGGGATGACAGGGTATGAATGGATGGAGCCGGGTGAGTTTCTGGGCCGGGCGATCTCCAGCACCATGGAACGTGTGTTGAAGGCGATTGCCGGGAGGACTCCGGAAGGTATCGGCGAGATGGAAAATGACGGAGATTTTTTCGGCTAAATAGTTTGGAAGTGAGTTTTTTCAACAACTTTTCGTTAACTTGTATTATTTTGTGGACTCGGTACAAAGATTTACGATTATACGAAGCTATTCGCACTTGATTTTGGAGCCCGCCTTCGGCAAACTCCTTCAACATCAACGGATGACATGCATACTTATGGCAAAAGTCACGTTCTACTACAAACCAAAGTGCCAGACCTGTAAGAAAACACAGCAGTTTCTGGAAGAGTTGGGTCACGAGCTTGATATGCGTGATCTGGAACAGTATCCACCACCCCGCTCGTTACTGGAAACCCACATCGACGCCAAGAATGTGAAAGCCTACTTGAACGTCTATTCCACGGCTTATCGGGACCATGGGTTGAAGGACGATCCCCCCACCAAGAAGGGGGCTATTGAACTGATGATGCGCGATCCAGGGCTTATCAAGCGCCCTGTTACCGTCAAAGGCAAATCCGCGGTCTTCGGCTTTGATGAGCAGGCGCTCAAGGAACTCTAAATCGGTTCTACTCCCAGATCGTGATTCTTTCTCATTGAGCCTCAGGTGTTTGAAACCTGAGGCTCTTTTTCTTTGGCGCATCCGGAAATGGATTCGTCTGATCCTTCGCGAATCGGTGATCCCCTTTGAAGATTCTTCCACGCTACGTTCTACGGGAAATTCTGACCCCCGTTGTTCTCAGCACACTTTTCTTCATAGTTGTGTTGTTGGTGGCCCGAGTGTATGATGATCTGGATCTGCTACTAAAAGCGGGGGTCTCTGGTTGGGCGCTGCTTCAGGTTATCGGTATTTTTCTGGGAACTCTGCTTACCCTCACGGTACCCATGGCGGTTCTGTTGGGAACGCTGATCGGTGTGGGGCGCCTTACCTCTGATAATGAAGTAATGGCGATGCGTACTGCCGGAATTCATCTGTGGGGCGTTTTCAAACCCGTGGTGGTGAGCGGGGTCGCTCTTTGTTGCTTCCTGATCGCCGTAAATCAATTTGTCATTCCAGCGTTCTATCGCCAACTGGATCGCATTTTCTATCAAATCCAGTTTGAAATCATCACCAATTTGGAACCCGGGGTGGTGTACGATCAGTTGGCTCCGGCGGGATCAGATATGACGATTTCCTTTGAAAGAAAAATTGGGACGGGTTCCGCTCAGGAAGCACTCCGCATGGAGGGCGTGAGCATGCGTTTCGTTATGAGTAAAAAAGAAGTTCTGGCCGATGAGGCTGGTGGTGAGAGCGCCTATATTGCGTTTGCCGAAGAGGGCCGGGTAATAGGTGATCCGGAAAATCGGGAAATCCAACTCATTCTGGAAAATGGCCAGTGGATCTCCGAAGAGGAGCCTACTTCAGACCGCACGACGGTGATCAGCTTCGATAAAATGGAGACTTTCTTGGCGGCAAACGATGATGGATTGGCCCAAGTGGAACGGGTGAAACCTCAAGAACTCAGTTTTTTTGCTTTGCTGGAAAATCTGGTGACTCCTCCAACCGTCCCCGTTGTGCGGGATTCTGATGGCGAAAGGCGGATTCCCCGGGTTTGGAGAAACTACTTCGCCGCCCGGAATGAAATGATTCAACGCTTCACACTTCCTCTTTCGTGTTTGGCGTTCATCCTCGTGGCGATTCCATTGGCGATGGAGATTCGCCCCCGTGCGAAGTCGCTTTCCGTGGTGATGACGGCGTTATTGGTATCCCTCTATTATGCCTTTTTTGCTTTTGCACAGAGTATGGGGGGATCCGGAGCTCCGTTGATTGTAACGGTTTTCCTGTTCCTGCTTCCCAACCTTCTGATGGGTGGAGTGGGTGCCTGGTGGTTTATGAAGACCACTTCTCAGTAGCATTTTCGCGGGCTGTGGGAATGATCCCCACTTGACGCCCCAACGATTTCCTCCAGAGGTTTTGTCTTCGTTTTCTGCGGATGTCGTTTCGTCGGCAGGGGGATTTATTCCGCCCCGCCAATTCATCGTTTTGTGTGTAGAGCTTCATGGCCCAACCTTCTCCCTTTCGTGTTTTAGTCCCTTGTTCCACCTCCAATATTGGTCCGGGCTTCGATTGCCTTGGGATGGCGTTCCAACTCCGGAATGAGTTCCGTTTCTTTCCGGAACCGAATGAACCCGGATTGACGTTGGAGTTTTCCGGACCGGAAAAGGGCCGCCTTGTGGGGAAGCCGGATGGGTTCTTCTTTCAGGCAATGCACCGTGTGTACGACCGCGTTGGGCGAAAGTTAGAGTCTGTACGTGTTGAGGCGGTGGTGAACGTACCCAACGCCCGTGGTTTGGGGAGTTCCAGCACGGCGATTGTTGGGGCAATGCTCGGGGCCAATCAGTTGCTGGGTGCTCCGCTTTCCAAAGAGGAAGTGTTGCAGTTGGCTGTGGAGTTTGAGGGGCATCCGGATAACGTAACTCCTGCTCTGATGGGTGGCTTGACGGCTTCCCTGATGACTCCCCAGAAGCAGGTAATCATCCACAAATATTCCCCTGCGGCGAATCTTCGGTTTGTAGTGCTTTCCCCGGATTATGAAGTCGCCACAAGTGATGCCCGCAGCGTGTTGCCGAAATCCGTCAGCTTGACGGATGCCATCGCCAACTCCTGCCGCGTTCCGTTGCTGATTCAGGCATTGGTTTCCGGTGAGGTGAAGAATCTGAAAGTCCTGACCCAGGATCGCTTTCATGAGTCTCAGCGCGAGCATTTGATGAACCATTGCGCCCACCTGAAACGGGCGGCGCTCTCTGCTGGCGCAGCGAGCGTAACGGTGAGCGGTGCCGGTCCCAGTTTGCTGGCCATAACGGAAGCCGCGGAAGTGGAAGCTGTTCAGCAAGTATGGAATCAGGAAGTGCAAACCCTTGGGCTTGGTGGCAAGGCACGGATTCTCTCCCCCGATTTGGTGGGGGCGGTGATTGAACCGATTGCCTGAGACCCCGATTCAACCCCACGGAGAGCGCGTTCATGCTCTCGATGCGGTTCGCGGGCTTGCCATTCTTTTGGCACTCTTTACTCATACGCTGGATGTGTTTCGCGGGAGCGTTCCCCTGCTCACGGAAGTTGGTGATTTGCTGAGCCCTCTTTTGCGTTCAGCCACGGGGATCTTTATCTTAATAATCGGTGTACTTTTGGAATGGGTTTATGGGGCGGATTCAAATCGCCCTGCTGGGGGGCGGTTGCTGCAACGCGCCATGATTTGTTGGATTTATGGTATTGGATTAACGTTTTTGGGGGAGATTTCCGGGGTGAACGGAGCCGGTTCCACGCTACGTTCCGCGCTGTTTCTTGATGCGGGCCGCTTGGCCGATGCGTTTCCGTTTCTGGCCCTATTGCTGGGTACGATGGCGCTGCTTCTACCCATTCGAAGAATAGTGGGGTTACCGGTGTTATGGTGTGCTACGCTCGGGTTGTATACGCTCTGTAGTCTGTTTGCTTTCACTTCGGGGGGAGGCGGTTTTTCGGAGAACCTTTCGGCGCTACTGTTTGGAAGTCCCCAAGGGGCCTCGGCATTTAGCTTGGGGCATATGCTGTTTCTTGTGTCCACCGGGATGGTATTGGGAGGGAGGCTCCGAAGCGAACCCGGAAGCAAGCTTGGGCTGCGATTGCTGTTGCTGGCGTGTTTGCTGTTGTTGTGCGCAGCCAGTTGGAGTTTTGCGGTGTGGGAGCAGTTATGGGGTTTGCGGGCGATTTTACTTCAACGGACGGCCCATAGTTTGGGCTATTATCTGTTAATTCTGGGAATGGGGTGCGGGCTTCTGGGATGTTTTTTGTGCTGGAGTGCAACCGGGCGTGATTGGAAATTACTGGAATGGGTTGGGCGGCATTCGCTGGTTTGCTTTTTTGGTGGCAACGCCTTGTTGGTCGGATATTTGGGATTCATTCGTTGGTGGGGCGAAGGATAGCCGGGGCAAAAAACCTGTTTTTTTCTCTTGCCCGAGAGCAGGGTTTCTTCCTAGACATTTGCTCCCCCTTAGAGCCGCCATAGCTCAGTCGGTAGAGCACTTCCATGGTAAGGAAGGGGTCATCGGTTCGAATCCGATTGGTGGCTCCACTTCATTTCACAATTTAGTTTTTGGATTACTCTCCGAATAGCGCTGCGGCGTATTGTTCGGGATCGAAGTCGCGCAAATCTTCGGCGCCTTCCCCCACGCCGATCAGCGTTATAGGGATCTTGAATTGGTCCAGAATGCTGAGAAGAATCCCGCCCTTTGCAGTTCCATCGAGTTTTGTCATCACAAGGCCCGAAATGTTCACACGTTCGCTGAAGGTCTTCACCTGCGAAAGTGCGTTCTGGCCGGTGGTGGCGTCGATGACGAGGAGTGTTTCGTGGGGGGCGTTGGGGAGTTGTTTTTTGACGACTCGGTTGATTTTTTCGAGTTCATCCATGAGCGTGGACTTTGTGTGTAGCCGGCCCGCCGTATCGAGGAAAACCACTTGAGTACCGTTGGCTTTGGCCTTCTGCAGGGCGTTGTAGCAAAGAGCTGCGGCATCAGAACCGGGGTCGGCTTTCATAAAGTCGCAACCGATGCGTTTGCTCCAAAGTTCCAGTTGTTCCACGGCGGCGGCACGGAAGGTATCGCCCGCCACAAGCATCGTCTTCAGGCCTGCTTGGGTGCAGCGTTTGGCCATTTTGGCAACGGTGGTGGTTTTCCCCACTCCGTTTACGCCAACCATCATCACCACATAAGGTTCCCCGGGTTGGGGAGGTGTGGGATCGAAACCCGGAGCCGCTTGTTCCAGAATTTCCTGAATGGATTTTCGGAAGAGCTGAAGCATTTCCTCGGGCGACATTTCATCGCCTCGTTTGTCGGCTTCCTTTTGCATGCGCCCCACAATTTTCAGGGTTGTCTCCATGGAGACATCGGCTTGCAGAAGGATGGCTTCCAGTTCTTCGATGGTTTCTTCATCGAGTTTCCCGGAAAGACCAAAGACTGCCTTGATACTTTCGAAAAGGGATTTGCGGGTGAAGGAGAGACGCTCGCGCAGGCGCTGAAAAAGGGATTTGCGGGTGGTAACTTTGCTGATGGCGCGTTCGGCGGCGGCATCGGCAACTTTATCGAGTTCTGTTTGTTTGGCTTGTTCTTCGGGTGTTTTGCTACGGAAGAGCCGTTTGAAGAACCCTTCCTCCTCGGGCTCCGGTGCTTCCGGCTGAGCGGGTTCCTCAACAGGCGCCTTCAGCTCGGGGTCTTCCGTGTTGGTGATGTGGAAGAGGTTGGTGAAAAATCCCGGCTTGCGTTTGCGGGGTTCCTGGGAATCGCTCATGGTGAGGAGAAGATTTTCATGAAAAGTTGGCGTTATGGAGTGGTGAACGAATGACCCGAATCAACGGGGGGCGTCGAGTGTTTTTCCAACCGGGCGCGGGCAAGTTGCAGTGCCTCGGGGGAAAGATCGATACCCGCCCCTTGTCGGCCTGCCTCCACGGCCGCAATTACGGTGGTGCCAGAGCCGCAGCAGAGATCGAGGACAAGATCCCCGGGGTTAGTGTGCACCCTTACCAGCCAACGCAGCAGGGCGAGGGGTTTTTGGGTGGGCCAGCCAACCCATTCCGGCGAGTGGTTGGGAGGACGCGAGATGTGCAACACATCTCCGGATACTTTGCCATCGGGGTGGAAGAGGTGTTCGCGCTTTTTGGCGATCAGTGCATCGTAGGGAACCCGGGCAGCGTCAGGGTGAAAGATCCCTTCCGTCCCCTTGGAATACCAAAGGATGGTGTCGTGCTTACGACCGTAACGCCGTTTGCTTCCGCCTCCGGAATTATAACTCCAGATAAGTTCATTCTGGAAATGCGAGTCGCCGAAAATCTCGTCACACAACACCTTGGCGTAGTGCACAATCCGCCAATCCAAATGAAGGAAGAAAGAACCGTTGGGGGCGAGTAGTTCCCGAGAATGCCGAATTCGCTGGCGCAGGTACTCGAGATACTCGGAGCGGTCGTTCCCCCAAGTATCCTGAAAACCACCGCCTGATTCATCGCGGCTTTCGAATGTCTTCCCTGTGAAGAAGGGGGGATCCATGTAGATGAGTGTGGGCGCGGTGGGGAGTTGATGGGGAAGCAGATGAACGCCATCACCGTGGAACAATCGCCAGTTGGCACCTTCCGCGAAACATAGGGGGACGGAGGTAGAAGTTTCAGCGGTCGAGGAGTTGTTGTTTTTTGAGGGCTTCAAGGTAGGCGGCTCGTTCTTTGAGGCGTTCAAGTTCGGTGGTGATTTCTGATTCTGTGGCGTTGGCAAGTTCCACAAATTCCTTGGCATCATCGGGGGTGATTTCTTCCGGTGAATAGCACGCTCGATTGTAGAGTTTGGGAAGCCGGGGATCAAGCTCCCGATCAGGAGCCAGGAGTTTGTAGGCGGTGCGGTGAAAGTACTCCCGGGGTGTTTCCGTTTCAGGTCTCGACCACCCATAGCGGGAAAGCACAGTGATGTATTCCCGGAAGCGTTGAAGGATGCGGCCGCGTGCTTCAGTTTCGGCTTTCTCGCGGAGAGCCTCCTGTTCCTGATCTTTTTTCTTGAGGCGACCTTCGTAGGATGCCCCCAAGCGGTCGTCCACCAAGGGTCTGGAATTTTTGCGAACCCGAAAGCGTCGTTCAATCCAGTTCATCAAAACCAGTAGAATGATGATGGCTACCAGAATGATTGCTGCGTCGGTGAATAATTGGGTTAG